>DATFEO010000014.1:0-18518 GCA_035250985.1 Sphingomicrobium sp. | reverse complement strand
AACATCTCGACGAAGTCGGAGCCGGAGATGGTAAAGAAGGGCACGCCCGCCTCCCCGGCGATGGCGCGGGCCAGCAGAGTCTTGCCGGTGCCGGGGCTGCCGACCAGCAGCGCGCCCTTGGGGATCTTGCCGCCGAGCCGGGCGAACTTGCCGGGGTCCTTGAGGTACTCGACGATTTCCTGCAGCTCCTCGCGGGCCTCGTCGATGCCGGCGACGTCGGCGAAAGTGACCTTGCCCTGCTTCTCGGTCAGCATGCGGGCGCGGCTCTTGCCGAAGCCCATGGCGCCGGAGCCGGCATTCTTCTGCATTTGCCGCATGACGAAGAAGCTAATGCCGAGGATCAGCAGGAATGGCAGCGACTGGTAGAGCAGGATCAGCCAGAAGCTCGACTGCTCTTCGGCCTTCACCTGCACGGCGACGCCCTTGGCGATCAAACGGTCGGAAACATTGGCGTCCGACGGCGCGGTGGTGCGGAAGGCTTGGCCGTTGTCGAGCTTGCCGGTAATGGTGGCGTTGCCTGATGGCGAGGTGGCGATGGTCACGGACTGGACATTGCCCTCGTCGACCTGGTTGACGAAGTCGGAGTAGGCCACCGCCTCGCCGGTCGCGGCGCGGCCGCCGCCGATCGACTGCACGAACAGCACTAGGCCGAGCAGCACTGCCATCCAAATGAGCAGCGACTTGGTCCAGGGGTTCGTCGGCTTCTTCTCGTTCACGTTCGTCGCCTCTTTTGTTCGTCGCTTAAAATAGGCTTTCTCGCCTTAATAACAATGGAACGGACCTAGTTTCATCGCCGCGGTGGAGCGGGTGACAGAGTCCAAGGTGGCCCCGGTTCCAGCTTCAGTCCAGCAAGGGTCGCGGTCTTCCCTGCACGGAGCGCCTTGCGCGCGCGGTCGAGCTCGGGGCCCCGCGGGCGATGCGCGCCCATGCGGTCGAAGCCCACGAGCAGCAGCCGGCGCTGCATTTCGCGTGGCAGTCCCTCGGCGTCGATGGTGAGCGTCGTACCCTGTTGGTCGAGGCGCGTCTCGACGAGGGGCACCAGCGCCCATTCCAGCGCTTCGTCTGCCTCGGCCAGCCAGCGCGCGGACGCGGCCAGTCGCTCGGCATCGGCCCATTCCGCTTCGGCCAGCATGCCGCGGAAGCGGCTGCGGTCGTGGCGCGGGTCGCGATTGGCCGGGTCGTCGACCGGCGTGATGCCGGCGGCGGCGACAATCGCCCCCAGCTCCTCCCGGCGCCAGTCGAGCAGCGGGCGGATGACGGTGATGCCGGGTTCCAGCGGCCGGGTCTGGCGGACGCCGACGAGGCCTCCGAGCCCGGCGCCGCGGGCCATGCGCATCAGCAGCGTTTCGGCCTGGTCTTCGACATGATGGGCCGTCGCCACCGCGTCGAGGCCGCGTTCGATCGCCCATTCGCCCAGCGCATGGTAGCGCGCAGCGCGCGCCTGCGCCTGCAGGCTGGCGCCTGGCGGCAAGCTGACCGGAAGCGTCGCGTGGTGGACGCCCAGCGAACTGCAAATGCCGCGGACGAACTCGGCTTCCGCCGGGCTCTCCTTGCGCAGGCCATGATCGACGGTCGCCGCCTCGATGAGTCCGGGCCGCGCGGCGGCGGCGAGGAGCAGCAGAGCGAGGCTGTCGGGGCCGCCAGAGACGGCGATGCCTATCTTGGCATCGCTGCTAGCCAGCGGCGCGAGATCAGCCTCGAACCGAGCAATGAGATCGGGATCGGGGACGAACGCGTCGGTCACGCGCCCCTCTTAGCACTTTAGCCGCATTTAGCCTCAAGGCGGGCGCTGGGCAGCAGCTGCCGCAACTGCGCGCGCATGGTCGAGCCGTAGACCTCCTCGAGCTCGGTGTAGGCCTTGCACGCCTGGTTGCCCTGTCCGAGCTTCATCAGGGCCTGGCCGAGATAGAAGAGGCTGTCCGGTGCCCGCTCCCCTTTCGGGTCTGCGCGGTAGTTAGCGAGCAGCGCCTCGGCGGCGGCGCGGGGCTGGCCCTTGTCCAGCAAGGCGCGGCCGGCAAGATTCCTCGCCCAGCTGACCCGGCGATGGCCTGGAAAGGACGAAGCCATGGCTCTGAGCGAGGTGATTGCCTCGTCGTAGCGGCCCGTGTTCCACAGCTGGTAGCCGCGGTCATAGGCTTCCTCGCCCGCGGCCTCAAAATTGGCGTCGCCCGGCCTGGCGGCGGCCGTCTCCTCCGCCGGCTCACGGCGCGTCTCGATCTTGGGCCGCGAGGGCGGAGGCACGTCGAATGGATCTGCCTCGGCGGAATCCGCCGCCGGCGGTTCATCGCTTTCCGTGGCTTCCCCGGGCGTCACGCCGCGAGTCTCCAGCTCCCGCAGGCGGCGTTCCTGGTCGGCGCGCAGCCGCGCCAGCTCCGCCTCCATGGTCGCCAGACGATTGGTATTCTCTTCCGACGCGCGGATGATCTGCGACATCTGCTGTTCGATTGCATCGAGCCGGTTCGACAGCTGGTTGGTGATCGTCAGCGTCGCCGCCGGATCGTCGCTGTACCCGGCCGTGTCGGCGGGCTGGCCTCTGGGGAAGACTCGGCCCTGAACCTGGCGGAGCTGTTTCTCCAGCCGTTCGATGCGCTGTTCTGGTGTCGGTTGCCGGCGCTGGGCGTCTGCCGGCGCGATGGCGAAAGCAGCAAGTGCGGCGAAAGAAGCGAACAAGGGCAGTCGCATGTCAGTCCCTGAATGGTGTTGGTTGGAAGAAGGCAGGTTCACCCGAGTGGGCTTTCGCCAGGATGAACATCATTGCTGTGGCGGCGCCGGCTCGGTCGAATTCGCCTGTGCCGTATTGGTCGCGGGCGAGGCGGCTGGCTGTGTCGCTGGCGGGTTAGCGCGGCGAGTAGGCTCCGCCCGGGCTGGCGCAGTCGCGCGCGGAGGCGAGGCGGGCAGCGCAACTTCCGCAACTGCCGGCCGCGGCCGCAGGAGGTCGTCGGGCTTCAAGCTCACGGTTATCTTCTCGGCTGGCGGGCCGACCGGCGGCGCGACGGTCGTCCCAACGGTGATACGCAGCGCCCCCGCCTTGGCGGTGGTCAGCGTCGGCGCCACCGCATTGGATGGGACGTCATAGCGCTCACCGGAGGCAAGCTCGCCCTGCTTCAGGATGACCGCACCGTCTTTCACTTCGAGCCAAACCTGGTCGGTCGCGGTGAGGGCAACGGGCTGCTGGGCCACTGGCGGCGGCGCGGCGGGTTGCTGCGGAGCGGCGGCGACCTCATTCGCCTGGACGGCTTCGTCTGGCTGCTCCAGCGAGCGGTTGTTCAACCAGTTGAAAAGCAGGACGACCATCAGGATGCCGCCGATAGCGCCGAAGATCAGCCATTTGGGCATGGCGCGCGCCGGATCCGCCGGTTCGAACACGTCGGCAGTCGTCGAAATCGGCCGTGTCCCGCCCATTTCAGTACGCAGCTGCTCGCCGATCTCGGCCCGGTCCAGGCCAACGGCGCCCGCGTAGTTCTTGGCGAAGCCGATGGTGTAGGTAGGAGCGGGCAGCCGGGAGAAATCGCCGGTTTCGAGGCTTTCAAGATGGCGAGTCGGAATTCGCGTCGATGTGGCGATGTCTTCGAGGCTCAGCCCTGCCGCCTCGCGGGCCTCGCGCAGGCGCTCGCCGACCGACATTGGAACCTGGCCTTCATCGACCAATTCAGCATCGTCCATTGATTTCCCCCGGGAGCCACAAAGTTCGGGAATCCAACGGCGTTTTCGGGGCCGTTCGGGCCCCTGTCAACCAATAAGCCCGAGCGTCAGCCGAGCGCGACCCTATGCCGTTTCGCCCAGTCGTGAAGCGTCTTGCGCATATCCTTCGGCGGCTTGGCCAGCAGCTTCTCCATCCGCGCCCTGGCGGCGCCCGCATCGAGTGACCTCACCATCGCCTTGACCGGTCCGATGGCCGCCGGCGTGATCGAGAAATTGGTGATGCCGATGGCGATCAAAGCCATGGCCTCGAGCGGCCGGCCACCCATTTCCCCGCAGATGCGCACGGGCACGCCGGCTTCTTCCGCCTGACCGACGACGCGCCGCAGGAAGCGCAGGATTGCCGGACTCAACCAGTCGTAGCGCTCTGCAAGGCGCGGGTCGGCGCGGTCGGCGGCGAACAGGAATTGAGTCAAATCATTGGTGCCGATCGACAGGAAATCGATGCGTGGCAGCAACTGATCCAGCATTTCGGCCAGGCTCGGCACCTCCAGCATCGCCCCGAACTCGATCGACGCCGGGACCGGCCGCCGGCCTTTCTTGGACCAGGCCATCTGCTCCTCGAACAAGGCGCGCGCTTCCTCATATTCCCAAGGCTCGGAGACCATCGGGAACATGACCCTCAGGACCCGGCCCTGCGACGCCTCTATGAGCGCCCGGGCCTGCGCCTTCATCAGGGTCGTGCGCTCCAGGCTGAGGCGCAGCGCACGCCAGCCCATGGCAGGGTTCTCCGCTTCGTCCTTCTCGTCGGTCAGGTAGGGCAGGGCCTTGTCGCCGCCGATGTCGACGGTGCGAAAGATCACCGGTTTGTCACCGGCGGCATCGAGCACCTGTTTGTAGAGCCGAAGCTGGCTTTCGCGTCCCGGTAGCTGGGCAGCGATCAGGAACTGGAATTCGGTGCGGAACAGGCCAATGCCGTCGGCACCCGCCAGGTCGAGAGCGGCGGCGTCCTCGGCGAGGCCGGCGTTGACCATCAGCGTCACCTGTTCGCCATCGGTCGTGATGGCCGGCTGGTTCTTGAGCGACGCATATTCGGCGCGGCGCTTCTGGCTCATCGCCATGCGAGTTTCGAAGGCGTTGGTCAGAGGGCGCGTCGGCCGGACGACGACAGTGCCATTGTCCCCGTCGACGAGGACGGTGTCGCCTTCGCTCGCGACGTGGCGAATATCGCCGACCCGCCCGACCACCGGGACGCCCATCGCCCGCGCGACGATTGTCATATGAGCCGTCAGCGAGCCTTCCTCGAGGACAACCCCCTTGAGGCGCCGCCGGTCATATTCCAGCAACTCGGCGGGGCCGAGATTGCGGGCGATGAGGATGCTGTCGCGGGTAAGGCCGGTCTGCGCCGCCGTCCCCATTCGGCCCGAGACGATGCGCAGCAGGCGGTTCGAGAGATCCTCAAGGTCGTGCATCCGTTCCTGCAGCAGTGGGTCATCGATTTCCTGCATTCGGGCGCGTGTCCGCTGCTGCACGCGCTCGATTGCCGCTTCGGCGGTGAGCCCGGAATCGATCGCCTCGTTGATGCGCCGCGACCAGCCCTCGTCATAGGCGAACATCTTGTAGGTCTCGAGGACCTCCTGGTGCTCGCCGGCCGTCCCGAACTCGGCCTCCTTGGTCATTGCGTCGATCTGCTCGCGCATGCGGCGAAAGGCCGAATAGACGCGGGCCCGCTCAGCTTCGACGTCTTCCGCGACCGTATGCTCGACCGTGACCTTGGGCTGGTGGAAAACTGCCGCCCCCTTGGCCATGCCGACCACCAGCTTGAGCCCTGCCATCCGTACCGGGCCGCTCTCGCTGCGCGCCGCGCGCGAGCCGTCGACCAGCCGCGAATTGGCGATCAGCTCGCTCAGCACCATCGCCACGGTCTGCAAGGCCTCGATCTCGACGTCTTCGTAGCGCCTCGGCTCGGCATGCTGGACGGCGAGAACGCCAATCGCGCTTTCTCGGCGGACGATGGGAACGCCGGCGAAGCTGTGGAAGCTCTCCTCGCCAGTCTCCGGCCGGTAGGCGAAAGCGGGGTGGCTGGCTGCCTCGGCCAGGTTAAGGACGCGCCCATCGGCGGCAATGGTGCCGACCAGGCCCTCACCCATGGCCAGGCGAGTGACGTGTACCGCTTCCTTGCGCAGGCCGTGGGTGGCGAACAGCTCAAGCTTATTGTTGCGCAACAAGTAGATCGAACAGACCTCGCTGCGCATTGCCTCGGCGATCAGGTCGACGACATGGTCGAGCTTGGCTTGGGCCGAGCCACGCCGTGCCATCAAATCGTGAAGGCCCGTCAGGATTTCCCGGGCGGACGTGGCGGCAGTGAGCGGCATCAAGTGCAGCGCTATCAGATGCGCCGCGTGCCTGTCACGCCAGGGATTCCTTAAGTCGGGAGCCCGCGGTCGCCGTCATTGTCGTTGGCGGCGTAGGGCGCCTCGCATTCGGTCAGTTCGATGAGCTCGCGAGTTTGGCGAACGATCGCGCGGCTGGTCTCGAGGCACTCGCGCAATTCGGTTCGCGTCTGGTCCAGGTCCAGCAGGCTCGGGGTGTCAGTCGGCGTCATCGCGGCTTTAACATATGTTGTTTCTTGGGATGGCCGCTGAACGCGCGCGTTAGGACTTGGTTTCCACGATTTCGCAGCCGCAAGGAATGGAACGCTACGGCCTTCCGCTTCACCTCTTCCCTGCCGCCGTGCTAACGGTGCGCCGTTCGTCTTCTTGAACGGGTTACCCTCGCAAAGCAGGCAACGCATGACGCACCCCGCCGACTGGATTTTCGACCCCGCGACGCGGCGCATTTGCGGCGCCATGGGTGAGGGCCGGCTGTCGCCGAAGGCCGCCGCGGTCCTCAGCGCACTGGCGGAAACGCCGCGGCAGGTCTGGTCGCGCGATGCGCTGCTGGAGCGGGTTTGGCCCAACGTCACGGTTGGCGAGGAGGTCCTCACCCACGCCGTCGCCGAGCTCCGGCGGGCGATGCGGGACGACTTCCAGTCATCGACCGTCATCGAGACGATTCACAAGACCGGTTATCGCCTGCTTTCGTCGGTGGAGATCGTCGACAATGATGCGGCGAGCGGTCGCGACGGGGTTTTCAATCTCGATTGCTACGCCGCATTTCTCGAGGCTGCGGCGCTGTTCGAGCGAGGCCACAAGACCAACACCCGTGCGGCGGCGGAAAAGTTTCGTGCGATACTGGAACGCAACCCAGACTACGCGCCGGCTCATGTCGGCCTGGCGAAAGCCGTGACGTTCCTGAAGACCTATTACGAGCCCGACGGCGGCACGCTCGAGGAGCCGCTCCTGCATTGCCACGCGGCAAAGCGGATCGATCCCGATCTGGCGGAAGCCTATGCGGTCGAAGGCCTGATCTACGCGATCAACGGCAAGTTCGAGCGCGGCCGGCGGCAGTTCGCGCGAGCCTTGCAGCTGAAGCCCGACTGCGGCGATACGCATTATCTGTTCGGCCGTGCCTGCTTCGCCGAGCTCGACATCGACCTCGCAGCGCCGATGCTCGAGCGTTCCGCGGCGTTGAAGCCCGACGACTATCATGCGCTGATGCTCGCCGGCAAAGCCCGGCAGATACTGGGCCACGAACAGCTGGCGCGGCGCAACTTCGCAGTGACGATCGGCCGTGCAGCGCCGTTCATCGCGGCGGATGATAAGCGGGCGATGTGCGCCGACGCGCGCGCCCGGTTCCAGCTCGGCGAGACGGACCCGGCCTATATCGCGCTCGAAAAGGCGGCGGCCGGCCATGAGCCGTGCTACCATTTGGCCTGTACCTTCGCGCGCGCCGGCGAAAGCCGAACCGCGCTCGATCTGCTCGAGGAGGTGGTCGACGCGGGATGGAATCACAGCCGGTGGCTGGAAAGGGATCCCGACTTCCAGGGTTACAAGGGGCATCCGCGGTTCGAGCGCATCGCGCGATCGATCCGCGGACGCCCCTGCTAAGACCTACCAGTGCCAGACCTGGTCGTAGGCCGATAGCAACTCCGGAAGATCGCTGCTGTCGACGACGACGACCTGCTGGAGAAGCCGCCGGCGGTCGATGCTTCGGTCCTCGAGATCGTTGCTTAGGACCATCACCTTCGATCCGTTGCTTGCAAAAGCGGCAACCTGGCTGTGGATCTCCGGGCTGTGCCGCTGCTCTCTGCCGCCGATGCACACCGGGATGATCGACTGGCCGCTCACCGGATAGTTGGCCGCCGCCCCAAGCAACAGCATGTCGGTGTCTGCGCCAGCGTTACGCAGGCAGTGCGTGAGCCAGACGATGGTATCGTCCTGCTCTTCGATTGTGGCGCGGTAGCCACTCGAAACGATGGTCAGCATTTTCATAGAGAAATTCCTTAGGCTGTGGGCACGATCAGCGTATTGTCGGACGCCGATGCCAGCCGCCAAAGATCAGCGGGCGCACCGCGCAGGATGCCGTCGATGGCGTCGCCGGCGCCACGTTCGTCTACGCACATGCCGCAATTCACCCATTCGAAATTGAGGCCGCGCTCGCTGGCGGTCCGAATAAGGCCCGCGACCCATTCGCGCGGAAGGGGATGGTCCTCTTCCTGCGTATCGCGCCCGTGCACGGGGTTTGAATGCGGCTGCTGGTGCCGAAACGGCAGCATCACGGCGCCTTCATAGGCAAAGACGTTGACGTTGACGCCGAGCCTGAGCGCGGCGTCGATAGCGCGTAGCGCAGTCGTCGTCCGGCTCGCCTCGAAGGGCGGGTCCATTAGCGCGAAGCAGATGGTTTTCGCTTTGCTCATATCTACCTCCACATCACGCAGTTGCCGACGGCCAGATGCTCGACGACTATGTCGATGCTGGACGGTTCGACCCCGCTCTCGAGCTCAGTTTCGCCGATGGCCCTTTCGTGCAGCGCGAAACGGTCGACGGCGACCGCAACGCCGGCGGCGATCGCGCTCGCAGCGAGCCCATCCGGCCGATGGCGGGCCGCGAAAGCCGCATTCTCGGTCAGGAAAATGGTGGCCGGAACACCGACTCTCACCATGCCTGCCGCCAGTTCCACCATTCGCTCCGGGCCGCGATGCTCGGCCGCATCCCGGGTTTCGACGATCAATAATTCACGCATTCAGCCTCTCCGCTTGTTGGAGCGGCAGGGCTAATCGTCGGCGGGTCCGGAATCCTGAAAGAAACAGACTGTTTTTGTGAAGATTGTCCTCAGCCGCGGTTTTCCAGCGCAGCGGCGGCCTCGTCCGCGAGCTCCTGGATGATCGCCGCGACCGGCTCCTCACGATTGACCATCCCGACAGACTGGCCGGCCATGACGCTGCCGCTCTCGACGTCGCCGTCGATTACCGCCCGGCGGAGCGCGCCTGCCCAATAACGCTCGATCTGCAGCTGTGCCTCGACCATCTCGATCTCGCCCTTGTCGAGCAGGTCGGCGACCTCGCGCTGCTTGGCGGCGAAGTTGACCATCTCCTGGTTCTTGAGCGCTCGCACCGGGATCACCGGCAGGCGCGGGTCGATCTGGACAGACGGAATGGCATCGCGCGCAGAGGCTCGAATGAAGGCTTTCTTGAAGTTGGGGTGGGCGATGCTCTCGTGCGCGCAGACGAAGCGGGTGCCGAGCTGGACCCCGACCGCACCCATTTCGAGATAGGCCGCGATCGCCTCGCCGCGGCCGATCCCGCCGGCAACGAATACCGGCATGTCATGGGCGATATGCGGCAGGATTTCCTGCGCCAGCACGGAAGTCGACACCGGCCCGATATGGCCGCCCGCCTCCATCCCCTCGATGACCAAAGCATCGGCGCCCGATCGCGTCAGTTTCTTGGCGAGGCTGAGGGCCGGCGCGAAGCAGACCAGTTTGGCGCCACTGGACTTGATCCGCTCGATGGCTCCGCCGGGCGGCAGGCCACCGGCGAGGACGACATGGCCCACCCCATGCTTCGCGCAGACGTCGATCAACTCGCTCAGCTGGGGATGCATGGTGATGAGGTTGACGCCGAAGGGCCGCGCAGTCCGCGCCCTGGTCTCGGCGATTTCGGTGTCCAGCAGCTCGGGAGTCATCGCTCCGCAGGCGATCACGCCGAAGCCGCCGGCGTTGGAAATGGCGGAGACCAGGTTGCGCTCGCTGACCCAGCTCATGGCCCCGCCCATGATGGCGATGTCGCAGCCGAGGAACTCGGTGCCGCGGTGCATCAGCTGCTTAAGCTTTTCGTGGCCCTCGCTGCCGTGGACGGCGCGGGGATCGGCGATCAGCCCTTCGCCGCTCATGCCGCCGCTCCCGCATTGTCGGCCTCGGCGTCGAGCCCGAAGGCGCTGTGCAGAACTCGCACGGCCAGCTCAGTATATTCCTCTGGGATGAGCACGCTGACCTTGATCTCCGAAGTGGTGATGGCGAGGATGTTGATGCGCCGCTCGGCCAACGCCTCGAACATTCGCGCGGCGATGCCGGCATTGGACCGCATGCCGACGCCGACAGCGCTGACCTTGGCGATTTCCATGTTGGTCAGGATGTCGCGGAAGCCGATCTCCGCTTTTACTTTCTCCAGCTCGGCGACCGCATGGGCCAGCGAGGCATTCGGAACCGTGAAGGCGAGATCGCTCTGGTCGCCGGCCTGCCGCACCGACTGGACGATCATGTCGACGTTGATGTTGGCCTTGGCGAGGGGCGAGAAGATCGACGCTACGACGCCGGGCCGGTCGGGCAGGTCGACCAAGGTGACCAGAGCCTCGTTACGGTCGTGGGCAATGCCGGTGATGATGTTGCGTTCCATGTGTCTCCCTTCGATGGCCTCCTCGCCGGCAATCAGCGTGCCCGGGCGGTCCTCGAACGAGGAGAGGACCTGGATCGGCATGCCGTAACGCATGGCGAGCCCTACCGAGCGGGTCTGCAGCACCTTGGCGCCGACCGAGGCCAGCTCCAGCATTTCCTCATAAGTAACGAAGTCGAGCTTCCTGGCCTTGGGAACGATGCGCGGGTCGGTCGTATAGACGCCGTCGACGTCGGTGTAGATGTCACACCGGTCGGCCTTCATCGCCGCGGCCAGCGCTACCGCCGATGTGTCGGAGCCGCCGCGGCCCAGTGTCGCCACCGAACCTTCGCTGGTGACGCCCTGGAAGCCGGGGATGACGGCGATGCCGTCATTCTCGAACACCCTCTCGAGGACGTCGACATCGATTCCCTCGATCAGCGCGGCGGCGTGGCCCGAGGCGCGAATTGGCAGTTGCCAACCCATGTAGGAACGGGCGTTGAGCCCCATGCCCTGAAGCGTCATCGCCAGCAGCCCGCTGGTTACCTGCTCGCCGCTGGCGACGACCACGTCATATTCGCGCGGATCGTAGAGCGGCGCCGCCTCACGGCACAATTGCACTAGCCTGTCGGTCTCGCCGGCCATGGCCGAAACGACCACCGCAACCTGGTTGCCGGCATCCGCCTCGCGCTTCACCCGCGCCGCCACGTTGCGGATGCGCTCGATGCCCGCCATCGACGTGCCGCCGAATTTCATGACGATGCGGGCCATGTGTCTCGCGCTTGTTCCTTGGGGTTGCGGGCGCGCCCTGTTAGGAGGCGCGCATGGCCGAGACAAGCAGCAGCGTCATTGCCGACGAGGTTCGCCAGTTCGCCTCCCATGCCGGCGACTGGTGGGATCCGGACGGCTCGGAGCGCATGCTCCACAAGCTCAATCCGGTGCGGCTGGCCTATGTCCGCGACATGATCGACCAGCACTGGCAATGCGACGAGCACGGCTTGCGGCCGCTCGAGGGAAAAAGCGCGCTCGACGTCGGCTGCGGCGCCGGCCTGCTCGCCGAGCCGCTGGCGCGCCTGGGAGCGAAGGTCACGGCGATCGACGCCGCGCCGGAACTGATCGAGGTCGCGAAGGCGCATGCGGGCGGGCAGGGGCTGGAGATCGACTATCGTTACGCCGCCGTCGAGGACATGGACGGCACCTTCGATCTTGTCACCTCGATGGAGGTGATCGAGCATGTCGCCGATCCGCAGGCGTTCTTGAACAGCCTGGCAGCGCGGCTGGCTCGCGGCGGCCTGATGATCCTGTCGACGCCCAACCGGACGGCATGGTCGAAGCTGCTGATGGTCACCATCGCCGAAGGCATCGGCCAGATCCCCAAGGGCACGCACGACCACGGGAAGTTCATCACGCCCGAAGAAATGAAGGCGATGATGGCGGCCGCCGGCCTTGCCGCCATCGACTGCGAGGGCATCGGCTTTTCACCGAGCCGCGGGCTGCATCTCAGCGAGGATTTGAGCCTCAATTACCTGGTCGCAGCGCGCTGCGCATAATGTTCGGAGTCGGTCTATTGACCGACTCAATGGCGAGGCGCAGGGGCATTCACGGGCCGCTCTGCCGGTTGCGCATCCGCTTCTTGAACGGCCGTGTCACGCGTCTTGTTCGCGTGCCCCCTTGAGAGCGGAGAACCCTCATGGCCGACACCAAGACTCCCCCCGGCGGTGCCGACGTCCTTTCACCCGAAACGAGGCAAACCGAGCCGACCTCGGCAACGCCGAAAGAGACCATCATCCTCGCCGAGCCGGCGGGCGACACGGCGATACGACCTTTCAGCTATCGCGCGTCGGACGAGGATCTCGCGGACTTGAAGCGGCGCATTCAGGCGACCCGATGGCCCGACCGCGAAACGGTCGATGACGACAGCCAGGGCGTGCAGCTGGCGACCATGCAGAAGCTCGCCGATTATTGGGCCAACGAATATGATTGGCGCCGGTGCGAGGCGCGGCTGAATTCCTTTCCCAATTTCATGACCGAAATCGACGGCCTCGACATCCACTTCATCCACGTGAAGTCAAAACATGAGAATGCGCTGCCGATCATCATCACCCATGGCTGGCCGGGTTCGATCGTCGAGCAATTGAAGATCGTAGAACCGCTAACCGACCCGACCGCTCATGGCGGCACCGAGGCCGACGCGTTCGACGTCATCATCCCATCGATGCCGGGATACGGATTTTCGGAACGGCCAACAGAAGCCGGCTGGAACCCGCCGCGCATCGCCCAGGCGTGGATCACGCTGGTAAAGCGCCTCGGTTATGATCGCTTTGTCGCTCAGGGCGGTGACTGGGGCGCGTTGATGACCGAGCTCCTCGCCGTGATAGCGCCACAGGGACTGGTGGCGGTCCACACCAACATGCCATCGACCGTGCCACCGGAGATTTTCCAGGCCCTGCGCGACAACAACGGGCCGCCCGCCGGCCTGTCGGACGAGGAACGCCGCGCCTATGAACGGCTGGAGGTCTTCTTCTACCACGGTCTCGCTTACGCGAACCAGATGGGCCACCGTCCGCAGACACTGTACGGGATCGCCGATTCCCCGATCGGCCTCGCCGCCTGGTTCCTCGACCACGACATTTCGAGCTACCGGATGATTGCCCGCGCCTTCGATGGCGTGACCGAAGGCCTGTCGCGCGACGATGTGCTCGACAACATCACCATCACCTGGCTGACCAATACGGCGATCTCCGGAGCGCGCCTCTACTGGGAGGCGCTGCCGCGCACCTCGTCGGGTTTCGGCATCGAGAAGAACAA
The DNA here is from genome assembly GCA_035250985.1 of Sphingomicrobium sp. GTDB lineage: Bacteria > Pseudomonadota > Alphaproteobacteria > Sphingomonadales > Sphingomonadaceae > Sphingomicrobium. Next base: position 5,320 of record DATFEO010000014.1, on the reverse strand, counting down.
TGTCCACTTCTTCGAGCCCTTCGGAGTTGCCACCCCGATCGCGGTAACCCGGTTCCCCGACGAGCTCTATCCGGTGCCGCGCAGTTGGGCTGATCGCGTCTATCCCAAGCTCATCCACTACGGCCAACAACCCAAGGGCGGCCACTTCGCCGCCTTTGAGCAGCCGGAATATCTGGTGGAAGAGCTGAGGACGGCGTTCCGGTCGCTTCGTTAAACCGGGGTTCGGGCAGCGCCTCGGTGCGCCGCCCGCAAATCCTGCTATGGAGGCGGGCCATGACCGACGTCACCACCATCCAATTCGATCTCACGCCGCCGACCGATGACGAGCGCCGCTCGCTGGAGGCCGACCTCAGCGACGAGGAGCGGCACGTCCTGCTCGAGCATGGCACCGAGGCGCCCTTCTGCGGCGTCTTCCTGGATGAGAAGCGGGCCGGGGTTTATACGTGCCGGCTGTGCGGCCTGCCCCTGTTCAAAGGTGGCGCCAAGTTCGAAAGCGGAACCGGCTGGCCGAGCTTCACCACGCCCTATTCGGCGGACCATCTCGAATATATTCGCGACACCAGTTACGGCATGGTCCGCACCGAGATCGTCTGCGCCCGCTGCGGCGCCCACCAGGGCCACGTTTTCCCCGACGGGCCCCCGCCGACCGGCGAGCGTTACTGCATCAATTCGGTGAGCCTCGCCTTCACGCCGATGGCCGAGCCGCTGCCCGACCGCCTCGGCCGCGGCGCTCCGGAAGGTGAGCCGCTTTCGGCCTAGTCGCTCAGGCCAGCTGCAGCGCGCTTCGGTAGATGGGATCCTCAAGCGTCTGCCCGGCGCCGAGCGCGACGCATTGCAGCGGATTGTCGGCAACGGTGACGGGCAGCCCCGTCTCGTCGGCCAGCACCCCATCGATATCCTCGAGAAGCGAGCCGCCCCCGGTCATCGTGATGCCGGCATCGATGATATCGGCCGCGATTTCCGGCTCGGTATGTTCGAGCGCCTCACGCACCGCGTGGACGATCCTCGCTACAGGCTCACTCAGCGCCCGGGCGATCTCCGCCTGGCTAAGCTCGATTTCCCGCGGCACGCCTTTCTCGACATGCAGCCCCTTGACGACCACGGTCATCCCGCGCCCGTCGGTTGGCACGCGGGCGACGCCGATCTCCTTTTTGATACGCTCTGCGGATGCCTCTCCGATCTGCAGGTTATGGGTGCGGCGCACATAGGACATGATGGCTTCGTCCATCTTGTCACCGCCGACCCGCTCGGAATGGCTGTAGGCGAGGCCCTGAAGCGAGATCACCCCGACCTCAGTCGTGCCGCCGCCAACATCGACGACCATCGATCCGATCGGGTCGACGACCGGCAAGCCGGCGCCGATCGCCGCCGCCATCGGTTCCTCGATCAGGCGGACATGGCTCGCTCCGGCATTGGAGGCTGCGTCGCGGATCGCCCGGCGCTCGACGCTGGTCGAGCCCGACGGCACGCACATCACCACCTCCGTCTTGTTGCCGATGCGGCCGCGCCCGCCGAGCGCTTTGGCGATGAAATGCTTGATCATCTGCTCGGCGACTTCGAGGTCCGCGATAACCCCGTTGCGCAGCGGACGGATGGTGCGCAGGTTGGCGGGCGTCTTGCCGAGCATCAGCTTGGCATCGTCGCCGACGGCGCGAACCTTCGGTGGCCCACCGCTGCCATATTCGAGGGCGACAACGGAGGGCTCCTGGATGGCGATACCCCGATCGCGCAGGTAGACAACGGTGTTCGCCGACCCCAGGTCGATCGCCAGGTCGCGGGAGCCGAAACTGAATAGTGGGAAATTCATCGCTCCCTCCCCCCGGAGAAAAAATCACGAGCAGACAGAGAGTTAACCCGGCTTGGGATGAAGCGTCGAATCCGCCTGCCGCAAGCTTCGTGCGGCTGGGCGACAATCGATTAATCGTTCCGCGAGCGTTCCGAATCCGACGCTAGAAATCGACCTTGTCATAGTGCGACGGCGGAACGATCACTTCCATCCGCTCGCCGAGGAGAGGGCGGAAGGCGGGGCGCGACTTCATGACGGCATACCAATCCTTGGTTTGCTTGTGCCCGCGCCAGTCGACGGCGCCGAGATAATCGATGACGCTGAGGTGCGCAGCGGCGGTGAAGTCGGCGAGGCTGAGACCCGCGCCGGCCAGCCAGCGGCGGTGGTCGAGCAGATAATCCATATAGTCGAGGTGGCCGTTGGCGACCCGCATCGCCTCACGCAGGATACGCGTGTCGGGAGACTCGCTCGACACCAGCCGCTTGCGCATCCGCTCGTGCATCAACGGCTCGACGACTTCCCGGAAGAGCTTTTCGTCGAACCATTCGGTGAGGCGGCGGATCTCGGCGCGCAGCACGGCATTGCCATGAATCATCGGCATTTTGGCGTTGGTCTCGTCGAAATATTCGCATATCGGCTGGCTGCCGATCAGCACCGTGCCGGCATCGCTGTCGATCAGCACCGGCGTCTCGCCGGCGGGGTTGAGATCGACGAACTCGTCGCGTCGTTCCCACGGATATTCGCGCACCAGCTCATGGGCGATGCCCTTCTCGCCGAGAACCAGCCGGACCTTCCGCGAAAAGGGACAGAGCGGGAATTGGTAAAGCTGCCACATGCAGCGGCAGCTTTAGCGCGGCGGGCGCCGCCGTCTAGCGCTTGGGATAGCCTGGAGTCGGCATATTCGCCGTGGCGCGGTCGATGCTGCCTTCCATCTGCTCGGCCGCCTGCTCGAGCGCCTTGGCCATGGCCGGCAGCGATGCCGCCATCGCCTTCATCCCCGCCTGCATGCGCGGAACCGCCTCGGCGATCTGCCTTTCGACCTTGCGCTCAAAGTCCGGATCGCGGCCGGTCACGTCGCGCAGGGTGCGCGCCTTGTCGGCGGCGCTCGGCTCGCGGCCCTCGACCGCGGCCTGCACCTCGCCAACCGGAATGTCCATCATCGCCCTGGTCATCGCGCCAAGCATTGTGCCGAGCGTTTCGGCCATGGCCGGATCGGTCAGCTCGGCGGGGATCTCGAAATCGCCGTCGCGCTGCCGCTCGGCGGCGGTTGCGGGTGCAGCCAGCAGGGCAAATGGAAGCAGGACCGCGAGGGTACGCATGGCGGTTTCCTTTCGAATCGCGTGCCATTATCGGCAAAAGAACAGCGGTTGGAAAGGTTTAGCGCGCTCCGACCCAGACCAGCGCGGCCGCGCCAATGAGGATTCGATACCAGGCGAAGGGCCCGAAGCCGAAGCGGGTGATAACCGCCAGGAAGGCCTTTACCACCAAAACCGCGACCACGAATGACACGAATGCGCCCAGCAGGATGTAGCCGACCATGTCGCTGCCGATGCCGGCGCCATGCTTGTAGAGCTGGAGCACGGTTGCTCCGGTGAGCGTCGGCACCGCCAGGAAAAAGCTGAACTCGGCGGCTGTGCGGCGATCGATGCCGAGGCCCATCGCCCCGAGAATGGTCGCGCCGGAGCGGCTGACGCCGGGAATCATGGCGAGGCATTGGACGATGCCGACCAGCGCCGATTGCCTTAGGCTCATCTCAGCGACGCCGCCCGAATATTCCGGCCTGGCGAAGCGCTCGACGGCGATGATGGCGAAGCCGCCGATGATCAGCGCCCAGGCGACGACCGTGGCATTGCCCAGCAGGAGCTCGACGTAATCGCCAATCGCCAGGCCGAGGACGACCGCCGGGGAGAAGGCGACGAGGATGTTGCGGGTGAACGCCCAGGCGCTGGGGCTACGCTCGAACAGGCCGGTCAGCACGTCCCAGAAAGTCCGCCAATAGAGGATGACGATCGCCAGGATCGCGCCCGGCTGGATGGCAATATTGAACAGCGCCCAGCGGTCGGCGTCATACCCCATCAGTTCGGTCGCCAGGATCAAATGCCCGGTTGACGACACCGGCAGATATTCGGTGACCCCCTCGACAATGCCGAGGATGAGGACAAGCAGGAGAACGGGCACCTATGCGACCGAGGATTCTCGGCGGGCGGCGAAGCGGCCGCCTTCACGGAAGCGCACCAGCCATTCCGGCGCGACGGCCGCCAGCGGTGTCGGCGGGATGCCGAAGGCGTCGAGCCCGGCCGATTTCAGTGCCGCGACATTGTCGCTCTGGAGCATGATCCACTGGTCGCGGGTCAGCGGCGCGCCCGGCAGGAAGCCGAGATAGGACAAGGCCTCGGCGACGACATTCGGCATGTCGACGAGCATCGGCGACTGGCCGGACAAGTGGGCAATCGCCTCGGTCAGCTGCCGCATGCTCATGACTTCCGGCCCGGCGATCTCATAGCTCCTGCCGGCGTGGGTCCGGGGATCGAGCGCTGCGGCGGCGATCGCCCGGGCGAGGTCGCGGACATAGACCGGCTGGAAGCGCGTCCTCGGCGCGATAACCGGATAGACCGGTAACAGGCTCATCAGCTTGGCGAAGCGGTTGGTCAGCCGGTCCTCCTGGCCGAAAAGCAGGCTGGGTCGGACGATGGTCGCGCCGCGGAAGGCCGCGCGCACCTTCGCCTCTGCCTGGCCCTTGCTGGCGCCGTAGCGGGACGGGCTCTCAGGATCGGCGCCGATGGCGCTGATATGGACGAGTGCACTCGCGCCGGCCCGCTTTGCCTCCTCGGCAATATTGGCGGCGCCATCGACGTGGACCGCCTTGAAGGCGCCGTCGAGGATGCCCACGAGGTTGATGACAGCGCCGGCGCCTTCGACTGCCCTGGCAACCGATTCGCGCTGCGTGACGTCGGCTCGGACCAGGTCGAGCTGGCCGATGGCGGCGAGCGGCTGCAGGAAGAAGGCGCGCCTCGGGTTGCGCTCGGCAACACGCACGCGAACGCCGGTCTTGAACAGGGCCTCGCAGACATAGCGGCCGATGAACCCGCCGCCGCCGAAGACCGTCACCAGGCCGCTTTTCCTGTCGTACATGGCCATGGGCCCTAGCCCCGCTCGAACCGCATTGACAAGCGGGGCCGCCGTCGCCAAATCGCGCGCCCTACCTGACTGATTTCCAAATCATCTGTGCCCAGGTGGCGGAATTGGTAGACGCACCAGCTTCAGGTGCTGGCGCTCGCAAGGGCGTGGAGGTTCGAGTCCTCTCCTGGGCACCATCCCCATGTTCGCGGCCGTCTAGGGTTGTATTTGCGGGCGAGCTGAACTGCGCTGTGCGGCAATATCGATAGCAACGGTGTGGTTTCCTCGCGCAGTCCTGCCGCGCCTTGAAATGCAGGTTGACGGCCTTCCGGGTGTTTCGGGGCTGGGGAACACGAGATCCCGGAAGGCCACGAGCGAACAATGGAGCGCGCAGAACCCAACGCGAATACGCAAATG
>DATFEO010000011.1:0-10193 GCA_035250985.1 Sphingomicrobium sp. | reverse complement strand
GCCAGTCCGGCGGCGGCGACGACGGACGGAGCAGGCTATGTCGGGATCGAGGCGGGACTTTGGTTCCCCCGCGATACCGAGGTCGACTTTGGATATGAATATGACGGCTCAACATACGACTATGAATGGGACATCGAGCACGACATGGGGTTCGATGGCGACATCATCGGCGGCTACGATTTTGGACAGTTCCGGGTTGAGGCCGAGCTCGGCTACAAGACGGCCGGCATCGATGAAATCAGCGCAGACTTCGGTGGCAGTGACGGGGACATTGACCTCGATGCCGACGGTGATCTGAACGTCTGGTCGCTCATGGGCAACGCCTTGTGGAACCCGACCATGGGTGGGCGCTGGGACGCCTATCTCGGCGGCGGCCTTGGCTGGGCCTGGTCGAAGTTCGAGCCTGATGATGATCTCGATGCTGACGACTTCAAGGACAATGCCTTCGCCTGGCAGCTGATCGCCGGCGTTGGCTACAACATCAGCGACAACATCGAGCTGGGTCTCAAGTACCGCTACTTCCAGACCAAGTTTGGAGACGATTTCGAGCAAGACGTATGCGGTCCAGAATTCTGTAACGTCGACGTCGACGGCAAGATCCGGTCGCACAGCCTGCTGGCCAGCCTGATCTTCAGCTTCGGCGCGGCGCCTCCACCGCCCCCGCCGCCGCCTCCGCCTCCGCCGCCGCCTCCGCCTCCGCCGCCTCCAGCGACGCAGACGTGCCCGGACGGATCGGTGATCCTGGCGACGGATATGTGCCCGCCGCCGCCGCCTCCACCGCCGCCTCCGCCGGAGCCGGAACGGGGCTAAAGAGGATCGGATTTGACTGACCGGCCTGGGAGCGATCCCGGGCCGGTTTTTCTCGGTTTACTGCTTTTCGCCCCGATTGGAGCGGGTCGCGTCCGCAACGTCCTGGTCAATGCCGCTCTTGTCGCTGAAGAAAGCAGCGGCGAACAGGCCGCAGCCGAGCAGCACGGAGAAGAATACGCCAAGGACGGTGGCAATCACCGTATGCAGGCTGAGTGCGTCCGAGGCGCTCAGGTAGAGAAGCGCCCCTATCACCATCAGCACGGCGGCAAGCACAATCCATTTCATGATGCGGATGAATTCCGCCTTCGCCTGGGCGCGGTCGGTTGGCATGGCCATTAAGTAGGAAGCGCCGGCGCGATTTCCACTGCCCGCAACAGCTCAGTAAGCGCGACGCTGGGCGGTGATCAGCATGCGCAGCAACATCGCCACGGGGCGCGGCACGCCGACCTTGCCTTCCAGCCACAGGCTGACTGTGGAACGGCTGACCCCGATGGCGTTGGCCAAGTCGCCTTGTGTCCGATAGCCGAGCGTCCGCATCGCGGCCTTCAGCTCATCAGGCGACATGGACGCCAACCGTGGATCGCTGATGCTCGTGCTCAAATCGCATCCACCCCTTTGTCGCCGGTCCGGATGCGAATTGCCTGCTCGACTGGGGATACGAAGATCTTGCCGTCGCCGATGCGGCCGGTCCGCGCCGCCGCCTCGATGGCTTCGACCACCCGCTCGACCTGGTCGTCCTCGACGACTGCCTCGACTTTCACCTTGGGCAGGAAGTCGACGACATATTCTGCCCCGCGGTAGAGCTCGGTATGGCCCTTCTGCCGGCCGAAACCTTTGACTTCGGTCACCGTTATGCCGCTGACCCCAGCATCGTGCAGGGCATCCTTCACATCATCCAGCTTGAAGGGCTTAATGACCGCTTCGACCTTTTTCATGGCCGTTCCCTTAGCCTTTGACACAAGCATGCCGCAATTGGCGGGCAGGGGCCTTGGCGCATGAAAGCGATCATTCTTTCGGCGGGCCAGGGATCCCGTCTCGGCCACATGACCGACGATCGGCCAAAATGCCTGATCGAGTTCAACGGGCGCAGCCTGCTCGACCGGCAATTGGACACGCTGGACGCCAATGGCGTTCGCGAGGCGGTCGTCGTCACCGGTTTTCACGATGAATTGGTCAACGCTGCCGTTGAGCGCCGCAGGTCGGCCGGCCGGGGGCCAAACGTCAGGACGGTGTTCAACCCCTTTTACAAGGTTGCCGACAACCTCGGTTCGCTGTTCCTCGTGCGTGACGAACTCGACGGCGACTGCCTGGTCTGGAACGGCGATACGCTGGTTTCGCGAGCCCTGATGGCGAAGGTCGTTGGGAATTCAGGCCGTGACGGCATTTGCGTCACCATCGACCGCAAGGAATCCTATGACGAGGACGACATGAAGGTCGTCCGCGACGAAGATGGCGGTCGCCTGCGCGCAATCGGAAAGCGCATCGCCGCGGGCGTCAATGCCGAGTCGATCGGGTTGCTCGCATTTCGCGGGGAAGGCGGCCGCCGCTTCCGGGATGCCATCGAACGCGAGATGAGGACCGCAGAGGGGACGACCGTCTGGTACCTCAGGGTCATCCACTATTTGGCGCAGGACAGCGAGGTCTGGACCCTGGACATCAGCGGCGAGGAATGGGGCGAGGTCGACTTCCCCGAGGACGTCGAGCGCGCCGAAGACCTCGTCAAGCGCTGGGACGAGGCACGCGAGGCGAAGGCCGCCCGAGCGGCCTAGCCGCCTCGCCGCTCGGCGATATAGGCGTCGACCAGCTCCTCGAGAATGTCGAGCGGCACGGCGCCATTTTCCAGGACGACCGCGTGGAAGTCGCGGATGTCAAAGCGGTCGCCGAGTGCGGAACGCGCCTTGTCGCGCAATTCCAGTATCTTCAGTTGGCCGATCATGTAGCTGGTGGCCTGTCCCGGCCAATTGAAGTAGCGCTCGACCTCCTTGGTCGCGTCGCGCTTCGACAACAGGGCATTGTCGATGAAATATTGGATGGCCTGCTCGCGGCTCCAGCGCTTGTGGTGGATGCCGCTGTCGACAACGAGGCGGACCGCGCGCCACAACTGCGTGGAGAGCATGCCGAATTCGGACATCGGGTCCTGGTAGAAGCCCATCTCCTTGCCGAGACCTTCCGAATAGAGGCCCCAGCCTTCTGCATAGGCGCTGTAGCCGCCGAAGCGGCGGAACTTGGGCACGTTTGGCAATTCCTGCGCCAACGCGATCTGGAAATGATGGCCGGGGGCGCCTTCATGATAGCTGATCGCCTCGGTCTGCGGCTTCAGCACCTGGTTCATGTCGGCGAGGTTGACGTAGTAGATGCCCGGGCGCGAGCCATCGGCCGAGGGCCGGTTGTAGAAGGCGACCGGTGCCGTTTCCTGCCGCCAGGTCTCGACGGCTCGGACCTCGAGCGGAGCCTTCGGCAGGCGCCGGAACCATTGCGGCGCGACACCCATCACCTGTGCAATGAAGCGCCGCGCGTCGGCGAGATATTGCTGCCGGCCGGCGTCGGTGTCGGCGTACTTGAACTGGCGGCCGGCATTGATGTGGGCGAAGAATTGCTGGAGCGTGCCGTCGAACTCGACTTGGGCCTTGATCCGCTCCATCTCGCGGTGGATCCGGGCGACCTGATCGAGCCCGATCTGGTGAATCTGGTCAGCGCTGAGGTCGGTGGTCGTCGAGTCACGCAGTTGGTGGGCATAGAAGGCGGGCCCATCCGGCAGGCTCCAGGCGCCGCGGTTGCCGGCTGACCTGGCTTCGATGTCGTCCCAGGTCGCGAGCATCGTCCGATAGCCGCGCTGGAACGGCCCGAGTAACGCATCCCGCGCGGAAGCGATCAGCCGGGCTTTTTCGGTCTCGGCAATGGCGAGCTTATTCACCTTCGTCTTGAAATCGGCGAACACCGGCGTGTCTTCGCCGCCGGCGAAAGGCGCGCCCGCCAGCACCCGCTGGCCGTCGGCGCGCACGGGCGCGAAATTGAACTTTGACGGGACGATGCCCATGGCCGCCTGCTCACGCATGTTGGCCGAAATTTCGTTCATCACCCGCTCGACCTCGCGCAGCCGCGACACATAGGCCTCCGCGTCGGCGACATTGTCGATGCGGTGATTGTTGATCAGGAATACGGGGATCGAGCCCATTGGGCTGCCATTGGTGCTCGCCGGGAAGTCGTGCCGGCGCCAGCGGAACGAGGCGACGTCAAGCTCAATCCCTTCCTCGAACAGGCGGTAACTGAGCCGCCCGGCAGGGCTGAGCTTGGCCGGGTCGAACTGGGCGCGAAGGTCCCTGAGCTGTGCCTGCGCCTGCGTCAGGCTCTCCTGCTGGTATGCGTCCGTATAATTGTTCAGGCGGTCGTATTGCTCCTTGCTGCCGAGCGAGGTGAGGAACTGCGGGAAGCGGGCGACCTGAGCGTCGAAGGCGGCATCGAGAAAGGCCAATAGCCTCCTGTCCTCGGCGGCGGGGTCGATGACAGGCGCAGGCGCGGCGACCGCGATCGGCGCTGCGATTGACGGTGGCGGCGGCGGCGGCGTCGTGCAGGCGGCGGTGGCGAGGAGGAGCGCGGCGACGGGTAGGTGGAGCTTCACGGGCTGGACCCTCAAAGTGGCATTGCCAGCCTGTTTAGCTCGTCAGCGCATCAGGTAAACCGTCCTAGTTGTAAGGCGGCTTATCCAGTCCTGCCGGGCTCTTCGTGAAAATCTCGCAGCCGTCCTCGGTAATGCCGATGGAATGCTCAAACTGCGCCGAGAGCGAGCGGTCGCGGGTGACCGCCGTCCAGCCGTCGTCGAGCAATTTGCAGTCTGGCCGGCCGATGTTGATCATCGGCTCGATGGTGAAGAACATGCCCGGCCTCAACTCCGGGCCGCTGCCCGGCCGGCCGGCGTGGACCACTTCCGGAGAATCGTGGAACAAACGTCCCAGACCATGACCGCAGAAATCGCGAACGACGCCGTAGCGATGGTCTTCGGCGTGGCGCTGGATCGCATAGCCGATATCGCCGATCGTATTCCCAGGCTTGGCTTGCTCTATGCCCAGCATCAGGCATTCATAGGTGACATCGACCAGCTTGCGCGCCTTCAAGGGCGCGTCGCCGACCAGGTACATGCGGCTGGTATCGCCGTGCCAGCCATCCAGGATCGGCGTCACGTCGATGTTGACGATGTCGCCGTCCTTGAGGACTTTCTCGCCGGGGATGCCATGGCAAACGACATGGTTGATCGAAGTGCAGCAGCTCTTCGTGTAGCCGCGGTAGCCAAGCGTGGCGGGCAGGGATCCGGCATCCAGCATCAGCCTATGGACGATGTCGTCGATTTCCTCGGTTGTTGCTCCGGGAACCACGTGGGGCACCAATGCGTCGAGGATCGATCCGGCGAGGCGACCGGCGGCACGCATGCCGTCGAAACCCTCCGGTCCATGGAGCTTGATGACGCCGTTGCGGGCCTCGGTCCGGTCCTCTGACGAGACGGTGATATATTCGGTCATGCCCTTAAAATAGGATGGCGTAGGCGGAAAGTCGAATGGAGGGCGGCAGCTTGGGTGAGGAAAAAATCTGGACCGCAGGCCTCGCCGTGATCGGCGATGAGATCCTGTCCGGGCGAACTCAGGACAGGAACATCGCCCAGGTCGCCACTTGGCTGAACGTCCAGGGCATTCGCCTTGCCGAGGTCAGGGTCGTGCCGGACGTCGAGGAGCGGATCGTCGAGGCGGTGAACGCGCTGCGTGCGCGCTACGACTATCTTTTCACAACCGGCGGCATCGGACCGACCCACGACGATATCACGGTGGATTCCATTGCCGCCGCGTTGGGCGTGGAGGTCGTCGTCCACCCCGAGGCACGGAAGATCCTCGAGCGTTACTATGCCGACAAGGGCGGCGTGACCGAGGCGCGGCTGCGCATGGCCCGCGTTCCCGACGGCGCCGAGCTAATCCGCAACTACTTATCCGGCGCGCCCGGGATTCGGCTCGGCAACATCTTCATCCTGGCGGGTGTCCCGCATATCTGCGCGGGCATGCTTGACGCGCTGACCGGCACGCTGGAGGGCGGCAGGCCGTTGGTCTCGGTAACCATCGGGGCCTGGGCGGCGGAAAGCGAAGTGGCCGACCTGCTTCGCACCGCCGAGCAGGCGAACGAAGGCGTCGCGATCGGCAGCTACCCCTTCTTCAAGCAGGGTCGGGTCGGCGCCAATTTCGTCGTCAGGTCCGAAGAGGAACAGCTGGCCCGTAAGGTCGCGGGCGAGCTGGAAAGCGCGCTGGCCTTGGCGGGATATGAGCCGGTCGAGGGCGGAATTTAACTGGCGTTGACGCTCCCGCTGCGACTGTGGCAATCGCGGCGCCAGCAGGCGGGTATGATGTAATGGTAGCCTGTCAGCTTCCCAAGCTGAACGCGCGGGTTCGATTCCCGCTACCCGCTCCAGCCTGGCCAGTCCGGGGGACTAAAAGAAACGGCGCCGCCTCCTCCGGGAGACTTTGCGGCGAGCCGCCTCATCCCATTAAAGAAAGACTTTGATTTCAGTTGTTTCCCTGCGCGTCGAGACGTCTGCCCAAGCCTACGAAGACATAGATCAGTGGCGGCACCAGGACGATGGAGAGGACGACCTTGGCAAGCATCTGCCCGAGCAGCAGATTGGCGATCGGGAAGACGCCGTAAAACGCGACGGTGATGAAAATGAGCGTGTCGACGATCTGGCTGAGCACACTGGCGACGCCCGACCTCAGCCACAGCAGTTTCGCTCCTTCCCGGCCCTTGAGCCAGCTGAAGATCGTCACATTGAGGAATTGCGAAACGCCGTAGGCGATGATCCCGGCGATCCAGATCCGCCAGGTTGCGCCCATCATCAGCCTGAAGGCGTCTTGCCGGTCGGTGGGCATGTCGGCGGACGCCGGCAAGTTCAACACGAGCAGTGTAAGGAGGATCGAAAAAAGCAGCGGCACGAAGCCCATGAGGACCAGGCGATTGGCAGTCTCGCGATTGTGCAGTTCGGCCACCGCGCTCGATGTGATGACCAGCATCAGGAAGGCGAAGATGCCGGCCTCGACCGCGAGCGGCCCGAGCGCGACCTGCTTATTGCCGAGCACGCCTGCGATGCAGACCATGCCGCCATAGAAAATGGCGAAGGCGAACAGTGATCGGCTGATTGATCGATCGGATTGCGGCTCCCGCGCCGCGGCCTGGACTTCGGTCGTCATGGAGGCGAAGGCCTAGCGGCTTCCACTTGACGGGCAAGGGTTTTGTTGACCTCGCGTCCCGGCGGCGGCTAGCGCGCGTGGCCGTGAATCAGCCATCGCTCGATATTGTCGCAATTGGCGATGCCCTCGTCGACGTCATCGCGACCTGCGACGACGCCTTCCTGGTCGAGCATCGGCTGCCCAAGGGCTTGATGCAGCTGCTCGACACCGAAGCAGCGGACCTTCTCTACGCCGCCATGGGCAATGCCCGCGAAATGAGCGGCGGCTCGGCGGCAAACACAATGGCCGGGATCGCCGCCATGGGCGGCAGGGCGGCCTTCATCGGCCAGGTCGCCGACGACCAGTTGGGCGAGATCTTCCGTCATGACATGCGTGCCCTCGGAGTCCGCTTCGACACCCCTCCGCTGAACAGCGGCAGCGATCATCCGACCGGGCGTTGCCTGATCCTGGTGACGCCTGACACGCAGCGGACCATGAACACATGTCCGGGCGCCTCGCACCAGTTGCGACCGGAAACGCTGGACGAAGAGCTCATCGCCTCGGCCTCGATCCTGATGCTTGAGGGTTATCTGTGGGGGCCGGAACTGCCGCGCCTGGCCATGGAGCGGGCGATTCAAGTTGCACATTCCGCCGGCCGCAAGGTCGCCTTCACCTTGTCGGAGAGCGTTTGCCTACCGGACCGCCGCGAGGGGATGCTGCGCGTCATCCAGGACGGCGCGGTCGACCTGCTGTTCGCCAACGAGCATGAAGCCATGCAGCTGACGGGTTCGCACGACCTTGGCGATGCGTTCGCCCAGCTTTCCGCCAGGGTTCCGACCCTGGTCATCACCCGCGGTGCCGAAGGCGCCCTGGGCCTGGAGAAGAATGAAAGCGTCCACGTCCCTGCGCACCCAGTATCCAAAGTGATCGACACGACCGGCGCAGGCGACCTGTTCGCGGCCGGCTTCCTGACCGCGCGATGCCGGGGCCATGACATGCGCAAGTGCCTGCAGACCGGCGCGATAGCCGCCGCCGAGGTCATTTCGCATTTCGGCGCGCGCCCCGAGGCCGACCTGAAGAAGCTCGTCCAGCTATGAACATCAAGCGTCTCGCGGTTTACTGCGGCTCGGCACCCGGGTCCGACCCCCGTTTCACCGAGGCCGCTCGGCAAATGGGCGAGGCCATTGTCGAGCGCGGTCTCGAACTGGTCTACGGCGGCGGCCGGCTTGGCCTGATGGGGATTGTTGCCGACACGGTCATCAATGCCGGCGGCGTTGCCTATGGCGTCATTCCGCGCGCGCTCGTCGACAAGGAAGTGGCTCACACCGGCCTCACCGACCTCTACACGGTCACGACTATGCACGAGCGCAAGGCGAAGATGACCGAGCTGTGCGACGCCTTCGTCTGCCTTCCGGGCGGCATCGGCACGCTCGATGAACTCTATGAGGCCTGGACCTGGAACGCCCTCGGCTATCATGCCCAGCCGTTCGCGCTCTTGAATGTCGCCGACTTCTGGACGCCGTTCGTCACGTTCATGGAGCATGTCTCGGAAACCGGTTTTCTGTCCAAGCGACGGCTGAAACAGATGATCGTCGCAACGACCCCGGACGAGGCCATTAATTTGCTGGACGAAGCGGCGGCGGGCGCTACCCAAGGCATGGTCTGGTAACGGCCGGGGAGGGCCAGCGTTTAATGAACCAGCTGTTCGGCGTGGCCGGCATTGCCGCCATCCTGGCTCTTGCCTGGCTGCTTTCTGCCAACCGCAAGGCCATCCGCTTGCGGGTCGTCGCGGCTGCCTTCGCTTTGCAGGCAGGGATCGCCGTGCTCGTCCTTTATACGCCTTGGGGCAGGGCCGCGATCGAGGGCATGTCGAACGGCGTCGCCAATTTGCTTGGCTATGCGACGAAGGGCACGGAGTTCCTGTTCGGGCCGAGCGAGACCAACCCGCTCGCAAATACGTTCGCGATTGCCGCGCTGCCGGTGATCATCTTCTTCGCCTCGCTGATCGCCATCCTTTATCACCTCGGCATCATGCAGCGGATCGTGCGCTGGGTTGGCGGCGCCATCGGTTGGGTGACCGGCATTAGCCGGGTCGAATCCTTGAGTGCCGCGGCGAACATCTTCGTCGGCCAGTCGGAATCGCCGCTGACCATCCGCCCGTACATTGCAGCGCTGACGCCAGCGCAATTGTTCACAGTCATGAGCGTCGGCATGGCCGGCGTCGCCGGGACCATTCTCGCCGCTTATGCCAGCCTGCTCGGCAACGAATATCTGCCGTACCTGTTGGCCGCGGCATTCATGTCGGCTCCTGGCGGCGTGCTGATGGCCAAGATCATCATGCCCGACGACATAGCCCCGCCGGGAGAGCTGCCGCTCAAGGAAGGCGCTGCGTCGATTTCGGACGACCAGGTCGACGTTGCCGAGACGTTCGAGCCGGGCGAGAAGCCGGCCAACATCATCATGGCCGCCGCCCAGGGCGCGCAGACCGGCGTCAAGCTGGCGGTGGCGGTCGGCGCCATGGTGCTGGCCTTCGTTGCCCTCGTCGCGCTCGCCAACGGCCTGCTCGGCGGGATTGGCGGCTGGTTCGGCTATCCGGACCTCAGTTTCCAGCAGATCGTTGGCTACATCTTCCAGCCGATCATGTTCCTGATCGGCATTCCGTGGAGCGAAGCGGGAACCGCCGGCGGACTGTTTGGGACGAAGGTCGTTTTGAACGAATTCGTCGCCTTCATTGACCTCGGCGCCATGGATCCAGGCGCCCTAAGCGCGCGGACCCGGGCTATCGCCACGTTCGCGCTGTGCGGTTTCGCCAATTTCAGCTCGATCGCGATCCAGATGGCGGTGACCGGCGGCCTTGCGCCTAACCAGCGGCCGATGATCGCCAAGCTCGGCATCCGCGCGCTGATCGCCGGCAGCCTTGCCAACCTCATGAGCGCCGCGCTGGCGGGGCTCATGATCGCCGCCTAAGCCATTGACCTGCATCATTTGCGGCCCTTGTCCGAGCAGAGTAAGCGCAGGGCCCATGAGCACCATGACCGCCGACCATATCGCTTCGGTCAGCCTGAAAGAGGCTGACCGCGACCCCGACGCCTTCGCCGAGAAGCTCGGCAGAAGCTTCGAGGAATATGGATTCGCCATCATCGCCGACCACGGCATTCCCGATGCTTTGATCCAACGCGCCGAGGA
>DATFEO010000009.1:0-11459 GCA_035250985.1 Sphingomicrobium sp. | reverse complement strand
TTCGATTACGGGCCGTGGCGATTCACGCCGGAATGGGACGATGACTTTACCGCTGCTTATTTTGACGAGACCGGGCTGTATGCCTTCGGACGCCAGCCGGAGGCGATCCACTGGGACCTCGCCCAGCTCGCCGGCTGCCTCGCCATGATTGCCGACGCACCGCCGCTCGCCGACCGCTTGCAGGCCTGGCCCACGCGGTTCGAGGCCGAGTTGGTCGCGGCAATGCTTCAACGACTGGGCGTCGGGGTGAGACAGGATGCCGAAGACCGCCCGCTTGTCGCGGCTCTTATCAAACTACTGCAGTCACGCGCAGCACTGATCGACCGCTTCTTCTTCGACTGGCGCGGCGGCCTTGATCCCGGCATTCAATCCTATCCCGCCGAGCCCTTCCGCGAACTGGCCAGGCAGCTCGAAAACCGCTCCAATCCGGCGGCACGATCGCATCCCTATTGGAGCGATCCCGGGCCCTGCTCGATGCATATCGAGGAGGTCGAAGCCATCTGGGCAGCGATCGCCGAGCGGGATGACTGGCGGCCGTTCGAGGAGAAAGTCGCGGCTATCCGCCGAATGGGCGAAGCCATGCGCCCGGCTTGACCAGCGGCCCCCAGCCTTTACCCAAGCGCGCAATGGTTGCGCGTCTCGTATCCACAGAACCGGCAACCGGCGCCGAAATCTGGTCCGGCGATGTCGGCGACCCGGCGGCGGAAGTCGCCGAGGCCCGCATCGCCTGGCCCGAATGGGCCGCGCACAGCATCGCCTACCGCATCGAGGCGCTGCGCCGCTTCGTCAATGAGGTTCGTGCCCGCGAAAAGCCTTTTGCAGACCTCATCGCCCGAGAGACCGGCAAGCCCTTGTGGGAAGCACGGACCGAGGTCGGGGCGGTCGGCAACAAGGTCGAGATTTCGGCGAACGCCTATATGGAGCGGACGCCCATGCGCCGGCTTGAGGCGGCGCTCGGCAACAAGATCGCGGTCCGGCACAAGCCGCATGGCGTGCTGGCCGTCCTCGGCCCCTACAATTTTCCGGCACATTTACCCAACGGCCACATCGTCCCGGCGCTCATCGCCGGCAATGCGGTCGTTTTCAAACCGTCGGAAAAGACTCCCGCAACGGGGGCGATGCTGGTCGAATGCTTTCATGCGGCAGGCATCCCCAAAGGCGTTGTCCGGCTGCTGATCGGCGGCCCCCAAGAGGGGCGCGTCCTGGCGGCTGAGCCCGGTATCGACGGTTTGCTCTTCACCGGCTCAGTCCGCGTCGGCATGGCGCTGCACGAGCAGTTTGCGAAGACCCCGCACAAGATGCTGGCGCTTGAGCTGGGCGGCAACAATCCGATCGTCGTATGGAACGCCAAGGACCTCGAGGCCGCGGCTGCGATCGTCATCCAGTCGGCATACCTCTCCGCCGGTCAACGCTGCACCGCGGCTCGGCGGCTGATCGTCGAGGACGGGCAGGCGGACAAGCTCGTCGAAATGCTTACCCAGCTGATCGACCGGATGATCGTCGATCATCCCCACGCCGACCCGCCGCCGTTCATGGGGCCGGTGATCGACAACCAGGCGGCGCACCACCTGCAGGAACAGTGGCTCGAACTAATGATGAAGGGCGGCAAGCCAATCCGCCGGCTCGAGCGGCCGGACGAAGGCAAGCCGTTCCTGACCCCCGCGCTAATCGACGTCACCGACCTCAAGGATCGCCCGGACGAGGAGATGTTCGGGCCGGTGTTGCAGATCGTCCGGGTCGGGGATTTCGATGCCGCCATCGCCGAGGCGAACAATACTCGCTTCGGCCTTGCCGCAAGCCTCGTCGGCGGCAGCCCCAGCCAATATGACAAGTTCTGGAAGCAGGTCCGAGCCGGCGTCATCAACTGGAACAAGCCGACCAATGGCGCCCCGTCCAATGCGCCGTTCGGCGGCATCGGCCTCAGCGGCAATCACCGCCCGAGCGCCTTCTACGCCGCCGATTATTGCGCCTATCCGGTGACCAGCAGCGAGGCGGACCTCGCGCGGGCCAACGTCGCCGAAGGCCTGCGCGACCCGAACCTACAGGAAGACTAAGCGCAGGTGTCCGGGAACAGCCGAGCTCTAGTCTGATTCCCTAGTTCGCGCTGCCGGCGCCGGAGCCAGCCGCCGACGCGGCGACGGTTGAACCGCCGCCGACTGTGACGTCCATTCCGCCAGCGAGAACACCCGGGCGGTCCCAGCCGTAGCGGTCCGTGAAGGTCGCCATGCCGGTCGCATCGGGAACCATCGTCAGATAGGTCACATAAACGGGCACGCCGCGAGGCGCAGAGATGTGCTGCTCGGGCTCGCTGCCGGCCGCCGCGACGTCGCGGCCGAAAATCCAGTAGGCGAGCCGGCGATAATCCTCCACCCGAATGCAGCCGTTAGACAGGCTGCGATCCGCCATTGAGAAATATTCCTTCAACGGCGTGTCGTGGAGGTAAATGCCTTCGCGATTTGGGAAGGGGAATTTCATCTTGCCCATCGAGTTGATGTTGTTCGGCTTCTGCCGGACGAGCACCTTGGTGGTGCCGGCCGCCACCGCCTTCCAGTCCACCGATGAAATCGGAACCGGCTGCGCATTCGGGCCGAAGTCGGTCAGGACCTCATAGCCGTTGCGCTTCATGAAGGCCTCGCCCTCCTTGGCGATCCGCGGGGCGAACTTGCGCACCAGGTGATCAGGAACGTGCCAGTAAGGGTTGGCGATCGCATAATGGATGGTGCTGGCGACGATCGGCGTCGGCAGGCCGTACTTTGCCTTGCTTCCGACAACCACCTTCATCGAACCGACGTCCTGGCCGTTCTCATACATATGCAGCCGCTGTTCGGCGGAATTGACGACGATGAACTTGCCCTTGCCCGGAATGATGCGTGATCGCTCCAGGTTCAGCATCGCCTTGTCCGACGCGCGGCCGCCGTTGGCAGCGGCTTCGGTGACCGCGACCTCTCGGATCGCGGAGTAGATCGGATTGACCGACGACACCGACTGCAGGTGCGGCAGCACGGACGGAGCAGCGGCCAGCAGCGCCATGGTCCGGTCTGGATGTGGCGGCTTTATCGTCAAATAGGGATCGCCCCAGATGACGTTGGAGGTGGGCCGTTGCAGCGTTTGCACGTAATCGACCCAGGCCGCAGTCAACGCCAGCTCGGCTTCCTTGTGCTTCATGGCATCGCCGATCCGTGCTGCGGCCACGGCGGCCTCGACCTGGGCCGCGACCTGCAGACCATTTGCCATGCCGTCGATCGGCGACCGCCGCAGAATCGTCAGCAGCTCGGCGATCGCCGCGTCGCCAGCCTCGGCCCGGAACCAGATCGGCGCATAATCGCGGCGCTCATAGAAATAGCGGACAGCTGCCCCGTTGGGCGAATTTGGCAAGGCGACCTGCGGCGCGGCGACCGGCACCGGCGCAGGGGGCGGAGACTTCTTCTTCGCTTCGGCCGGCGCGGCCGCGACCATGCTGGCCGCCAGGGCCGTCAGTAGAAAAGTCCGTCCGCGCATGAATATCCCCTTGCCCGTCATGGTTACCCCTAAAGGCCAATTGTGCCGTAACTATCCAATCACATCAATGTTTTGACTGACCGGTCGGGCGCACTGGCCCTTCCTTTATACGCAGCTAAATGCCTTTAGTGACCTGAATGTCACAGTAACAGGGTGGGAAAACCCCTAGTCGAATCCCGGAATCCCCTTTTCGGATGAGGACGCTGGAAGGGCGAACCGCCAGCGTCCCCATCCGCCCCCACGCGCGCCACTTCGGCGCGCGCTCCCCTTAACCGCCGCGCATCTCCGGCAAATAGGCGTCCTCAGCGAGGTCGCTGAACTTGGTGATGCGGCTGTCGAACTTGAGCTTGACCTTGCCGGTCGCGCCGTGGCGCTGCTTGGAGATCAGCACTTCGGCCTTCCCATAGGCGCGCTCCATCTCTTCGCGCCATTTCTCCGCATCAGGATGGTCGTCGGCCGGCTGCTTGGCAGCGAGGTAATAATCCTCACGATAGACGAACAGGACGATGTCGGCGTCCTGCTCGATCGAGCCGGATTCGCGCAGGTCTGACAGTTGCGGCCTCTTGTCCTCGCGCTGCTCGACGGCGCGGCTCAATTGAGACAGCGCCAGCACCGGCACGTGCAATTCCTTGGCCAGCTGCTTCAGGCCCCGGCTGATCTCGGAGATTTCCTGGACCCGATTGTCGTTCGAGTTCCTGCCCGTCCCCTGCAGCAGCTGGAGGTAGTCGACGACGATCATGCCGATGCCCTTCTGGCGCTTCAGGCGGCGGGCGCGCGCGCGCAGCGCTGCAATCGTCAGCGCCGGCGTATCGTCGATATAAAGCGGAAGGTTGTTGAGCTCGCTGGCCGCCCGGGCGAAGCGGGTGAACTCGTTGCGGCCAATTTTGCCCGCGCGGATCTGCTCGCCGGGGATTTCCGAGCGCTCGGCAAGCACGCGGGTGGCCAGCTGGTCGGCCGACATTTCCAGGCTGAAGAAGGCGACCGCGGCGCCGGCGGAACGCTCGGGTTCGATCCCGTCGGCAATCTCGGCCAGGAAGCGCGAGGCGGCACTGAAGGCGATATTGGTCGCGAGGCTGGTCTTGCCCATGCCCGGACGACCAGCAAGGATGATGAGGTCGGAGCGATGCAGACCGCCCATGCGGCTGTTAAGCTCGGTCAGCCCCGTAGTGATGCCGCTAAGCCCGCCGCCGCTGTTGAGCGCTGCCTCGGCGACGCGCAGCGCCTCTTTCGAGGCATCGCCAAACGACTTGGCCTTGCCCTCGCTGCCGCCTTGTTCGGCGACCTTGTAGAGCTCGCTCTCGGCGCGCTCGATCTGGCTTAGGGGCGCCACCTCTTCCGACGTGTCGAGGGCGCCTTCGACCATGTCGCGGCCGACGCCCACCAGGGCGCGAAGCAGTGCCAAGTCGTAGATCTGCTGTGCGAAGTCGCGGGCGCCGATCACCGCCGCGCCGGAGCCGGTCAATTGGGCAAGATAGGCCGGGCCGCCGACCTCCTTCATCGCCTCGTCGGCCTCGAACAAGGGCTTTAGCGTGACCGGGTTGGCGACCATGTTCTTGTCGGTCATCCTGAGGATGGAATCGTAGATGCGGCCATGCAGCGGCTCGAAGAAATGCTCCGCGCGCAGCCTCAGCTGGACGTCCTCGACCAGCCGGTTGTCGATCATCAACGCGCCAAGCAACGCGGCCTCCGCCTCAATATTCTGGGGGAGCGAGGGCGTCGCGGGAGGTTCGCTCCCGCCGATTCGGACAACTTCGGCCATGACAAATTCCGTGAACCAAGCTTCAGCGCATGGATACGAGAACGAAAGTAGCACGGACGATCGAGCCTGTGGATAGGCTGTGAGCCACTTGGCGGCCCATTCACGAATTAGGTGGATTTGCGGTTGCGACGCGCATCCACAGAAAAAATCGCTGCCGAATTGAAGGCTTGTGCGGCCCCCGTTACGCCCGTTCCATGAGCATCCTTTCCGACCGCTGGATTCGCGAGCAGGCCCGGGCCACCGGCATGATCGAGCCGTTCGTCGAGGCGCAGCGGCGCGAAGGCTGCATCAGCTACGGCCTGTCGTCCTACGGCTATGACGCGCGCGTCGCCGACGAATTCAAGATCTTCACCAATGTCGATTCCGCGGTCGTCGACCCCAAGGACTTCGCGTCGAACAGCTTCGTCGACCGGCAGGTGGACGTCTGCATCATCCCGCCCAACAGCTTCGCTCTGGCGCGGACAGTCGAATATTTCCGGATTCCCCGCGACATCCTGGTCATCTGCCTCGGCAAATCGACCTACGCGCGGTGCGGAATCATCGTCAACGTGACCCCGCTCGAGCCTGGCTGGGAGGGCCATGTGACTCTGGAATTCTCCAACACGACGCCGCTGCCCGCCAAAATTTACGCCAATGAAGGCGCCTGCCAGTTCCTATTCCTTCAAGGCAATGAGCCTTGCGAGACCAGCTATGCCGACCGCGCCGGCAAATATATGGGGCAGAAGGGCGTAACCCTTCCCAAGCTGTGACGGCTCAGAGCGAGAAAAGTCCGATATTGTGAACTGTTCAGCTAAGCAGTCTGGGGCGGAAGCTGCACCTCGACGACGGTCTCATCCTCAACCGAAGCGGTTGGGCCGTTCTTCTGGATCGAGGCAATTGCGTTCTGGGCCGCAGCCTTGCTCGAATAGCCCTCGGTCCAGAAAATCTTCTCGCCGTTGTATTCGAAGTAGCTTCGATATTCACCGTTGCTGCCCTGCCGGATCACGAACTTGTGGGCCATGGTTGCCTCCCATTAGTGGCGGGCACGCCATGCTCCTCGTCCGTAACGATTTCAAGATATGACCCTCGACGAAGCCCGCGCGCTCGATGCCGCCGACAAACTGGGCTTCGCCCGCGACCGGTTCCACCTGCCTGACGGCTTGATCTATCTCGACGGCAACAGCCTTGGGGCGCTACCCAAAGCGACATCGGCCCATTTGCTCGAGATTGTCGAACGCCAGTGGGGCGATGACCTGATCACGAGCTGGAACAAGCACGGCTGGATCGACGCGCCGGCGCGCATCGCCGCCATGCTTGGTCCGTTGGTCGGAGCCCGGCCGAACGAACTGCTGATCGCCGATTCCACCAGCGTCTGCCTGTTCAAGTTGCTCGCCGCGGCGGCCGAGGCGCGGCCCGGACGGACGACCATCCTGACCGAGCGCGGCAACTTCCCGACCGACCTTTACGTTGCGCAGGGCCTGGTGGGGCTCAAACCGGAGCTGCGCCTGCACACCGTCGAGCGCGCCGGGCTCGCTGCCGCGATCGATGAGGACACGGCTGCGATCTTTCTCACCCACGTCGATTTTTGCAGCGGCGAGCGGCACGACATGCGCGGGCTCAGCCAGGCCGCGCATGACAAGGGGGCGGTGACCATCTGGGACCTGTGTCACAGCGCAGGTGCAATCGAGCTCGACATCGGCCGCGACGGTTGCGACCTGGCCGTCGGCTGCGGCTATAAATATCTGAACGGCGGCCCCGGCGCGCCGGCCTTCATCTATGTCGCCGAGCATTTGCAGGAGGACCTACGATCGCCGATCACCGGCTGGATGGGCCATGCCGAGCCATTCGCATTCGACGGCGCCTATCGCCCTGCGCCTGGGATCACTCGCTTCCTGACCGGCACTCCCTCCATCCTGGCATTGGGCGCGCTCGAAGCCGGCATCGCTACGTTCGAGGGCATTGCCATGGTCGACCTGGAGGCGAAGTCGGCTGCACTGACGCAGCTGTTCATCGACGAGGTCGAGCGGCGCTGCCCCGAGCTTCGGCTCGTCGGCCCGCGCGACCCGACCAAGCGCGGCAGCCAGGTCGGATTTGCTCACGCCGAGGGCTATCCGATGATGCAGGCGCTGATCGCGCGCGGCGTCATCGGCGATTTTCGCGCCCCCGACCTCATGCGCTTCGGCTTCGCGCCGCTCTACAACCGGTTCGAGGATGCCTGGCGAGCGGCCGAGGCTCTGGCCGACATCATCACAACGCGCGAATGGGATCAGCCTCGCTTTAAGGAGCGAGCCAAAGTAACCTGATCCCGCTCGGTTGACCCGACCTGCACGGGGACTTGCCATGGTTGCACTCGTCGAGCCTGTATCGCCTCTTGCCGACAAGAAAGCGCGCGGGCCTTCCCACGGAATCGGCATCTCCATCTCGGGCGGCGGCTACCGGGCAATGCTGTTTCACCTGGGCGCCTTCCTGCGCCTGTTCGAACTTGGCCTGCTGCAGCGAAGCAGCCGCATCTCGAGCGTCTCGGGCGGCTCGATCACCTCGGCGAAGATCGCGCTCGAATGGCACAGGCTGAAGACCCGCGACGATTTCTTCGAGCATGTCGTGACGCCGATCCGCCGCCTCGCGAGTGTCACCATCGACGCGCCGTGCATCGTCGCCGGGGTCCTGCTTCCCGGCCGCGTTTCCGATTATGTCGCCTGGGCGTATCGCCGGTTCCTGTTCGGCCGCGCCACCTTGCAGGACCTGCCGAAGAAGCCGGAGTTCCTGATCAATGCGACGAACGTCGAGACCGGCACTTTGTGGCGGTTCACGCGCGCCTGCATGAGCGACTACAAGGTCGGTGAAATCCGCAAGCCCGAGCTTTCGCTGGCAAGCGCGGTCGCGGCTTCCTCGGCCTTTCCACCTTTCCTGTCGCCACACCTGCTTCGAGTCAGGGAGTCGGATTTCTCGAAAGTCTGGGCGGACGACCGCGCGCTCCTTTCCGATATCAGCCTCACCGACGGCGGCGTCTACGATAATCTGGGCCTCGAAACCGTGTGGAAGGCCTACCGGCACGTCCTCGTCTCCAATGCCGGCGCCGCGATCGAGCCGACCCCGTCACCCGCCTCGAACTGGGCGGGCCATTCCTGGCGGGTGATCGGGATCATTCACGGCCAGGTGACCTCGCTCCGGCAGCGGCAGCTGATCGCGTCCTTCAAGGCCAAGCAGGAAGAGCGCGGCTGGCGACGCGGCGCCTATTGGGGCGTCGGCTCGGACGTCTCCAATTACCATTTGCCGGACGCGCTGCCGGCGCCAGTCGAGCGCACGACCGAACTCGCGCGAATCTCAACTCGGCTGGCGAGGCTGTCGGACGAACTCCAGGAGCGGCTAATCAACTGGGGCTATGCGATCTGTGACACGGCAATCCGCAAGCACTTCCCGCAACCGGGCATGCCGGCGCCGCAATTCCCCTATCCGCGCGGAGTCTAGGCGGGCTCCTTCTCCTTCGCCTGTTCGATCGCCGCATCGTGCAACAGCAGCGCTCGGGCGCGGAGGATCGTATCCACCCAATCGTGGAAGGCGTGGGCGAGCTTGGCGACGAGCTCTTTCAGCGGCCCTTCCTTCAAGCAGCCGTCGGCATCGAAGGCATCGTCGCCGACGTGACCGAGATAGGCCTCGGGCTGCTGCATGACCGGCATGTTGAGGAACACGCATGCCTGGCGCAGCTGGTGGTTGGCGCCAAAGCCGCCGATCGAGCCGGGCGAGGCGCTCACGATTGCAGCGGGCTTCTGGTCCCAGACACTCTGGCCATAAGGCCGTGAGCCGACGTCGACGGCGTTCTTGAGTACGCCCGGAACGCCGCGGTTATATTCGGGCGTACAGAACAATATGCCGTCGGCGGCCGCGATCTTCTCCCGGAAACGCACCCATTGTTCGGGCGGACTCTTTTCGAGATCCTGGTTGAACAACGGCAGGTCGCCGATTTCGACCATCGAACAATCGAGATTGTCGCCGCGCAATCCGCAGATCGATCGCGCGA
The DNA here is from genome assembly GCA_035250985.1 of Sphingomicrobium sp. Lineage (GTDB taxonomy): Bacteria > Pseudomonadota > Alphaproteobacteria > Sphingomonadales > Sphingomonadaceae > Sphingomicrobium. The sequence goes on along the minus strand of DATFEO010000009.1, from coordinate 2,205 downwards.
TCTTCCGGTTGATGCTTCCTTCGCGCAGGCTGCCGACGAGAATGGCGATCTTGTAGTTGGGCATGGCCGCTCCCCTTCCTTGCGGCTCAAGCGCGTGAGTCGCTAATAGGTTGCTCTTAGCGCCGCTTGCCCTGGTGGCGAATATTGGCCGGTCGGCCGCGCTTGTCCTGCGGTCGAGACCCAGCCCTTACCCGGTCCCGGCGGGGGTGGCCTGGCCTGCCGTAGCTTCCCTCCGGCAGCTCGAAGCGCAGGCCGCCGGACACCGGATTGGCCTCGGCCAGGCGAAGCTCCAGCCGCTGGCCGACTCGATACGTCTCGCCGCTTTCCTCGCCGACCAGCGTGCGCGCCTTCTCGTCGTAGCGGAAATATTCCTTGCCGAGGTCGGCGGCGAGCACCAGCCCGTCGCCGCCAAGCTCGTCAACCGTGGCGAAGAAGCCGAACGGCTGCACGCCTGTGATCCGGCAGCGAACGATCTGCCCCACCTGGTCGGCCAGGAAAGCGGCGACATAGCGGTCGACGGTGTCGCGCTCGGCCTCCATCGCCCGGCGCTCGAGCATCGAGATGAGCTCGCCGGTGACCTCCATCGCCTCCGCCTCATGGTCGGTCAGTCCGCCCCCGCCCAGCCCGTGCCAGCGCGTCAGCGCGCGATGGACGACGAGATCGGCATAGCGGCGGATCGGCGAGGTGAAATGGGCGTAGGTCGCAAGCGCCAGGCCGAAATGCCCGAGCCGCTCGGGCGAGTAGCGCGCCTGCATCTGGGTGCGCAGCAATTGCTCCATAATCTCCTGGCGGCCCTCGCGGTCACCGAAGCGCTCGATGATGGCGTTGAAGATGGACGGCCGGATGACCTGGCCGAGCGCGAATTCGAGGTCGAAGGTCGCGAGATAATCCTTGAGCGCGACCAGTTTCTCGCGGCCGGGCGCCTCGTGGACGCGATACATGACCGGCGCCTTCTTCGCCTCAAGGGCGCGAGCAGCCGCGACATTGGCGGCAATCATGTAATCCTCGACCAGGCGGTGAGCGTCGAGCCGCTCGCGCGCCGCGACCGAGAGGATTCGGCCCTTTTCGTCGAGCATCACCCGCCGCTCGGGAAGATCCAGCTCCAGCGGCCCGCGCTTGTTGCGCGCCGCGAGTAGCGCCCGCCAGCAATCCCAGAGCGGTTTCAGCGCCGTTTCAACGACTTGCGGATCGACCAGACCGGGCGTGCCGTCGATCGCAGCTTGTGCATCCTCATAGGCAATGTTTGCTGCTACACAAATTTTTGCCCGTGTAAATTTCCAGCTTTTGAGCTGTCCGTCCCTGCCGACATGCAGGTGGCAGGCCATGGCCGCCCGCGCTTGCCCTTCCTTCAGCGAGCAGATGTCGGCCGACAGCTCCTCGGGCAGCATCGGCACGACGCGGTCGGGGAAATAGACGCTGTTGCCGCGCGCCCGCGCTTCCTTGTCGAGCTCGCTGCCGGGCCGGACGTAAAAGCTGACGTCGGCGATGGCGACGATCGCGTCCCAGCCGTCGCCGTCGTCGCGTTTCTTCGCCCAGATGGCGTCGTCATGGTCGCGGGCGTCGGCCGGGTCGATGGCGACGATGGGGTGATGAGTCAGGTCCTCGCGGTCGTCGCCCAAGGGCTGCTTCGCCACCCTTTTTGCTTCCGCGATCGCTTCCTCCTTGAAGCGGTCGCGAATGCCGTGCTTGTGGATCGCGATCAGGCTGAAGCTCCGAGGCGCGAACGGGTCGCCGAGCACGGCGTCGACCCGCGCCGAGACGCGCGGCGGCCGCCCTGACGGTTCGCACAGCACCAGGTCGCCGGGCCGGGCGTCGCCCAAATCGCTGATCGGCAGCTCGCGCCGCTCCTTCTTCTCGACGGGCGTCAGCCAGAAGCGGTCGCCCTCCTGCCGCACGACGCCCAGCACCAGCTCCGCGGCGCGGGCCAGCTTCTTCATCGGGTGGGCGACATGTCCCTGCCCACGCTCCTCGGTGCGGGCCAGAATGCGGTCGTTTAGGCCGAGCGCCGACTTCTTGCCGCGCTCGATCACCCGCAGCTTCGGCGCCGGCGTATCGGCGTGCCATTGCTCGGGCACCGCCCAGACATTGCCGCCGTCGTCGATCTCGGCGACGCGCAGCACGGTCACTTTCGGCACGCCGCCGGCCTTGTGGAAGGCGCGGCCGGGCGAGCTGTCGATCAGCCCCTCGTCGGCCATGTCCTTGAGC
>DATFEO010000193.1:0-2431 GCA_035250985.1 Sphingomicrobium sp. | reverse complement strand
CCTCAAGGTTGCGGCAGTGAAGGCCCCGGGCTTCGGCGACCGCCGCAAGGCGATGCTGGAGGATATCGCGATCCTGACCGGCGGCCAGGTGATCTCGGAAGACCTTGGCATCAAGCTGGAGAGCGTCACCACCTCCATGCTCGGCACTGCCAAGAAGGTCGTCATCGACAAGGACAACACCACCCTGGTTGACGGCGCCGGCACGCATGAGGCGATCGAGGCGCGCACCGCCGCCATCCGCCAGCAGATCGACAACACCACCAGCGACTATGACCGCGAGAAGCTCCAGGAGCGTCTTGCCAAGCTCGCCGGCGGCGTTGCCGTGATCAAGGTCGGCGGCGCTTCCGAGGTCGAGGTCAAGGAGCGCAAGGACCGCGTCGACGACGCGCTTCACGCCACCCGCGCCGCGGTCGAGGAAGGCATTGTCCCTGGCGGCGGCACCGCCTTGCTTTACGCGACCAAAGCGCTCGACGGCCTGAAGGGCGTCAACGACGACCAGACCCGCGGCGTCGATATCGTCCGCAAGGCGCTTTACTCGCCGGTCCGCCAGATCGCCCAGAACGCCGGCCACGACGGCGCGGTCATCTCGGGCAAGCTGCTCGAGGGCAAGGACGAAGGCCAGGGCTTCAACGCCCAGACCGAAGTCTATGAGAACCTCGCCAATGCCGGCGTCATCGACCCGACCAAGGTCGTCCGCACCGCGCTCCAGGACGCCGCCTCGGTCGCGGGCCTGCTGATCACCACCGAAGCGGCGGTCAGCGAAATGCCCGAGGACAAGCCGGCGATGCCGATGGGCGGCGGCATGGGCGGCATGGGCGGAATGGATTTCTAGTCCAGAAAGCTCGACCGCTTAGTCCAAATCGAAGGGCCGGGGGAGCAATCCTCTGGCCCTTTCTTTTGGCCGCCCGTTTTGATTTGGCGTATTGGTATGATAATACAGTGACCAAATAATCGGGAGCCGTCGCAGTGAGTCGGATGTGCCTGGAATCAGCCGGCCTTCGTTTGAAGCAGCTGCGTCAGCAACTGGAACAGGCCGAGCAGGATTTTCGCTTGCAGTACGAAGACGTAAAGCGATCGGTGGAGGAGCAACTCCGAAAAACTCGGCATATCCTGGATGAAAATGAGCGCAGGACCAGCGCGCAGCTGGTCGAAGCCGAAGGATCGTCGTCGGACGCGAGCGAGATCACAGAGCTGCGGCGCATAATCGATGAGACCACGGAGAATTTGAGGACTACCTACACCGAAACCGAAGCTATGATGCTGGGCAAGCTAGCAGAGGCAGCTGAGATCATCGCCACCAGCCCGCTTCGCGCCAGCTAATCCCGACCAGCGTTCCCCGCTTCCTCATTCAGCATCGTCTCGGCTTCGTTGAGCTGGTCGTTCTGCTCGGCGGTGGGGGCGGGCGGGCGCTGCTCGCCGCAACCGGCGAGGGTTAGGAGGAGCATCAGAAACAAAAGTCTCGTCATTGCGAGCGCAGCGAAGCAATCCAGAGCAACCTTTGCAAGGCTGGATTGCTTCGTCGCGATCGCTCCTCGCAATGACGACGCAAAAAAAGGCCGCCCGGTTTCCCGAGCGGCCCACTCTGCTTGGAAGATCGTCGGCTTAGCCGGCGTTCTCCGTCGCATTCTCGACCGCATCGGCGGCGTTGTCGACGGCGTTGCCGGCGTCCTCGACCGCATTGCCGGCCGCGTCGAGCGCGTTGTCGGCAACGTTCTCGGCGGCGTTGACGTCGGCCTCGGCCTCCATCTCAACGGTGTTGACGGTGCTGGCTTCGTTGTCGGCAGCGTTGTCCTGGCACGCGGCCAGGCCGAGCGTCAGGACCGCAACGGTCAGTGCAACTTTCTTCATGATCGTTCCATTCCTTCAACTTTGCCATTTTCATGGCAACTGGGCTCGGCCTGCCGCAAATCTCCGTCAGGCCAGCGCGGGGGTGTAATTGCGAGTCGGGCGTCACGCAATCAAGATTCCGCAGAGCGCGAAAATTTCATTTCGCCCGCGTCGCCATTGATTGACGCATATAAAGATTTCTTTATATCCTTATCCCCGTGACCGCGAACCTGCCGATCGCCGACCTTTTCCAGGCCTTGGCCGACCCATCGCGCGTGCGCATCCTGGCGCTCCTGCGGACCATGGAATTGTCGGTCGGCGAGCTGGCGCAGGTGTTGGGCCAGAGCCAGCCGCGCGTCTCCCGCCACGTCCGGATCCTCGGCGATGCCGGCCTGCTCGACCGCCACAAGGAGGGCAGCTGGGTCTTCCTGGCGCTGACCGACGACCCGCGCGCTGCGATCGTCTTCGACCTCATCGACCAGTGGCTGGATGCGAAGAGCCGCGACGTGCTCGCCGCCGACGCAGTGCGCCTCGCCGCGGTCCGCGGCGACCGGGCCGAGGCCGCCAACCGCTATTTCGCGTCGCATGCCGAGGTCTGGGATTC
>DATFEO010000171.1:0-2921 GCA_035250985.1 Sphingomicrobium sp. | reverse complement strand
TGACCTCCTCCGGCACCGGGTCGGGCAGCGCGTTGGCGGCGGCGCCCTCGACCGGCTCGAACTTGAAGGCGCCGACACGATCGAGCCGCGCCTCCTCCAGCCAGTCTAGCAGGTAGCGGAAGTCCTCCTCGGTTTCGCCGGCGAAGCCGACGACGAAGCTGGACCGGATGGCGATGTCGGGGACCAATCCCCGCCAGGCCTTCAGCCGCTCGAGCACCTTCGCCTCGTTGGCCGGCCGCTTCATCGCCTTCAGCACCTTGGGAGAGGCGTGCTGGAAGGGGATGTCGAGGTAAGGCAGCACCGCACCCTCGGCCATCAGCGGAATGACGCGGTCGACGTGCGGATAGGGGTAGACATAGTGGAGGCGAACCCATGGGGTGCCGCCTTCGGGGGTCTTGAGCCGGCCCATTGCCGCGGCGAGGTCGGTCATGTGGGCGCGGACCTCGCCTCCTGATTTCAGCGGGTAGGACGCGTGCTTCAGATCGAGGCCGTAGGCGCTGGTGTCCTGGCTGATGACCAGTAGTTCCTTGGTGCCCGCCGCGACCAATTTTTCGGCCTCGCGCAAAATTGCGTCTGGTCGTCGGCTGGCGAGGTCGCCGCGAATGCTGGGGATGATGCAGAAAGCGCAGCGGTGGTTGCAGCCCTCGGATATCTTCACATAGCTGTAATGGCGCGGGGTGAGCTTGAGCCCGGCCTCAGGAACCAGATCGACGAAGGGCGAGGGGATTGGCGGTGCGGCCTCGTGAACCGCGGCGACCACCTCCTCATATTGCTGCGGACCGGTGACCGCGAGGACGTCGGGGAAGCGTTTCCGGATGAGGTCGGCCTCCTTGCCCATGCAGCCGGTGACGACGACGCGGCCGTTCTCGGCAATGGCCTCGCCGATCGCTTCAAGGCTCTCTTCCTTGGCGCTGTCGAGGAACCCGCAGGTGTTGACGAGCACGACGTCGGCGCCGGCGTAATCGCCCGACATCTCGTATCCGTCGGAACGCAATTTCGTGAGGATGCGCTCGCTGTCGACCAGCGCCTTCGGGCAGCCGAGCGAGACCATGCCGACGCGCGGCGGGGTGGGAAGGATGGTAGCCATAGCGGAAGTGGCGGCCATATAACGATGTTTCGGGCAAAATCGAGGCGGAAACGCGACGGCGGGTTCGCGGCGCGGCCTTCAATCCGGCGAGGCGTTCAGAGCGTCAGGGCACGGTCCGGAAGCGGAACGCGTCGTCGGCGTCGACGTCAGGATCCTGCAGCTCGAACCGGACCAGCTTGCCGGAGTGCTCCTCGACCAGGACCAGGCCGACATTGGGGCAATAGGTCTTCTGTTCGACTGAACCGGGCTCGAGCTCGTTCCATTCCTTGGTGACCAGGCAATTTTCCCACTCGCCCGGCGGGAAGGCGTCGTCGCCCCGCAGCACGGGCTTGCCGTTCAGGTTCATCACCATGCCCCAATCCAACGCAACCTCTTCGGCGAACTCCTGGCGATAGCGTTCTCCCGAATCCGGATCGCCGAGCATAATGATTCCGGGCAACGCGCCTTCCTGGAACGCGCGCCATGCGCCTTCGCCGGGCTCGCAATTGCCAGCGCCTTCGCAGTCCTCGGTGTCCTCGCCGAAATACCAGACGTTCTGGTCCTCGTCCTGGCCGTACCAGTCGAAGGTCTGCTCGACCAGCTCGGCGGGAACAGGTCCGCCGCAGTCCGCGTCCTCATACTCGAGGTCCTGGACCTCGCGGACGTTCAGGATCGTCTCGCCCGGCCCAGGATCGACGTCGATTGGCTCGATGCCCTCGACGCTCACGACCGACCATTCACAGCCGTCCTCAGTCTCAGACTTGTAGACGAAGGTGTCGCCCACACCATATGACAGATAGGGGTTCGTGAGATTCGCCGCGTCGGGGAAGTTCGCGGCGTCGAACTCAATCTCGACGGTGCTGGCCGGCGCTGGCGAGGCCAGCAGCAGCGCCAGCGCAGTGCCAAGAGCGAGATGATGGATGGATGTCATGGCGGCCTCCATGGACCCCGCCCCGGTGCGTTCAATACACCTTAACCAGAATTACCCCAACCGCGGTTCAGCCTCGGCGCCAGTCAGGCTTTGAGCAGGTCCCGCGTGTTCACCGTCCGGCAGAATTCGAAGGCCAGGGTCGCGACATGAGTGCGCTGGACCTCTTCGGCGGAAATGGTGCCGCCATTGCCGTCCGGCAAGTCGAAGCAGTCGCTGGCGTCGGGGACGAGGATCATGTCCCAGCCCATGTTGGCGCCGGTGCGGACGGTGGTCGAGACGCACATGTCGGTCGAGATGCCGAAGGTGACGACGTGCTTCGCGCCCAGGCGCTTGAGCCTCAAGTCGAGGTCGGTGCCAATAAAAGCGGAGTTCACGCTCTTGGTGACGAGCGGCTCGCCGTCCAAGGGCTCAAAGCCCCGGCGGAAGGCGTTGCCTGGCTGGCCGGGGGCGAGGCTGGAGCCGGGCTGCACGCTGTCATGGCGGACGTGGATGATCGGCCGGCCGGCGACCCGCCAGGCGCCGAGCAAGGCGCGGCCGTTGGCGTCGGCGTCGGCATTCCAGCGGCGCGGCCAGCTTGGCCCGTCGAACGCCTGTTGCATGTCAATTGGCAGGAGGACGGCGCGATCGGGGTCGAATTCGGTCATGCAGCCCTCCTAATCGTTCAGCAGCCGCCAAACACATCAAAACTGGCAGTCTGGATCATAAGCCCGGCCTATGGCGACTTCGCAAAGGGGAGCGGCAACCGATAAGGATCTCGGCGGCAAAGGCTAGACGCGCGCCGCCGCCACCTTCGGGAAAAGATACTCGGGAATCACCTCGATGATCCGATCGCCGGCCTTGAGCTCCCTGGCGCCATCTTCCCAGAAGCCGATGGTTTCGCCGTCACGCATGATGCGCATGCCGATGCCGATCGCCGCCTCGCTC
>DATFEO010000158.1:0-16860 GCA_035250985.1 Sphingomicrobium sp. | reverse complement strand
GCGCGCTCGAGGGTTTCAGCGAGGAGGAGCGGCTGGAGGACGTCTCAGCTTATCCCGAGCTGGAACGCTACATGCTCCATCTCGCCTCCGAGCTGGACAAGCAGCTTCGCCAGGCGGTCGAGGATTTCGACTTCAACAGCTACACGCGGCTGCTGACCGACTTCGCCAACGAGGATTTGTCGGCCTTCTTCTTCGATATCCGCAAGGACAGCCTCTATTGCGACGCGCCCGCGAGCCTGAAGCGCCGCGCCTATCGCACCACGCTTGACATCCTGTTCCACGCGCTGGTCCGCTGGCTGGCGCCGGTGCTGGTGTTCACGACCGAAGAGGTCTGGAGCACCCGCTATCCGGACGCCGGCTCGGTGCATCTGCTCGAATGGCCGGAGATTCCGGCGGTCGACGCCGACGACGCCAAATGGGCCGAGCTGCGCGCCCTGCGCGAGCGTGTCACCGAGGCCATCGAGCCCCTGCGCCGCGACAAGGTGCTCGGCTCCAGCCTTGAGGCGGAGGTCACCGTTCCCGCGACCGCCGACGACGCCTTCCTCGCCGAATTGTTCATCACCTCGACAGTCCGTCACGGCGCCAGCCTGTCCGTGGCCAAGACCGACCATCATAAATGCGGGCGCTGCTGGCGCCTGCTGCCCGAAGTCGAGAGCGACGGCTCGCTCTGCGCCCGCTGCGCCGAGGTCGTCGCGTGACCCTTCTCCCAATCCGTCATGCTGAACTTGTTTCACCATCCATCGTGACGACCGCGCTGCCGGCGGAAAAATGGACCCTGAAACGAGTTCAGGGTGACGAACTGTGAAATCCCGCAACTGGGCGATCGCCGCCGCCGCCTTCATCTTCATCGCCGACCAGCTGACCAAATGGCTGGTCATCAACCCGCTGCAGCTGCAGTGGGTGCGGCAGGTCTACGTCCTGCCGATCTTCAACCTGACCTGGACCGAGAACCGCGGCATTTCGCTCGGCCTCTTGACCGCGAGCGGCGAGCTCGGTCGCTGGCTGCTGGTCGCCATGACCGCCGCGATCGCGGGGGGCATCGCCTGGTGGATCACTCATGAGCATGAGCGCTACGACCAGATCGCGCTCGGCATGGTGCTCGGCGGAGCGCTTGGAAACATCCTCGACCGCGTGCGGTTCGGCTATGTCGTCGACTTCGCCGACCTGCATTTCGGTGACTGGCGCCCCTTTTTAGTCTTTAATGTCGCCGACGCAGCGATTAGCATCGGTGTCGTCATTTTGCTGCTGCGCGCTTTCCTGGCCAAGCCAAAGGCGCCCGAGGAGACTATCGATCATGCGTAAGGCCCTTGTCCTCACTTTCGTCCTGCCCGCTCTGGCGCTCGGCGGTTGCGGCACGCTCTTCGGCACCAGGCAGCAGTCGCTCGACGAGTTCGCGGTCGCGCGGAACGCGCCGCTGGTGATCCCGCCCGATTATTCGCTGACTCCGCCCGTCGCCGGCACCATCAGCTCGACCGCCGAGAGCGCGCAGGCGCAGGCGATTGAGGCGCTGTTCGGCGGGCCGGCCCCGCGCAGCGCCACCGAGACCAGCCTGCTGGAGGCAGCAGGCCGCGACCGCGTATCGCTCGGCGTCCGTTCGACCGCTGGCGATCCCGAGACGCGGGTCGTCGACAAGGGTCAGACGACTCTGACCATCATCAACGCGCCCGAAGGGGACACACAGACCGCTTCCGCCCAGTAATTGTCGCAGCCAAGAACGCCCGGGGAAATTTGAAGAGAAGATGACCGCCGAATCCCTATCCGCCCGGCTGGCCGAGCTGGAATCGATCCTCGACCGCGCCCGGAAGCGCTTCGAGGAAGGCATGAAGATCGTCGAGGACGCACACCGCACCTTCGGCGAGATCCAGCAGGCTTTGCTCGGCGCCCCGGCGACGAGCATGTCGGCCGAGGACAGCGAGGAAGTCGCCTCGCGACTGCTAGCCTCGCTGAAGTCGGCAGGCGGCACGATGCCCGAGACCCTGTGCGGCGGCCGCCTGTCTGTCGACCAGACGCAGCGACTGATCCGCATCGACGGCCATCCTATCGGCATCACCGAAATGGAATATCGCGTCCTCGAGCTGCTCGCCTTCGCCCGCAACAATGTCGTCACCCGGACGATGCTGCTGAAGCACCTCTATCGCCGTGCCGACGACCAGCCGCAGCCGAAGATCATCGACGTCTTCATCTCCAAGCTCAGGAAGAAGCTGCGCTCGGCCTCAGGCGGGGCGGAGTTCATTGAGACTATTCCGCAGCGCGGCTGGATCCTGCGTGACATCGAGCGCGACGCCGCATAACGAAACGCCCTAACGGCGGATTCATTTTTCGTTAGCCGGGCTGTGTCAAACAGTCCGCATGATTCACTTCGTTCCCGATTCGGCGAATGAGCCGGTTCCGGCGCCCTATGCCGAGGCTATTGCCCGCCTCGCCGGGCTTCGCCAGGCATTGAACCTGGTCGAGGGCATGGCCGGCATGGAGTCGGTGCCGGTGGCCAACGAAAACCAGGTCGCGATCCTCGAGGGCGAGGCGCGCAAGAGCTGGTTCGAGGCCCGCTCGGCGCGCGCCGTCGCCGGTTCGGCCGCTGGTCTGGAGGCCATTGCCGAATTGCATGGCGAGGGCGGGCAGCCGCATCCAGCTGCGGCCGAAATGCTGGCTCGGGACATTCGCCTGCGCCTCGAAGAGCTCGGCGCGGTCCTCAGCCTTTAGGCCGCCGGCCCCATCTCCTTCGGTGTCGCCGGGTCGGCGCCCCATTCGCTCCAGCTGCCGTCGTAGAGCCGGGCCTCGTCATTGCCGAGCAAGTGCGCGGCGAACAACAGGCTGCAGGCCGTGACACCCGAGCCGCAGGAAGCAGCGAACGGCTGCGCCGGATTGATGCCGGCCAGCTCGAACAATTTACGCAGCGTTGCCGGGCTTCGGAAGGTGCCGTCAGGATTGTACAGTTCTTCGAACGGCAGATTCTTTGCGCCTGGAATATGACCGGGCGCGACGCCGGGACGAGGGTCCGGCACACTTCCCTCGAAGCGCGGGCGGCCGCGGGCGTCGATCAGCGGCCTTTCCAATCCGGAAAGGATTTCCGCCCGGGTGACGATGGCGGTCCGCGGCTCGGCGGCGAAGGCGCCCGCCGAAGCCTCTACCATCCCGCCTTCGGTCGGTCGGCCTTCGGCCATCCATTTCTGGAAGCCGCCGTCAAGCATGGCGACGTCGCGCGCGCCGAAATGGCGAAGCATGAACCAGCCACGAGCAGCGGTCCGGAGCGGCGAATTGTCATAGACAATGATCCGGTCGCTGGCGTTGATGCCGAGTTTCTCCATCGCCGCGCCGAACTCGGCCGCGGGCGGCAGCATGTGTGGCGCCGGATTCTCGCGATCGGATAGCGCATCGATGTCGAGAAAGACTGCTCCGGGGATGTGCGCGTCGCGATATTCCTCAGCGCCGTTGCGTCCACTTGCCGGCATGTGCCAACTGGCATCGATGATCTGGAGACCGGCCTGGCCAAGCCGCTCGGCGAGCCATTCGGTGGAGACTAACGATTCCATGCCCTCTCCGTCATTGCCATCGCAGCGAAACAACCCAGGATTTGTGGATTGCCACGCCCCTTCGGGGCTCGCAATGACAAGTCATGGCGTCGACGTCCGACATCAAGCTGCATTCGAGCTGGCTCGAACCCTTGGCCGTGGAATTCGCCTCCCCCTACATGGGGGAGCTGAGGCGCTTCCTCCTCAGCGAGCGTGAGGCGGGCAAGCGCATCTTTCCCAAGGGCGTGAATTGGTTCCGCGCACTCGACCTGACGCCGCTCGACGCAGTGCGCGTCGTTATCCTGGGGCAGGATCCCTATCACGGCGAGGGGCAGGCCCATGGCCTCTGCTTCTCGGTGCCCAACGGCGTCCAGCCGCCGCCGAGCCTCGTCAACATCTTCAAGGAGCTGCAGAGCGACCTCGGCATCCGTCCCTCGCGCCACGGCTTCCTCGAACATTGGACACGCCAGGGCGTGCTGCTTCTGAACAGCGTGCTGACCGTCGAAATGGGCCGCGCCGCCTCGCACCGGGATCGCGGCTGGGAGCGTTTTACCGACGCCGTCATCCGCATCGTCAACGCCAAGTCGGAACCGGTCGTTTTCATGCTGTGGGGCAGCTATGCGCAGAAGAAAGCCGCTTTCGTCGACCATGGCCGCCACCTGGTGCTGAAAGCGCCTCACCCCTCCCCCCTCTCGGCGCACAGCGGCTTCTTCGGCTGCCGGCATTTCTCGCAGGCCAACGCTTTCTTCGAAGGACAGGGGCAACCGCCGATCGACTGGGCGTTGCCGGAATGTGACCTAAGCGCCTAGAAGCGCGCGCCATGGAAACCCGCCATCTCGGCCAGGCCAGCGCCCTGCCCGCTTCCCCGGAGGAAGCGGTGCTCGACTATGTCCCCAACCCGCGGCCGGGATCTCTCTACCTCGTGCGTTTCGCAGCCCCGGAATTCACCTCTCTCTGCCCGGTCACCGGGCAGCCCGATTTCGCGCATCTCGTCATCGATTATGTGCCAAGCGAAACAATCGTCGAGAGCAAGAGCCTGAAGCTGTTCCTCGGCTCCTTCCGCAATCATTGCGGTTTCCATGAGGAAGTGACAGTCGGCATCGGCCAGCGGCTTGTCGAGGAGATGAAGCCGAAATGGCTGCGCATCGGCGGCTATTGGTATCCGCGCGGCGGCATGCCCATCGACGTCTTCTGGCAGTCCGGCGAGCCGCCTTCCGGCCTGTGGCTGCCCGACCAGGGCGTCGCCCCGTATCGGGGGCGAGGCTAGGGCCCGCTTACCGCGGTGCCGCCTGGGCCGGCACGTCGCTGTCCGGCCCGGTCAATGGAATGGCAGCGCGGCCGCGGGTCCAGGCGTAGAGCGCGGCGATCAGCGCGGCGAACAGGACGATGCCCGCGGGAGTTTGCCAGCCCGCTTCCTCGAGCAGCGCGAGCACGGCGGGATCGTCCGTCCCGGCCACGATCCCTGCGAAGACAACGTTGAACAGGCTGTCTCCAACGATGAAGCCTGTCGCGGTAAGCACCCCCAGCCGTTCGGCAAATCCTGGATCGGACTGGCGCTCGGCCCAGCGGTTGTAGAAATGGCCGATGACCGCACCAGCGACGACCATCGCCGTCACCGCCACCGGAAGGTAGATGCCCATACCGACCGCCAGCGGCGGCAGCGACCAGCCACGCTTCTGGGCCCGCAGCACCTCGTCAATGACAATCGCGCCGGCACCGATCAGAGCTCCAAGACCAATGAGATTCCAGTCGAGCGTACCGCCGAGCACCCCTTGGGCGATGGCTGAGATCAGCGCCGCCTGCGGCGCCGCCAGCGCATCCGGACCGGCGCCGGGCGCGCCGACGAAGCCGAAGCTTTCGTTGAGGACGTCGAGCACCGGTGGGATGACGATCGCTCCAAAGATCACGCCGAGGACGAGCGAAAATTGCTGGCGCCATGGCGTTGCCGCGACCAGCTGGCCGGTCTTCAGGTCCTGGAGGTTGTCGTTTGAAATCGTCGCGACGCCGAAAATGATTGCGGTCACGAACAAGGCGAAGGCGACGAGCGCCTGGGTCGCATCGGCGTCGGCTCCGGGGAACAGCAGCGCCAGGATGATGGCGATGCCGAGTACCGACAGGATGCCGACGCCGGAGATCGGGCTGTTGGATGCGCCGATCAGGCCGGCCATGTAGCCGCAGACGGCGGCGATGATGATGCCAGCGATCAGCACATAGATGATGCTGGCCGCCAGCGTCGCGCCGGGATTCGAGACGATCGGCTCGCTGCCTGCGAAGGCCGTCAGCAGCAGGCCAATCGGGATCATCGAGAGGATGATGATTCCGCCCACGATGGTGATCGGGATGTCGCGTTCGGTGATGTCGACACTCTCGTCGCCGCCGGCCCGCCGAGCGCGGTTCGACGCCAGTGCCGAGACGATGCCGCGAGCAATGGGACCGATTACCTTGAGTAGGGTCCAGACCGCGGCGACGCCGATCGCGCCGGCGCCGAGGAAGCGGACCTTGTCGCGGAACATCGCCCCAACAAAGTCGGCGAGCTCCGTCCCGGCCGGCGGCCCGCCGGCGGTGAAGATCGGGAGCAGAATGATGAGGCCGATGACAATGCCGGCCAGCATCGCCATGCCGACGGCCAGGCCGACGAGATGGCCGACACCGACGTAAGCCAGCGACAGGCCGGCACTCAGAGTCGTCGCACCGGCCCCGAGCGGGAAAGTCGTGCTTGCCTGTTCGGCGACCAGGCGGAATCGGGCGAGCAATGGAAATGCGGCACCGGCAAGCGAGCCGAGGATCATGGCTTTGAGCCCGCGCCGGTTCTCCTCGGCTCCGCCGACGCCGGCACCGACCTTCAAGACTTCGGCGGCGGCAACTCCTTCCGGGTAGGGGAGGTCGGACCCCGTGACCAAAGCGCGCCGGAGCGGGACTGAATACATGACCCCGAGGATGCCGCCGATGGCGATCACCGCGACCGACAGCCAGTAAGGGAAGCCGGTCCACCAGCCGACCATCACCAGGCCGGGCAGGACGAAGACGATCGCCGACAGCGTGCCTGCCGATGAAGCGATCGTCTGGACGATATTATTCTCCTGGATGGTGGCGTCGCGGAAAACCTTGAGCACTGCCATGGAGATCACCGCCGCCGGGATTGAGGTTGCGAAGGTGATCCCGGCCCGCAGGCCCAGATAGACGTTGGCAGCGGTGAAGATGACCGTCAGCAGCGCGCCGAGGACGATACCGCGGAGCGTCAGTTCCTTGACGAAGCCGATGGGTCGGATAACCGTCGCCGTAGTAGTAGCCATATCCTAGTCCCCCATCATTCCCAGCCGCGCTCCAGGAAGCGGGTGGCGAATGCGCAATGCATGGCGACGCCGCGCGGCAGCACGGCCTCCTCGACCATCATCTTCGCATTGTGGATCGGCGGTCGCTCGAACGGATTTCCCTCGGGCGGCGCGACGCCGAGGATGGCCATCGCCCCCGGCACTTTCTGCAGCACGTAGGAGAAATCCTCCGCTCCCATGATCGGCGCCGGAACCTCGAAATAAGTGCCCTCGCCGAATTGCTCGGTGGCAAGTTGCTTCACCAAGGCGACCGCACGCGGATCGTTGAGCGTCGGCGGATAGCCTTCATCGATCCGCGTCTCGGCGGTCGCGCCATGGGCTTCGGCGATCTTGGTCACGATGCGCTCGAACGCCTCCGCCGTCGTCTTGCGCGTCGAGGGCGACAACGTGCGCAGTGTCCCAAGCAGCTCGACCTCGTCGGGAATGACGTTGTGTGTCGTCCCGCCGTCGATTTTGGTCACGGACAGGACTGCCGGGTCGGTGAAGGTGGTCCGCCGGGCGATGTAGGATTGCAGCGCGAGCACCGCCTCGCAGGCGATCGGCACCGGGTCGATGGCGTCGTGCGGCATGGCCGCGTGGCCGCCCTTCCCGCGGATCGTCGCAGAGACCGTGTCCGCCGATGCGAGCAAGGCGCCGGCGCGGCAAGCTACGATCCCGCCGGGCACGTTGGGAAAGACGTGCAGCGCGAATGCCGCTTCTGGCGCAGGATCGTCGAGCAGCCCTTCCTCGATCATGTGCCGGGCACCATGCATCCCCTCCTCACCCGGCTGGAACATGAAGAGGATGGTGCCTGCAATGTCGTCGCGGCGGCCGCACAGGATCCGCGCGGCGCTCGCCAGCATCGCCGAATGGGTATCGTGACCGCAGGCGTGCATTTGGCCGTGCGTGCGCGAGGCGAAATCGAGGCCGGTCTCCTCGTGGATCGGCAGCGCATCCATATCGCCGCGCAGCAGGACGGTGCGGCCCGGCCTGGCACCGTCGAGGCGGGCGATGAAGCCGCTGGTCGCCTGGCTATCGCGGATCGTCAGCGGCAGGTCGGCGAGCGCCTTCTTCAGCTTTCCGGTTGTGCGCGGGCAGTCGAGCCCGAGCTCCGGTTCGGCATGGATCGCGCGGCGCAATGCGATCGTCGCAGCCTGCTCCGCTTCTGCAGCGCTGCTCCAGTCGAGGACTGCTTCGTCCAGGCTCACGGTTCGTCCCGGTAGAAGGTGAAGACCGTCTCATGGCGCTGCAGGACGAGCACACCATCGTCGATCGCGAGCTTTTCATTCCCGAACGACGCGTCGGAGCGCTCGATCTGAGCCATGAGGTCAGCCGCCAGTGGATCGCTCTCGAGATGGATGGCGCCTTCCGTCGCGGTCCAATGCCCTTCGGCGGCTTCGGAGACGGCGCCATAGTCGAGCATATAACGGAAGGTGCCGTCCTCTTTCAGCTCGAGCATGGCGCCGACCTCCATCTGGTGGGTCTGATAAGTGCCGGCGAGGGAGGCTGAGTCCTGCATCGCCAAAAGCCATGCGGCAAGCCAGGCGATCATTCGATGCTCACTCCTGCCGGGACCGGGCTCGAATGGCGGCGGACGACTTGCCAGCCGCCATCCGTCTTCACCCAGACATCGGTGAGCAGCACCCGCTCGTCGATCGCATGGCCCATGAAACGCAGCTTCCATTGCGCATCCACGGTGGCGACGATCGTCTGGTCAAGCCGGACCGCATCCATCACCCGGACTTCCAGGCTGATGAGATCCATCTTCTGCAACGCGATAATCCAGTCCTCGAGGCTGACGGCGACGGTGCCGGTCGAGCGGATGCCGACGAGCTTGAACTGGGGGTGGATCAGCTGGCGGAGCCTGGCCTCGTCCTTGGCGAACAGGGCATCGCGCCACTGCCGCTCAAGACCGCGGATGTCGGTTCGATCAACGGCCACGCATCAGGCCCCCGAAAATGCCGCGAAGGATAGAGTTGCCCAGCTGGCGGCCGACGGAGCTCGCCGCGGCGCGCGTCGCCGAGGTGATGATCTTGTCGGCCATGCTCGGCTTCGCCGCTTCGCGTGCACGCTTGGCTTCTTCACGTTCCGCTTCCCGCTGCCGCTGCTTCTCTAGCCTTTCCTGGGCGGCCTGCGCGCGAGCCGCTTCCTTGGCGGCAATGGCGTCCAGACGCGCCTTCTCCGCGGCGGCTTTCTCCGCCTCGGTCTGCGCCTTCGCCGCCGCCGCTGCGGCCACGGCCTCATCCGCCTTGGCCTTCAAGATCTCCTCGGCGCTGTCGCGGTCGAGCACCGTGTCATATTTGGCGCCTATGGCGTCGGTGCTGACGATCACGGCGCGTTCCTGCGGGGTCAGCGGACCGACCCGCGAGGCCGGCGGCTTGATCAAGGTGCGCTCGACCGGCGACGGCGCGCCGTCGGGCTGCAGCAGCGACACCAGGGCCTCGCCGACCTTGAGCTCGGTGATGCAGGTGGCGACGTCGATTGCCGGATTGGGCCGGAAGGTCTCGGCGGCCGACCTGACCGCCGCCTCGTCGCGCGGGGTGAAGGCGCGCAGAGCGTGCTGGACGCGGTTGCCGAGTTGGCCGGCAACCTTGTCGGGGATGTCGATCGGGTTCTGGGTGATGAAGTAGACGCCGACACCCTTGGATCGAATCAGTCGCACGACCTGCTCGACCTTTTCCTGCAACGCCGGTGGGGCATCGTCGAAAAGCAGGTGGGCCTCGTCGAAGAAAAAGCAGAGCTTCGGCTTGTCCGCATCGCCGATTTCCGGAAGCTCTTCGAACAGTTCCGACAGCAGCCACAGCAGGAAGGTCGAATAGAGCCGGGGGCTCGACATCAACTTGTCGGCGGCGAGGATGTTGATGATGCCGCGGCCGCCCTCGTCGAGCTTCAAAAAATCTTCCAGCTCCAAAGCCGGCTCGCCGAAAAAATGGTCGCCGCCCTGGGCGCGCAGTTGAAGGAGCGAGCGCTGGATTGCTCCGACCGACGGCTTCGATACATTGCCATATTCCAGCGTCATCTCCTCGGCGCGCTCGCCGACATTCACCAGCATCGCCTGAAGGTCGTCGAGGTCTAGGAGAATAAGGCCTTCCTTGTCGGCGACATGGAAAGCGATCGTCAGCACGCCCTCCTGGACCTCGTTAAGATTCATAAGTCGGGCAAGCAGCAACGGCCCCATCTCGCTCACGGTGGTGCGGATCGCGTGGCCTTGCTCGCCGAACAGGTCCCAGAACTGCACGGGGAAAGCGTCATAGGCCCAGCCGGCATAGCCGATATCCCTGGCGCGGGCCGCAAAGGCCTCGTGCGGCTTAGCGGTAGCCGAGCCTGGCATCGCCAGGCCTGCCAGGTCGCCTTTGACGTCAGCGACAAAGGTCGGGACTCCGGCCGACGACAGCCCTTCGACAACGCCCTGCAGGGTGACGGTCTTGCCGGTTCCGGTGGCGCCTGCGATCAGGCCGTGACGATTGGCGCGCGACAACTGCAAGGCCTGCGGATGCACGCCGCCGGCGCCTGCGCCGATGAAAATGCTGGTCGATTGGTCCGCCATGCGCCGCCTCGCTCCTTGAAGGGCCGCGAACCCTAGGCCGAAGAAGCGAACGCGGGCAAGGTCGTTACTGCGACGTGATGTCCACTCCGACGAAGGCCTCGGGCGCATTGCCGACCTTGATTAGCAGCAGCACGCTGGTCCGCCCGGCGCGGCGCGCGGTGTCGATTGCTGCCGACACCTGCGCTGGCGTGGTGACCGCCTGCCGGTTGACTGACATGATCAGATAGCCGGGCCTAAGGCCCTCCTCCGCCGCTTTGCTGGCCGGGTCGACGGCGGTGATCATCACGCCGCGCGCGGTCGGCGGGAGATTCGAACGAGCCGCCAGCTCCGGGGTCAAGGGCGTCAGCGTTAGGCCGAGCGCCTGGGCCGAACCGGCCGGGCTGGTGCCGCCGTTTACCGCGCCCTGTTCCGAGCCGCCGCCGGCCTGCTGCGCGAGCTGCTCTTCGGTCGGGCGCTCGCCGACGGCGACGGTCAGCGTCTGGCGGCGGCCGTCGCGGATGATCTCGACCGGCACCCGGGCGCCGACCTGCGTATTGGCGATCAGGTAGGACACCGTCTGCTCGGGATTCACGTCCCGGCCGTTGACCTTCACGATGACGTCGCCCTGCTGGATGCCGGCGCGGGCCGCTGCTTCGTCGGGGACAACCGTGCGGACGATCTCGCCCGAATCCTTGGGCAGGCCGAGCGAGGCGGCGATATTCTCGTCGAGCGGCTGGAGGCCGACGCCGAGATAGCCGCGCTGCGGGCGCTGGCCGCGGCGCAGCGAATCGATCACCGGCTTGGCGAGCTCGGCCGGGATGGCGAGGCCGATGCCGACATTGGCCCCGGTGGGCGAAATCAGCGCCGAGTTGATGCCGATGACATTGCCGGCAAGGTCGAACATCGGGCCGCCGCTGTTGCCCATATTGATGCTGGCATCGGTCTGGATGTAGCGATCGTAGGCGCCGACACCGGTGATGCCACGGTGAAGCGCCGAGACGATGCCGGCGGTGACGGTACCACCGAGGCCATAGGGGTTGCCGATCGCGATGACCCAGTCGCCGACGCGGGTACGGGTCGAATCGCCGAAATTGACGTAAGGCAGGTTGGTCGCGTCAATCTTCAGCAGCGCCAGGTCAGACGCCTGGTCGCGGCCGACGATGCGGGCGGTGTATTCGCGCCGGTTGGTCAGCGTGACGGTGACGGTGTCGACCGTACCCGTACCGGTGACGCCCTGCACCAGGTGATTGTTGGTAACGACATAACCGTCCGGCGAAATGATGAAGCCGGAGCCGAGCGAGCCGGCTTCGCGGGTGCGCGGCGAACCCTGTTGCCCCTGCTGGCCTTCAGGGAGCGGCGCGCCGAAGCGCCGGAAGAATTCCTCGAACGGATCGACCTGCGTGCGGACCGGCACCCGCTGCCGGGTCGAGATGTTGACGACTGCCGGCTGCAACCTGGCGGCAAGGTCGGCGAAGGATTGAGGCGCGCCGCGGGGCGGCATGGCCGACGGCGCATTTTGCGCGACCTGCGCTCCCACCGGACCGGCAGTGATCGAAAAGGCCGTTCCCCCGATCAGCAAAGCGGTTGCGACTCCGTAGGCATAACGCACGAGTCCGGACTCCTTCGAAATCATTCCTTACCTTTCGCTCGATGCTAGCGTTGATGATGCGACGCTAGGTCGAGCTCATGAACGCAAATTGAACATCCCGGGATGCCTATCGTCCAGAAAATTCCTTCAAATAGTCGTTCTCAGGCGACAAAATGACGGTTGTCGACGCCGGCTTCTCATTGCCGTCGCCCAGGAAGGTCGTCTGGTACGACTGCATCGCGCGGTAGAATTCGTAAAATTCCGCGTCTTTGCCGAAGCTTGCCGCATAGGTCCGCGCTGCTTCGGCGTCGGCGTCGGCGCGAATGATCTGCGCGCGCTTGGCGCCCTCCGCGCGGATCGACCGCGCCTCCTGCTGGCGAGCCGTGACCATCCGGTTGTAGGCTGACTGGAGCGGCGTGCCGTCGGGCAAGTCCGCCTTCTTAATGCGGACATCGACGATTTCGACGCCATATTGCCGGGCGACGCGGTTCAGGCCGGCCTGGATATTGTCCATTACGCCCTCGCGCTCCGGGCTGAGCAGCGAAGCGAAGGGACGCTTGCCGAGCTCGTTCCTGAGCTGCGAGCCCAGGATCGGGCGAAGCGCGCTCTCAACGCGCTCTTCGGTGCGCGCGGCGATATACATCCGCCGCGGGTTGACGATGCGGTAACGGGCGAAGGCGTCGACCTCCAACCGCAGCTGGTCGGTCGACAGTACCTGCTGCCGTTCCATGTCGATGTCACGCACGCGCTTGTCGAGCCAGACTATGTTCTCTGCAAGCGGGATCCGCCAGGCAATGCCGGCGCCGACCGACCCGAACGGCTGGCCGGCTTTGTACGGGTTGATGATGCGAACCGGCTTGCCGAAGCGCACGACAATTCCCTGGCGCGTCTCGGGAACGATGGCGAAGGCGCTCGTCGCCAGGAACAGCAGGAAGAGCGCCAGGACTCCCGACATCATCGGGTGGCGGCGGACGAAGTCGGTCATTGCGGATTCCTCGGCGCGGGCCGCTTCAATTCATTGAGGGGCAAATAGCTGTTGACGCCGGGCGCCTCGAGGATCGTCTTGTCGACGCCCTGCAGGACCCGCTCCATCGTCTCGTAATACATGCGACGCTTGGTCACATCCGGCGCAAGTTTGTACTGCTCGTAGATCCGGTCGAACGCGCCGGCCTCGCCCTGCGCCTTCTGACGGAGCTGGAGGGCATAGGCCGTCGCCTGGTTGACGTAGCTCTCGGCCTCCTGCTGCGCGGCAGTCACCTCCTTGAAGGCGTCGTTGACGGCGGCCGGCGGGTCAGCCTGGCGGATGGCAACGCCCTGGATGTCGACGCCGGCTTGGTAAGCGTCCAGCGTCTGCTGCATCTCCTGCGCGACGACGCCCTCGATGACGCCGCGCTGGGCACCCATTGCACCTTGCAGCGAAACGTTGGCGATCGTCTGGCGCATGGCGCTTTCCGCCACCTGCCTGATAGTTTCCTCGGGCTGGGCGAGTTCGAACAGATACTGCTCGGGGTCGCGGATATTCCAGCGGACCTGGTAGGCGATGTCGATGATGTTCTGGTCGCCGGTCAGCATCAGCGTTTCTTCGCTGGCCGAGCCGAGGTTGATTTCGCGGATATTCTCGACATCGACTTTTTGAACGCTCTGGATCGGCCACGGTAAGGTGATGGCGATGCCGGACTCGACTGTCCGGTTGTAGCGCCCGAACTGGGTGACGACGCCGCGCTCACCCGGCGCGATGCGGTGGAAGCTCGTGAACAGCAGCCACAGAAGGACGACGCCCAGCATCGCATATTTGATGAGATTGGCGCTCGGCTGCGTCGGGAAGCCGCTGCCACCACCACCGCCACCGAGCCTCTGCTTGCTGCGCTGCAGCCATTCGTCGAGGCTGGAAATATTGCCGCCGGCGGGTTGCTCGGCCCGGCGACGGCGCTTCGGGGCCGGCTCGCCCCATGGCCCTTGCCCGCCTGACGGCGGCTCCGGCGGCTCGTCGCCCGATCCGCCGGGTGCCTGGCCCCACGGGCCCTTGTTGTCGGTGAACAAGCCGCGGCCCAGCGCGCCCAGTCCTGAAAAGATGCTCATGGCCCCACTATAGGTAGCGCCGGGCACGAAAAACAGTGGCAAGCGAATGGCAAGTGCCTAAGTGAGCCAAGCGATGCCTGACCTCGACCAGCTCGACCGCCACCCGGAAGCTGCGCGCATCCGCTCGCGGCGGCTGGCCGATGGCGTCGCCAGTCTCATCGTCGAGGCGACGGGTTTGGACGAGGCCGAGCAGGCGGCCCTGGAGCAAGGCCTGCGCGAGGCGGCGCTGGCTATTCCCGGAATCCGCGATGCGCGGGTGGCGCTCACCGCTGCCCGGCGCGGCCGCACTCTCGTCGCGATCGGCAGCGGCAAGGGCGGGGTCGGCAAGTCGACCCTCGCCGCCAACCTCGCCATTGCTTTGGCGCGGATGGGGAAGAAGACCGGGCTCATCGACGCCGACATTTACGGACCGTCGCAGCCCAGGCTGTTCAAAACGACCGAGCGGGCCAAGGCGCGCGACAAGCAGCTGATCCCGCTCGAGGCGTATGGCGTCAAACTCCTGTCGGTCGGGCATTTGGTCGCCGAAGGCGCCGCCCTCGCCTGGCGCGGCCCGATGGCGTCCGGCGCCCTAAACCAATTGGTCGAGGCAGACTGGGGCGACGCGGAGATCCTGATCGTGGACCTGCCGCCCGGTACTGGCGACGTGCAATTGTCGCTGATCCAAAAGGCACGCCCGGCCGCAGCCGTGATCGTCTCGACGCCCCAGGACCTGTCGCTGATCGACGCGGCGCGCGCCGTCGACCTGTTCGAGAAGACGCATGTACCGGTGGCCGGCATCATCGAGAACATGGCCGGCTACGATTGCCCGCATTGCGGCCAGCCGTCCGATCCCTTTGGCCGTGGCGGCGCCGAGGCCGAAGCCAAGAGGCTCGGCATCGCCTTTCTCGGCCGGCTGCCGCTGTCGGCGAGCCTGCGCGAGGCCTCCGACGCCGGCAATCCGCCCGCCGCCGGCGAGGGCGCGGCGGCACAAGTCTTCGCCGACCTTGCCCGCAAGCTGATGGTCCAACTGGAGACAATCCGCAGCCTCAAGCATTAATGCGCGCGAGGAGAGAAAAGCCATGCCGCTAACCCGCGACGAGGACATTTACGAGTTGCTCGCCAATGCGCGCACGATCGCCATGGTCGGCGCTTCCGACCGGCCCAACCGGCCGTCGAACGGCGTCATGAAATTCCTCCAGGGCCGCGGCTACCGGGTTATTCCGGTCAATCCTCAAATCACCGGCGAGCATCTGTTCGGGGAGTTCGTCTGGCGGGAGCTTTCCCAGATCGGCGAACCGATCGACATCGTCGATATCTTTCGTCGGCCGATGGCAGCGGGTGAGGCAGTCGACGAGGCGATCGCAGTCGGCGCCAAGGCCGTCTGGCTACAGATCGGCGTTATCAACGAGGAAGCGGCCAAGCGCGCGGAAGAAGCCGGGCTGAAGGTCGTCATGGACCGCTGCCCGAAGATCGAGATCCCGCGGCTGGGCGTGCCGCCGGTCGCCGCCGAATTGAGCCGTTAACTCAACCGCTTGACTCTAAATTTAATAAAGCAGAGTTTGGTCGGGGGCGCGACGCGGGGAGCCGGCGGCGGATGGCGCCCAGGGGTGGCACTGCCGGCCGGGGGCTATCATGCGGGTCAAATTGATTTTGCTTGCCGGAACTCTAGCCGGCACTGCTTCCATTGGCCTTGCGCAGGCACCGACGGCGCAGGCGGACGTCATGCTGGGGCCAGTCAACAATCAGTATATCTGCACGTTCGATCGATCGATGCCGGGTGCCAGCGTCGGCAACGAGGCGGGGAGGGCCGTCGGGCCCATGCTCGGCCAGATCCTTCACACCTACCGGCATACGATCAAGGGCTTTGCCGTGCGACTGCCCGCGCAGCCGGGAGGCCGCAGCCCCGTCGCCGAGCTTCGCGCCAACAACCCGAAGATCACCGGCTGCGAGCAGGATCAGGTTGTACGGGCCCTGGCGCCGCCGCCGGGGAAGGGCCCGGGCGGCGGCGGCGGAACACCGCCTGCCGAACAGGTGCCGTGGGGCATCACCCGGGTCGGCGGGCCGGGCAGCCAATCCGGCAACACCGCCTGGGTCATCGATACCGGCATCGACCTCGATCATCCGGACCTGGTTGTGGATGCGTCGCGCAGCGTGACCTTTGTCGGCGGCTCGCCCGATGACGAGAACGGCCATGGCACGCACGTTGCCGGGACCATCGCCGCGATCGGCGGCAACGGTATCGGCGTCGTCGGCGTATCGCCGGGAACGACCCTTGTTTCCGTGCGGGTCCTCAATCGCCGCGGGAGCGGCACCTGGTCCGGCGTGATCGCCGGTATCGACTATGTGGCGTTCAATGGCGAGTCCGGTGACGTGGCCAATATGAGCCTCGGCGGCGGTTTTTCGCAGGCCGTGAACGACGCCGTCGAAGCCGCGCCGACGCACGTGAAATTCACCATCGCCGCGGGCAACAGCAGCGATGATGCAAGCAATTACAGCCCGGCAAGCGCCGAAGGTCCAAACATCTACACCGTTTCGTCCTTCGCCAAGGGCATCAGCGCGATCGACGACATCGACCCCTGGTCGTCCTTCTCCAATTACGGCGACCCTGTAGACTATGCCGAGCCCGGTTCCAGCATCTACTCGACGTACAAGGGCGGCGGCTACCAGACGCTGTCCGGCACATCGATGGCGGCACCTCACCTAGCCGGTATCCTGCTGGGATGCAGCCTCGGGTCGGGCGGCACCGTTGACGGCGACCCGCGCGCTCCGGCCGATCCGATCGGCACATGTTGATCGGATGAAGACGGCCCGACAGGCGCCCTCTTCCGGATAGTCGGCGGCAGTCAGCCGGAGGCGACAACCATCTCC
>DATFEO010000156.1:0-3929 GCA_035250985.1 Sphingomicrobium sp. | reverse complement strand
CAGCTGCCGCTCCGTGCCACGCGTGCGGCCATGGCTATTGGACGCAACTATCGAAACCTGGGCCGTCACGCGCGCGGCCGTCACGCGCGCGCGTTGCCAGTGCGACCTTTGTGACCTTTCAGCATTCCGAGCGTCTGTCGGTGCAACTGGAATTTTCGCCGCATTCCCACTACATGGGCCGCTCGCCATGAGCGCCGATACCGCCCTGATGCCGATCCCCGGACCGGCCGACCCGATCCCCGTGCCGCGCGCGGCCACTCCGCGCGCCGACGGCCGGGTCGAGCTGATCGGCTTGGCCAGGGACTCGATGCGGGCCGCGCTCGAGCAGGCCGGGCTCGATCCGAGGCAGGCCAAGCTCCGCGCCAAGCAGATCTGGCACTGGATCTACAATCGCGGAGTCACCGACTTCGACGCGATGAGCGACATCGCCAAGGCGCAGCGGCCGTGGCTCAAGGAACGCTTCGCCATCACCCGTCCGGAGGTGGTCGAGGCGCAGGTCTCGTCCGACGGCACGCGCAAGTGGCTGCTCAAGACCCATGACGGCCATGAGTTCGAAATGGTCTTCATCCCCGATGCGGACCGCGGCACGCTTTGCGTGTCGAGCCAGGTCGGCTGCACCTTGAACTGCCGCTTCTGCCATACCGGCACCATGCAGCTGGTTCGCAACCTGGAGCCAGCCGAGATCGTCGGCCAGGTGATGCTGGCCCGCGACTCTTTGGGTGAATGGCCATCGCAGCCCGAGGGCCGCATGCTGACCAACATCGTCATGATGGGCATGGGCGAGCCGCTCTACAATTTCGACAATGTCCGCGACGCGTTGAAGATCGTCATGGACGGCGACGGGCTTGGCCTTTCCAAGCGCCGGATCACCTTGTCGACCAGCGGCGTCGTGCCGATGATGGCCCGCGCCGGCGAGGAGATCGGAGTCAATCTCGCCGTCTCGCTGCACGCGGTGACCAAGGAAATCCGCGACGAGATCGTGCCCTTGAACCGCAAGTACGGGATCGAGCAATTGCTCGAGGCCTGCGCCGCCTATCCCGGCGCCAACAATGCCCGGCGCATCACCTTCGAATATGTGATGCTCAAGGACAAGAACGACAGCGACGAGGATGCTCGCGAGCTCGTCCGCCTGATCCGCCGCTACAAGCTGCCGGCCAAGGTCAATCTGATCCCGTTCAATCCCTGGGCCGGGGCGCCTTATGAATGTTCGAGCGACGAGCGCATCCGTTCGTTCAGCAATATCGTCTTCGAGGCCGGCATTTCGGCGCCGGTCCGCACACCGCGCGGGCGCGACATCGATGCCGCCTGCGGCCAGTTGAAGACGGCCGCGGAGCGCAATCGGAAGAGCCGCGCGGCCGCCTGATTGCCTTTGCGCTGCACGATTCGCTACGTTCTGCCGGCGAGGGAGCGTTTCGTATGACGTTGATTGAGAAGCTGGTCGGCAAGGTCATAACCAAGGGCCGCCTGGTGCTGCTGATGCCGGACGGCAAAAGGCTCGAATTCGGGCCTGGCGGCAGCAAGCCGCTGACAATTCGCCTCGCCGATCGCCGGACCGCCCTGGCGATCGCCCGGAATCCGCGTCTCGGCCTCGGCGAGGCCTATATGGACGGCCGCCTGACCATCGAGGACGGCGACATCCTCGACCTGATGGAGCTGGCGACCGGCGCCAATAGGTGGGAGGAAGCGGGCAAGGGCCGCAAGGCGATCGGCAAGGGCAAGAACCCGCTCAAGAAACTGTGGCGGGCGCGCAATGTCGCCAAGCGGGCGCGCAGGAACGTCGCCCATCATTACGACATCGGCAACGATCTCTATCGCCTCTTCCTTGACGACGACCTGCAGTACAGCTGCGCCTATTTCACCGACCCTTCGAACAGCCTCGAACAGGCCCAGTCGGACAAGAAGGCGCACATCGCCGCCAAGCTGGCGCTGGAACCGGGACAGCATGTGCTCGACATTGGCAGCGGCTGGGGCGGCACCGCGCTCTACCTCAACCGGGTCGCGGGGGTGCGGGTTACCGGCATCACCCTGTCAGAGGAGCAATTGAAGGTCGCCCGCGAGCGCGCCGCCGCTGCTGGCGTCGGCGACCAGGTGAAGTTCGAGCTGGTCGACTATCGCCAGGTGGAGGGCCAGTTCGACCGCATCGTCTCGATCGGCATGTTCGAGCATGTCGGCGCCGCCCATTATGACGAATTCTTCGCCAAGTGCCGCGAACTGCTGAAGCCCGGCGGGGTGATGCTGCTGCACACCATCGGCAAGCTCGGCAAGGCGACGACCCCCGATCCCTTCACCGACAAGTATATCTTCCCCGGCTATCATTTGCCGTCACTGTCGCAGATGTCGGCGGCGAGCGAGAAGGTGCGCCTGATCACCACTGACGTCGAGACGCTGCGGCTGCACTATGCTTATACCCTCCGCCATTGGCTCGAGCGGACCCGCAAGGCGAAGGCGAAGATCATCGCCATGTATGACGAGCGCTTCTTTCGCATGTGGGAATTCTATCTCGCCGGCGGCGTCGTCGCCTTCGAATCGGGTTCGATGTGCAATTACCAGCTGCAATATGTCCGCGACCGCCGGGCGCTGCCGATCACGCGCGACTATATGCTGGAAGCCGAGCGCGAGCTGCGCGCCGCCGACAGGGAAAGGGCCCAGCGCAAGGCGCCGGGCCCTCGTCGCGCAAGGGCGAAAGAAACGGCTTAGCCGGCTTTCGGCGCTCGCCGCTGAAGGCGCATCTGCCGGCGCTCGTCCGGCGTCAGTCGCCCATCACGGTTCGCGTCGGCCGTGTCGAAATGCCGGACTGCGGCGTCGGTCGCTTCCTGCAGCGTCACCCGATCGTCCTTGTTGGCATCGGCCATGTCGAACATGTGGCCGCCCATCATCCCGCCGAAGCGGTGCATCCGCATGCCCTCATGCGGCATGCCCGGCATGGCCTGCCCATCCTTCATGACCGTGCGGCGCTCGATGCGCTGCTCGCGATGCTGGGCGAACTCCTCGCGGCTGATGGCACCGTCCTTGTTGGTGTCGAGCCGGTCGAACGCTGCGTTCGGGTCACGGTTTTCCATCCGGTGTACGCGACGCTCGCCCAACTTGCTGCGCATGCGCTCCTTGAAGACCTTGCGGCCAGCTTCCGCTTCATCCCTGGTCAGGACGCCATCCTTGTTCGCATCCAGCTGCGCGAAATGATCCCGGACCTTGCCGACTACCTCGTCGCGGGTGTCGATGCGCTCGGGCAGGGGCGCAACTTGCGGGGCGGAGGGTGGTGTCGTCGGAGCGACCTGGGCGAAGGCGGCGCCGGCGATGACGATGGCGGCGGCACCGACCAAAAATTCCTTCATGATGACCTCCCACTCGAAAACTCGGCGGTGGGGATATTCCACCAAATCTGTATCGCCCTTGAACGGCAACGGGACGGCTGGCATGGCCCCGCTGCCGGTTTCGGGAGCAGCTGATCAGCCATGAATGACAAGATCCGCCGCGTCGTCCTCGCTTTTTCCGGCGGCCTTGACACCAGCGTCATCCTGAAATGGCTCCGACAGACCTATGGCTGCGAGGTGGTGACCTTCACCGCCGATCTGGGCCAGGGCGAGGAGCTGGAGCCGGCGCGCCGCAAGGCCGAGCTGATGGGTGTCAGGCCCGAGCATATCTTCATCGACGACCTCAAGGAGGAATTCGTCCGCGACTACGTTTTCCCGATGATGCGCGCCAATGCCCTTTACGAGGGCCTATACCTGCTCGGCACGTCCATCGCCCGGCCGCTGATCGCCAAACGCCAGATCGAGATCGCGCACCAGGTCGGCGCTGATGCTGTCGCCCATGGCGCCACCGGCAAGGGCAATGACCAAGTCCGCTTCGAGCTCGGCTATTATGCGCTCGATCCCGACATCAAGGTCATCGCCCCCTGGCGCGAGTGGGATTTGAACAGCCGCACCGCG
>DATFEO010000132.1:0-9441 GCA_035250985.1 Sphingomicrobium sp. | reverse complement strand
TCCATCACCCCGACCGCAGCCTTCTGCTTGCCCGAATGATAGAAGAGCGCCTCATCGCCCGGCTGCATCTCCTTGAGGAAATTGCGCGCGGTGTAGTTGCGCACGCCGTCCCATTCGGTGCCATGATCGCGCACCAGATCGTCCCAGCCATAGGTTTCGGGTTCTGACCGCAAGATCCAGTAGGCCATCCGCATCCTCCCAATTCCGGCCCGATTAGCGCGGCCCAGGGACCATTCAAAGCCTGAACAGGCATTCATCTAAACCATTGAAAAACAACGCTTTTGAAAAGTGTTCCAGAATTTCACCGCTTGAGGCCAACGACTCGCCGAACTTTTCTTGAAGCGCTCCCGCTGTGCCTTATGTGCACTGCAACGAATTGAAGAGCGAGTGAGCCCCACGCGGCGTTTTCCGCGGGCTCCAGGGCAAGACGGTCTCTCCACAGCCGCAAATTCGCAACGCGACTTTAGTGCCGCGGCGATGTGGGCGACCGCCAGTAAATGGAAAAATAGTGATCAAGCTTTTGGGAAGCCGCGGCGCTGCCGTGGTGGGTGCCTTTCTTCTTACGCTAGTCGGTGGCTCGACGGAGGCTTTCGGCCAGCAGGGCCTGATTGCCCAGGTGACGCCGGCCGTGCTCAGCGCGACCCCGGTCTCGCCGCGACCGGCCGTGACGGTCAGTGCCGCGCCGGTTGCCAGGGATGTCGCCCGCGAGGCGGCCTGGCTCCACCGCGCCGGCTGGGGGCTTGCCGCCTTGGCCGACCGCTACGGCGTCGGCGCCCCGCTCAATGAAGAGGCCAATTGCATGGCCGTCGCGGTCTATCACGAGGCCCGCGGTGAAACGCCTGAGGGCCAGCTGGCCGTCGCGCGCGTCATCATGAACCGCGCCGTGTCGGGCAAATATCCGACGACCTGGTGCGGCGTGGTCAAGCAGCCGTGGCAATTCTCCTTCGTCAACCCGCGCACCGGCTACATGCCGGGCGTCGACGAGACGTCGGCGGCGTGGCGCAAGGCGCAAGGCATCACTCGTCTGGCGATGGCCAATGCCGTGCCGAGCCTGTCGACCGACGTGCTCTGGTACCATGCCAATTACGTCTCGCCGTCCTGGGGCCGGCGCCTGACCAGGGTCAGCCAGATCGGCGCTCACATCTTTTACCGTTCTTGAAATCCCGGGGCCCGGTCACTCGAAGTGGCCGGGCCCGGTTTCGTCGGCTCGTCGCAGGCTGGAATCCGCTCGTCGTAAACCCGGTAACCCCGGGATTCGCAGGGACTCTCATTTGCGCGAGCATCCCCTTCACAGGCTGGATTTTCGCGGGCTCGTGGGGAGGCGGGAGTGCTCAGGATCCTGATTGTTGAAGACGATGCGCAACTGGCGACGACGATCAAATACCTGGTCGAGGATAACCCTCGCTATCAGGTCGTGGCGACCGCCGACGATCTCGACGGCGCCGTTGCCGCAGCCGAGGCTCATTCCCCGCATCTCGCTCTTGTCGACCTGAAGCTGGCGCGCGGCACCACCGGCTTTTCGGTGGCGGTCCGCCTGGGCGATTATGACGTCCCCTGCCTGTTCGTGTCCGGCAAGGCGCCCAATTTCCCGATGCCCGACCTGGCGCTCGGCTGCCTGATGAAGCCGTTCACCGCCGAGGATGTCCACCGCAGCCTCGCCATGGCCGAGGATTTGATGCGCGGCCGCGAAACGCTGCGGCCGAGGATTCCCGATAACCTGACGATCTACGATGCGGTCAACGATGACGAGGTCGCGCCGCCGCTGCCCGCCTACATACCATCGCGGCGGTCCCTGAAGACACGGCTGGAGCATTGGATCGCCGGCACGCAATATTGACGAGAGATCATTCGAGGATGTCGATACCGGCAAAATAGGTCCGCGCGGCATCGATCACGGCGCGGATCGTGCGCGAGCCTCGCCTGCGGCCTTCAAACAGCAACGCCACGGGTAGGGCCGGAGCCTCGATGCCGACCATGACCGGAGTGAGATGGCCTTCGCGGATCGGATTGGCGACTTGGTACGAAAGAAGGCGGGCAATCCCGAGGCCCGCTTGCGCGGCAGCGAGCGCCGCATCTGCGTTGTTGACCACCAACCTCGGCTTGAACCTCGCATAGGATCGGCGCTTGCCCGCGAAACGCCATTCGGTTGAACGGTCCAATCCTTCAAACTGAATGAGATCGTGCCCGCGAAGGTCCGCGGCGTTGGCAGGCCGTCCGTGAGCCGCAAGATAGCCTGGGCTGGCGACGAACACTGATCGCACGCCGGTTAGCTGCAGGATTGCCAGGCTCGAATCCGCCGGCTCGCCTATGCGGAAGGCGAGGTCGATTCCCTCCTCGATAAGCCGGACGTTGCGATCGACGAGGTGAAGCCGGACCGAAAGCAATTGGTGCTCGGCCATCAGCGTCGCCAGCATTGGCACCACATGAAGCCGGCCGAACGTAACCGGCGCGGTGATGACGATCTGGCCCGATGGCTGCTCGTCACGTTCTTCGAACGTGCGTTCCGCATCTTCGAATGCCGAGAGCACTGCTGCTGCGCGGCCCAGGAAAACCGAACCTTCGTCAGTTAGCGCCACTGCGCGTGTGGTGCGGTGCAGCAGCGAGGTACGGACACGCCCTTCGAGCCGTGCGATCGCTCGAGTTACTGCAGCCGGCGACATGTTCAGGCGCCTTGCGGCACGGGCAAAGCTGAGTTCATCGGCAACGGTCCTGAAGACTTGCAGCTCCGATAGCCGATCCATGTCTTTATTCCATTTCTTGAAATAATCTTTTGCGAACTATGTGGATTATCGCGTGTTGTGCAAGCTGGCATTCTGTTGGCCGGTAATCATCCAGCACCAACAGGAGAATTTGCACATGTCCCGAATTACCGTCCCCGGCCGTGATTCCGTGCCACCCGCATCGGCTCCGCTACTGGACGCGGTTGAAGGCCAATTGGGGGTTGTCCCAAACCTCTTCAGCGTGCTGGCCAAGAGCCCGGCAGCCTTGGAAGGTTTTCTCGGCCTGCACGGGTCGCTTTCCAAGACCCTTGACGTCGGCACGCGTGAGAGCATCGCGCTCGCCGTCGCGGAGTTCAATGGCTGCGACTATTGTCTTTCGGCTCACGCCTATCTCGGCCAGAACCTCGCAAAGCTCGACGAACAGGAGGTGCTGCTCAACCGGCGGGGCCGTTCCCGCAAACCGAGGACTGAGGCGGCGCTTGCCTTTGCGATGGCGGTCGCAAGCAAGCGCGGCGGTGTTTCGGATAGCGATGTCGCGGCCTTGAGGGTTGCCGGCTTCAGCGATGCCGAGGCCGTCGAATTGGTCGCGCACGTCGCGCTCAATGTCTTCACCAACTACGTCAACAAAGTGGCCGAAACGCCGGTTGACTTCCCGATCGTTGAGGCGATTGCGGCGTAACCGATTCGTGCCTCGGGCGGATGCGATCCGCCCGAGGCCGGCGCGCGATCTAAAGCGCCATCACGCCCCTTCGCGGCTCGCGCTCGCCCCAGCTGGTTTCCGTCAGCCGCACTCCCGCATCGATCAGTGCCTGGCGCCGTCCCTTGATGCTCGCATTCATCTGGATTGCCTCGAAGCCCAGCAGCTTTGCCATCACCGGCTCGGCCAGCACGTCACCGACGAAGCGCGCGACTTTCGGCCATCGCCCGGCATCCACCTCGAAGCCGACGTAGCGCGCATTGACGAAGAAACTGGCAAGCGCGACGTCGGCAAGGCCGAGCGGGCCGAACAAATAGCCGGTCTCCGGCAGCTCGCCTTCCATATAGTCGAGCGCGGCCGGTGCGCCCTCGTCCAGCACCTTGGCGACTCGCTCTTCGTCAGGCTCCTCCTGCCACACCCTCTGGCGCACGAATTTCTGGTAGAAGAGGCCCCAGATGAAGAGGTCGCCGAGACGAGTGTCGGCATATTCCTCCAGCCAGCGGGCGCGGGCGCGATCGCGCGGCCCTTCGGGGAGCAGCGCATAGCCTTCATAGGCTTCATCGAGATAGGCGCAGATGACCGTGGAATCGGACAGCACCGTGTCGCCGTCGATCAGCACGGGAATGCGCCGCAGCGGGCTCATCCGCGTGAACTCGTCATTGCCGAAGAAGGGCGTGATCGGGTCGACCGCATAGTCGAGACCCTTCAACTCCATGCAGGCAAGCACCTTGCGGACATAGGGGCTGACGAAGCTGCCGATGACGGTCAGGGTCATGGCCGCAGAATGCGGCAGGGACACTGGCGCGTAAAGATGGATGCCCCGCGTGGATTCGAACCACGATTGACGGAGTCAGAGTCCGTAGTCTTACCATTAGACGACGGGGCAGCGCTGCCTGAGCGAAGCGGCGAGATAGAAAGCAGGTCCCACCCTGTCAACCGAGCCCAAAGGATTGCGTTGCGCCGATAATCTGGATTAAGCTTGGCCCAAGTCAGCCGCTCAGGGTTTCCCAGGCGGCCAAGGATAGAATGGGCGTTCAAGATGGCGGGAAGCGTCGCCACCACGCCGCAGCCCGCGCCCGGTGCCGGTCC
The DNA here is from genome assembly GCA_035250985.1 of Sphingomicrobium sp. Lineage (GTDB taxonomy): Bacteria > Pseudomonadota > Alphaproteobacteria > Sphingomonadales > Sphingomonadaceae > Sphingomicrobium. The sequence continues at coordinate 4,935 of DATFEO010000132.1, read as the reverse complement.
TGCGGCACCGGTCAAGCCGCCGGCATGGCGGAGGCCGCAGCGTCACACCTATGGCGCAGTCGATCTCGGCACCAATAATTGCCGCCTGCTGATCGCCAGGCCGACCGGCGAGGGTTTCACCGTCGTAGACGCTTTTTCGCGCATCGTGCGCCTGGGTGAAGGCCTGACCCAGTCCGGCAAGCTGACGGAAGGCGCCATGGACCGCTCGGTCGCCGCCCTTGGCGTCTGCGCCGACAAATTGCGCCGCCGCCATGTCTCGCTGTCGCGCTCGGTCGCGACCGAGGCCTGCCGCCGTGCGGTCAACGGCCGCCAATTCATCGAGCGGGTCCGCAACGAAACCGGCATCGCGCTCGAGATCATCTCGCCGCAGGAGGAAGCACGGCTCGCGGTCCTCGGCTGCCACAAGCTGCTTGAGCCCGGCGACGGGCCGGCGGTCATCTTCGACATCGGCGGCGGCTCGACCGAGCTGGTGCTGGTCGAGCCCGGCGAGGAGGGTCCGCAGATTCGCGCCTGGTGGAGCGCGCCCTGGGGTGTCGTTTCGCTGACCGAGAGCGAGGGCAAGGCGGCGATCGAGGGAGACGACCGGCTTGCCGCCTATGAGCGCATGCGCCAGCGGGCGCGCGACAGCTTCTCGCGCTTTGCCGAATTGCTGCCCAGCAAGGACCCGGGAATCCGCCTGCTCGGCACAAGCGGGACGGTGACGACGCTCGCGTCCGTTCACCTGGCGCTGCCGAGCTACGACCGCCGCGCGGTCGACGGGCTGCAGGTGCCGATCGGCGACATGCGGCGGATTAGTGCGATGATTGCCGAGATGGACTTCGGCGGCCGTTCCAGCCTGCCCTGCATTGGCGCCGAGCGCGCCGACCTCGTGGTCGCCGGCTGTGCGATTTTGGAGGCGATCCTCGACATCTGGCCGGCCGAGCGGCTCGGCATTGCCGACCGCGGCATTCGCGAGGGGATCCTGCGCTCGCTGATGGCCCGCGACGGGCACAAGCTGTGAGCCGCGGCGGCCGCGGGCCGCGCCAGCGAGTCCGAACCGCCAAGGGCCGCCGGGTGAGCTCGACGCGCTGGATCGAGCGCCAATTGAACGATCCGTATGTCCGCCGTGCCAAGGCGGAAGGCTATCGCAGCCGCGCTGCCTATAAATTGCTTGAACTCGACGAGCGCTTCGAACTGCTGAAGGGCGTGAAGTCGGTCATCGATCTTGGCATCGCGCCCGGCGGCTGGAGCCAGGTCGTCAAGCGACGCTCGCCCAAGGCGGCGGTCGTCGGCATCGACCTGCTGCCGACCGACCCGATCGAAGGCGTGACCATCTTGCAGATGGATTTCATGGACGATGCGGCGCCCGACCGGCTCAAGGAAGCGCTCGGCGGCCTGGCCGATCTCGTCCTTTCCGACATGGCCGCCAATACCGTCGGCCACCCGCAGACCGATCACCTTCGGACCATGGCCCTGGTCGAGGCCGGCATGCTGTTCGCGACCGAGGTCCTGCGTCCCGGCGGCGCCTATGTTGCCAAGGTGCTGGCCGGCGGAGCGGACAATAACCTCGTCGCCGAATTGAAGCGGCACTTCGCTTCGGTAAAACATGCCAAGCCGCCGGCGAGCCGCAAGGATTCATCGGAATGGTATGTGATCGCGCAGGGCTTCAAGGGGCGACTCGAAGCTCCCTAGATTGCCACGGTGAGCCCGGCTTCATCCATGCGGGACCGGCGTCTTGCTGGCCCTTGGCTTACCCGCTCCCAGGCCAGGGCGACCCGGTCGACCGCCTCCGTGAGAAGGGGCGTTGGGAGCGCATAGGGCAACCGTACAAACCGTTCGAACGCACCGCCCACGCCAAACCGACTTCCCGGCGCGATGCGGACTCCCAGGGAGTATGCCTCGGCAGCGAGCGCAGTGCTCAAGGCGCGGGGAAGCTCGGCCCATGCCGATAAGCCGCCTTCCGGCGACTGAATGCGCCAGTCCGGCAGCTGTTCGCGAACTCGTTCCAGAAGTTGCTCGCGTTGCTCGCGGATTGCCGTTCTGCGAGGGCGAAGGGAAACCTCCGGGTCATGCAGCAGCACGGTCGCAGCGATCTGTTCGATGATCGGGCTGCCCATGTCGATCGCGGCGCGCGATGCAGCCAGCGCCGCGATGAGATCGCGGCTGGCCCGGATCCAGCCTATCCTGAGCCCGCCCCAGAAGCTTTTGCCCATTGAGCCCAACGAAATGACAAGCCCCGCCCGATCGAATGCGGCCAGCGGCGGTGGCGGCGGCCGTTCGAGCCAGAGGTCGGCCATCGTCTCGTCGACGACAATGCGGCATCCCGTCCGGGCGGCGATGGCGGCTACCCGCCTTCGTCCTTCCCGGTCCATGCAACGGCCGGTCGGGTTGTGGAAATCGGGCAATAAATAGGCCAGTTGCGCCCCGTTCCGGTCGATGACCGCCTCCAGCTGGTCAAGGTCCCAGCCGTGGGCCGGCAGCGGGATCGGAACCGGCTGGCATGAGGCGTTGGCGATGGCCTCGAGCGCCTTGGAATAAGTCGGGTGATCGACCACGACGCGGCCGCCCGGCTTCATCAACAATCCGAGCAAGAGGACGAAGCCGTGCTGTGCGCCCTGCGTAACCAGTATCTCGTCGGGCGAGGTGTGAACGCCGCGCCGCGCATAACGTGCAGCGATTTCAGCCCGCAGGTCGGGCAGCCCGGCAGGCTCGTAACCGATGCCCGGAAGATGTCGAGGCAGTTCCGCCAGCGCGGCGGCGTAGGCGGCGTGGACCTCCTTGGGCGCAGGGAGCGCCGCAATGGAGAAGTCAATCTCCGCCTTGCCCAGTTCTTCCGCCTGTTGAGGAACTGTGCGCGGCAAGCGGACGATGCTGCCCGAGCCATGCCGGCTGGCGAGGAAGCCCTGTTCCCGCAGCATGGCATAGGCTGCGGCCACGGTGGTTCGGCTAACTCCGAGCTCCGGAGCCAGGTTTCGTTCGCCGGGCATGCGGATGCCGATCGGAAGGCGCCCGTCGAGGATCAGGAGCCGTAAGGCCTGTTCGATCTGGCGGTAGGCAGGCGCGCGTCCGGCATCGGCCTTCCAGCCGCCCATGAGGCGTTGCAGCGACGCCGCGCCGATCTTTCGTGTTGCCATCAGGCCACCTCGCCTAAAGTGGCTATATCAAACGATGCCACTTTGGGCGACCCTATAGGCATGACCCGCCGCCTGATCCAGCTTTTCTGGGGCCTCGCCCTCTATGGAATTTCCCTTGGCCTGATGGTTAGAGCCAATTTCGGTCTCGACCCGTGGGACGTGTTCCACCAGGGCCTGTCGGGGCGTATCGGCTTCAGCCTTGGCATGACGGTCAACCTCGTTGGGGCTGCGGTCCTCTTGCTGTGGATCCCTATCCGTCAGCGGCCAGGCATCGGTACTATCGCCAACGTCTTCCTGATCGGCACGTTCGCCGACATCAGCCTTTGGTTGATCCCGCCGATCCACAACGTGCCGTTGGCGACCGCGATGCTGATTGGCGGCGTCATTTTGAACGGTGTCGCCACGGGGGCTTATATCGGCGCCGGGCTGGGGCCAGGACCTCGTGACGGCTTGATGACCGGCTTGGTCAAGCGCACGGGCGGATCGGTAAGAGTCGTCCGCACCGGTCTCGAGGTCGCGGTCCTGGCTGCAGGTTGGTTCCTCGGGGGAACGGTCGGCCTGGGGACTTTGCTCTACGCAGTCGCGATCGGCCCGATCGTGCATCGCATGATGCCCCTGTTCGCCATTCCTGAGGATGTGCCGGCTGCTCCGATGGTCGCGCCGGCTGGCCACTGCTGCCCCAATTCCAGCGATCTATAGCAGGCCCAAACCTCGACGCCTTCCTTCAGCGCCTCGTGCCGGTTTTCGATGGACGGCTGGAAATGACCGCCGCGTCCGCCATAAAGCGGGACCATGCTTGCCGACCGCATCCGCTTCGAAGGGTTCGAGCTCGATCCGGCCAATCGCCAGCTCAGGCGGGGTGGCGAGCCGGTGGAGCTGAACGGTCGCTATTTCGACGCCTTGGCGCTGATGGTGCGCGAGGCCGGCCGGCTGGTCACCAAGGACCGCTTCCTCGGCGAGGTCTGGCGCGGTGTGCCGGTCACCGACGAGGCGCTGACCCAGTGCATCAAGACGCTGCGGCGGCAGCTCGGCGACGATGCCGCCCGCCCTCGGTTCATCGAAACGGTGCCCAAGCACGGCTATCGCTTCATCGCCCCGCTGGAAGGCGCGCGGCCGGTGCCGGCCGTCAGCGATCGTGACTGGTCCGCCTTCACCCGGCTCGGGATCGCCGGGACGCTTGGCGCCGCCGCCGCCGGTGTCGTTGGCGGGCTGTTCTACGGCTTTGTCGCCGCCGGCCAGCCGGGCGTCGCCGGAGTATCGATTCTCCTCGTCCTGCTTTGCCTGACCGCCGTCATCGGGCTGGTCGGCGGGGCAGGAGTCGCCTTCGGCATCGCCGCTCATGTCCTTTCGCGCCGGCAGCGGTGGTTCTGGCCGATCCTTGGCGGCGCGATCGGCGGCAATGTCGTCGGCGCCCTCGTCCGGCTGCTCGGCCTCGACGCCTTCAACCTGCTGTTCGGCCAGTCACCGGGCGACATGACCGGTGCGCTCGAGGGCGCGATTCTCGGCGCTGCCGTCGGCCTCGGCTTCGTGCTCGCCAGCCGGCAGCACAAGTTACGGATCGGAGCGCCGATGGCGGCGCTTTGCGGAGCCGCCGCGGGCATCCTGATTGTCCTCGCCGGCCTGCACTTGATGGGCGGCAGCCTTGACCTGCTCGCGCAGCATTTCCCGGACTCGAAGGTGCGGCTTGGCGGGCTGTTCGGCGAAAGCGGCTTCGGTCCTGTCAGCCGGACCGTGACCGGCGCGCTCGAAGGCGCCCTGTTCGCCGGCTGCATCGTCGCCGCGATGCTCCTGGCGCGGCGAAGGGGAGAGGCCTAACCCTTCG
>DATFEO010000126.1:0-3625 GCA_035250985.1 Sphingomicrobium sp. | reverse complement strand
GCCTCCGCCTCCGCCGCCTCCAGCGACGCAGACGTGCCCGGACGGATCGGTGATCCTGGCGACGGATATGTGCCCGCCGCCGCCGCCGCCACCGCCGCCTCCGCCGGAGCCGGAACGGGGCTAGGAAACAGGACTACTCTTGGGGCGAAGACTTTCGGTCTCCCGTGGTCTCAAGAGCAAACTGGCCCGCCGGATGAGAATCCGGCGGGCCTTTGTCTTGCTCACGAGGAGCTGGCCGCGTGCGGCTTGCGCTTTGCCAGCGGCATCAGCAGCCGCATCATCCCCACCGCGAACGTCACGGCAATGGCGAACTGCACGACGCGCGCGCCCCAGGTGCCGGAATTGGCCGGCCCCTTGAGCAGCGCCAGTCCGAAGATCACCATGGTCGCATTGTAGGCGAGCAAGGCATTCCCGCCGCGAACGCCGCCCTTCACGATTTGGTCGGCAAAGACGATGCCAATGAGGAAAGTAATAAGCGCCAGCGTTGCCAGCGACGGCGCGATGCTCAACAGATGATAAGCGGCGATGGCGACAAAGCCACCGAGGAAATTGCCCGTGAGCTTCGCCCAGCCGGAGGCGGCGCCACGCTCCTCTTCCATTTTGGCGACCAACAGGACCGTGGTGAGCAAGACGGGAATGGCGTCGGTAAGTCCAAGCAACAGATAAATGAGCATGATTGGCAGGACGATCAGCGTGCCCACCATTGCGGCCGCGACCGGTGATCCAGCGGGCTGCGCCGGCGGGTCGGGCGCCTTGGGCGACGCGCGCGGCCAGATTGCGAATGCAATCCAGGTGAAGAGAACCGCCAACGCCATCGCACGCACGAAGAGGCCGGGAAGGATACCGGCATATTGCGACACTGTGAGCGTCACCACCGGCACGACTGCGATGCAAATCAGCAGCAGGGTCAGCGGCAATTGACCCTTGCCTTGAGCCAGGCCCGCGAACGCCAGCAGCATGATCAGCCCAATCGCCAGGAACAGTATGTGCGGCACCTGGTTGAACCAGGTCGTCAGGAAGAAGGCGAGCCAAGCCGACAGGCCCATGACGACGATTAGCGCGAGACCCACTTTGGGTGGTGGCGGCACCGGCAGACTGGCGAGCAACACGCCGGTGAGCACCGGAGCGAGCACAGAAGGCTGCCAGCCCAGCCACTCGCAGATTACGAATGAGGCCGTGGTCCCGAAAGCGAAGCGAAAGACGAAATGCCGACGAGCAATTTCGAGGGAACTCATGGCCGCAGGATGCAAGGATGCCGCTGTCGCCATGGCTATTGCAGGTAGCTGAGCAGCGCCACGATCTTGATCCACAGCCTGCCGATGGGGTTCATGAGCGATCCGTCGTTGGCGAAGATGATGACGTTGGCTTGTGCACCACTACGGCCGACGTCGATCCCCGCTTCCTTCGCTTCGTCCGGCAGGACGAGAATTCTCACCGGGAAGCGCTGCGGGTCTCGAAGCCAACCCTGGTCGGCGGGCTGGGACGCGAGTTGGCCAGTCGGCGCCTCATCGCCCTGGCTGACGCCCCATCCAACGCTGTGGACCTTGCCGCGAAACAACTTGCCCGGCTTGATGTCGAGCGCGATGCGGACATCCTGTCCCGACCGGACATTTCCCAACTGGTTCTCGCGCATGTCCGCGGAAATCCACCTCGGCCCGCTATCCAGGAAGCTCAGCAGCGGCTGACCCGGAGCGACATATTGCCCGGGCGCCAGCCGGAGATTGGTTACCACGCCATCGGCTGGGGCGACGACTTCCGTCATGCGCAGGTTGAGCCGCGCCTGCTCCAGCGCCGCGACGGCTTGCCTTACCTTGGGATTGGCGTAGCCAGGCGCGCCGAGACTGGCCTGAGCTTTCCTGAGATCCGCCTCGGCACGCGACAGGTCGGCCGCGGTCTTGCCGATCTCGGCATCGGAACGGATTTGGTTGGTCTCCGCCAGCGCCTTCTTGTCGACCAGGTCGGTGACGATCTTGCCGAGCTTGCGGTTGGCAGCGAGATCGACGCTCTGCTTGCGGAGCTGCGCGCGCGCCGCCGCGACATCGGCAATCGAAACATCGGCACCCTGGAGCGCTACGGCCAGATTGGCCTCTGCCGACCGTACGGCAATCTCATACGGTTCCGGGTCGATCCGGAACAGCAGTTGGCCCTTCCTGACCGCGCCGTTGTCCTTGACGCCGACGGTCTGGACGTCTCCGGCGACTTCCGGAGCGACCTGGGTGAGGAAGGTTTCGACGCGCGCCTGCGACGTATAGGGCGTGTAGCGGTCGGACAGGACATGATAAATGAACAGGATCAGGAGTAGCCCAAGCGCGGCCAGGATGATCCTGCGCATCGGGTTGCTCGGCGGCTTGGCGGTGCCGACGTCAATCTCGGTCGCAACCGGCTGGGCGGCAGCGGTCTGCGCATTATCATTCATTGACTTCTCACCTCTGCTTGCGCGGCAGTAGCCGCAGTTGGAGGTACTGCAGTCCAGTCGCCGCCTAGCGCTCGGTAAAGGTTCACCAGCGCGCGCTGATAATCGCCACGTGCCGCAGCTAGCTGCAGCTCGGCCGAGAACAAGCTGCGCTCGGTGTCCAGCACCTCGAGATAGTCCGAATAGCCGTTGTCATAGCGCTCGTTGGCCAGCTCGACCCCGCGCCGAAGCGTGGCGACCCGGCGCCGCAGGGTTTCGCGCAGCTCGGCGCTATGGCGAAGGTCGGCGAGCGCGTCCTCGACGTCGCGGAAGGCGTTCTGGATCACCAGCTCGTAACTGGCGAGTGACTGTTCGCGCCGCGCCGTCGCCTGGTCGACCGCCGCGGTCAATCCGCCGCCGGTATAGATTGGGCCGGCGACGTCGCCGGTGAACGACCAAGTCCGCGCCGACCCGCTGAAAAGACTTCCGAGCGATCCGCTGGCGAGGCCGAACAAGCCGGTCAGGCTGATCCTCGGGAAGAACAAGGCTCGGGCCGCGCCGATCAGCGCGTTGGAGGCAATCAGCTGCTGCTCGGCCTGCAGGATGTCGGGCCGGCGCAACAGCAGCTCGGACGGAAGGCCGGCGGGAACGGCCGGGGAATGAAGCAGGTCCGGTTCGCCCGAGCGGACGATCGGGCCTGGGTTGCGTCCTACGAGGACCGAGAGCGCATGTTCCTGCGTGGCGATGACCTGCCTTATGCCAGGGATCTGCTGCAACGCGGATTCATATTCCGCCCGCACCTGGGACATTTCGAACTCGGAAACCCAGCCGCCCGCCAGCCGCGTTTCGAACAGCTCGACAGACTTCCTGCGGCCCTCGGCCGTCGCCAGTGCGACCCGCAATTGCGCGTCGAAGTCGAGCAAGGTGACGTAGCTCGAAATCACCGACGAAATGAGGGTTAGCGTGACACCGCGGCGCGCTTCTTCCGTAGCCAGCAAATTGGCCCTCGCCGCCTCCGTTTCACGGCGGATGCGGCCCCAAAGGTCGATTTCCCAACTCGCCGTGAGCACCGAGCTGAAGCTGGTGCTCATCGGGTCCACAAAATCGGGAATGACCTGCTCGCTCGCTCGAGATCGGCTGCCGCTCAGGCCGTAGCCGACCTGCGGGAATCCTTGCGACCTCGTGCCGGCAAGGATTGCAGCGAACTCGTCGACGCGGGCGCTGGCGATCCTC
>DATFEO010000105.1:0-7863 GCA_035250985.1 Sphingomicrobium sp. | reverse complement strand
ACACTGCGCGCAGTCGTAAAGACGAGCGCGCGGCCGCCTCCTTCTCAGTTGGCCAAGACGATAGCCTCGAACGTCAGCACGTCCTTAAGAATCGGCTGTAAGGCCGTTCGCACTTCGACCGAAAGCACCCGCTTGATACTGCCCGGGAGGACGTCATGCGCCAACTCTGCGAGAGACAAGGCGGCTTGCGTTTTAACCGCGTCCAGACCGGCAAGTTCCAGCCCAACATCATCTTCGATGAAGGTCCCATTATCGCGCGTGTCGAAAAAGTAGAGCATGAGTGTATGTTACTTCACCCCGCAAGGGCCATGCCTTAGCCTAGGTTAGGATTCCCTAGCGTCTGTAATGGGTCGAAAGCAGACGCTCGCGATTTGGCGGCAGAAGGATGCACCTGGCTTACTTTGACAATGGAATTCGCCGGATCGCATCTTTGGCGAGTGCGTCAGGCCGCAATTGTTCCGGTGCCTGTCCATAATTTGATGGATGCCCCGGATTGATCGGGTGGCAAATCGGATAGGCGGAAGGCGGTCGTTCCAGATATTCCCGCACGTAGGTCTCATCGACAAAGATGTCATAAGATCTGACCAATTGATCAAGCAGATGAGCCCGGCGCGCCATGCGTCGATTGGCAACTCGTGCTTCGCTAATCGTTCGTAATAGGTAGCCGGCCTCGTCTGACGAAAGCGGCCTGCCGGGGCCAACCGCGGAATAAAGACGCGACCAATTGCCGGATTCTTCTGCGCTCGTATCGGCAAAGGCCGTGACATATTCATAGGCAGCAACGTAGGAGGCGAGCTTTTCCCGATCGAAGTGAGCTGCGGTCCCGGAGGTCATCGCGCTGTCCCAGGTTCCGTGATTCCACGTGTGACGGGGCGGCAAGCCAATATCCCCGATCGGTGGCAAGCGGCCATCGTTGGAAGCCTTTGTGACGGCTACAGCCAACTCGTCGAGCCTCCGCTCGACGCAACCGTAAACGCGGACACGCTCGAGGCCTTGGCCAATTGCCTCTCCAAGCTCAAGGCCAATGGACTTACCGGCTTGCCTCGTCTCCATCTTCCAGCCGATTTCAGAGGCTATTGCCCCCAGGCCCAATGCTATCAACACGCCAAGAATGATGACCCCGACTTCGCCCATAAATTCGCGCCAGCCGTGCAGCGGAGTCGGCAGTCTCATCTTCATGCGTGTTGGTCCCCAATCTGGGGCTAACATATGCCATCGTTAATGTCCGCAATGGGTCGAAAGCGGACTCTAGCCCCCGATCCACTGGGCCACTTGCGTCGCCACCTGGTTGGCGGCGTCGTTCAGTGCCGGGCCGACACTGGCTGCAGTGCCGTCGGCGGGCACTCGTGCTTCGAAACGGCGGGTCTCGACGCGCGTACCGCCGGGGGCCGTCATGGCGGCATCATAGCGGACGAGGACGCTGCCCTCGCCGGCTTCATAGCCGAAGCTCGACAATTGGCCGCTGACGACCAGGCCGGGGTCGAGCGCCGCCTGCTTGGGGTCGATGACGACGCGCGACGTCGTCCTCAGCACCGTTTCCTGGAGCAGGTCCTGGAACAGGCGGTCGGGCGTGTCGACCCACTGCAGGTCCTTGATGTAGGCGACCGCGGTCGGCCCGACCTGGGCCGGAACGCGGACGCTGCGCAGTTCCTTGGGGATGACCGGCGTTTCGATGGTGACCGTCTCGCCGGCATTGGCCGAGCGCACGACCGATTCCGGCGCGGCGGCGCTGGGCGTGAGCGTCAGCAGGGTGGGGGGCGGCTTGGGTCCGCCGCCAAGCAGCGCGCAGGCGCTCAGCGACAAGGCGAAGGCAACAGCCCCGGAAACTCGGAACATCATTCTCATCGGCCGTCCCTCGGCTTGTAATCGGGCAGCTTGGGCGCCCCGAGCGCGCTCCCGACGCCACCCTGCTCGACCCGCTCGGTCAGCGCCCGCAGCGATTCGGATAGCTCGCGCAAGTCGCGGACCATCCGATTGGCTTCCGGAAGCGTGTTTTTCGAGAAATTCTGGATGCCCGGCCGCGCGTCGGCGATCATGGCGTCGAGGTTGCTGGCAGCCCGCTCGACACCGGCCAGCGCCTTGCGCAGGTCCTGCGCGGCGGGCTTGCCTTCCTCATTGACCAGTCGGTTGGTGCTGTCCGCCAGCTCGCCCACTCTCGTCGCGGCGATTCCGGCATTGCGTGCCGCGATACGGGCATCGGCGATCGCGTCAGCCAGGTCGGGCGCCCGCTCGGCCAGCACCCTTGTCGTGACTTCGACGTTGGCGAGAATCTTCTCCAGTGACTCCTGGTTCTTGTCGCTGAGCAGCTCGGTCAGCCGCTCGGTCAACCGCTGGATTCGGTCGATCAGCTCCGGCGCCGAATTGAGGAGCGCGCCCAGCCCGCCCTGCGAGGCTGGGATCACCGGGCAGCCCTGCGGGCCAATCTGGGTCAGAGGCCGGGCGCCGCGCACCGCGCCGTCGAGCTGGATCTCGGAAACGCCGGTGAAGCCGACGCCCTTGATCTGCGCGGTCGTGCCCTGCAGCACCGGCGTTTTCTCATCGACCTCGATCCGGACCCAGACGAACTCCGGCCGGTCGGGAAGCAGCGAAATCTCGGTGATCTGGCCGACCGGGACGCCCGAGAAAGTGACGTTGGTGCCCTTGTTGAGGCCGCCGACGCCTTGGGCGAAGTAAATATCGAAGCAGCGCCGCTGCTCCCCGCTGAGGCCGGCCAGCCAGACGATGAACAGCCCAAGCGCCGCCAGCAGAGTCAGGACGACGGAGCCAACCAGCACATAGTTGGATCGGGTTTCCATGTCTTTCCCCAAGCCCCCTTACGCCGCCGCCGCCGCACGCCCGCGCGGCCCGTTAAAATATTCTTGAATCCAAGGATGGTCCAAAGCCAGCAATTGTTCAATCGTCCCAACCGCGACCACCTTCTGGTCGGCCAGCACCGCCACCCGGTCGCAAATCGCATAGAGCGTATCGAGGTCGTGGGTGATGAGGAACACTGTCAGGTCAAGCTTGTCCCTCAATGACAGGATCAGCTCGTCGAAATTCTGCGCCGCAATGGGGTCGAGGCCGGCGGTCGGCTCGTCGAGGAACAACAGCTCCGGGTCAAGCGCAAGCGCGCGTGCGAGACCGGCGCGCTTCACCATGCCGCCCGACAGCTCGGACGGATATTTGGGCCCGGCGTCGGGCGGCAGGCCGGCCATGGCGATCTTGTAGCTGGCGATCTCGTCCATCAGCTTCGGCGACAGGTGGAAATATTCGCGTATGGGGACTTCGACATTCTCGGCCACGGTCAAAGTCGAAAAGAGGGCTCCGGCCTGGAACAGGATCCCCCAGCGCCGCCGGATGTTCTTGGCCTCGTCCTCCTCGCGGCCGATCATGTTCTCGCCGAAGACCCTGATCTCACCCTGCTCCGGCGTCTGCAGGCCGATGATCGACCGCATCAGCACCGACTTGCCGGTCCCGGAACCGCCGACGACGCCGAGAATTTCGCCCTTCCTGACGTCGAGGTCCAGCTGGTTATGCACGACCTGCACATTCTCATCGCCAAAGGCATTACGGAGACCGCGGATGCAGATGACGGCCTTCTCACCCTCGGGCAGCGTCGACGAAATGCTCATATCCAGCCGACCGAGCTGAAGAAGACTGCGAAGATGGCGTCGATGACGATCACCAGGAAGATCGCCTGGACGACTGCCGCGGTGGTCTTGAGGCCAACCTGCTCGGCATCGCCCTCGACCAGCATGCCCTGGAAGCAGCCGACGAGGCCGATGACAAAACCGAAGACCGGCGCCTTGACGAGACCGACCCACAGGTCGGTGATCGGCGTCACTTCCTGGATCCGCTGGACGAAGGTCAGCGGCGGAATGCCAAGGTCGATCCAGCAGTAAATGCCGCCGCCGATGATGGTGACGATCATCGAGTAGAAGCTCAGCAGCGGCATCATGATCACGGCTGCGATCATGCGCGGAATGACCAGGGCCTCGATCGGCGACACGCCGATCGTGCGCATGGCGTCGATCTCCTCGGTCAGCTTCATCGTGCCCAATTGCGCGGCAAAAGCGCTGCCGGACCGGCCGGCGACCATGATCGCCGTCATCAGCGTCCCCAACTCGCGCACCGTGATCCGGCCAATCAGGTTGATCGTGTAGATTTCGGCCCCGAACTGGCGGAGCTGGACCGCGCCCTGCTGGCCGATGACGATGCCGATCAGGAAGCTCATCAGGCCGATGATGCCGAGAGCGCGCACGCCGACCAGGTCGAAGCGCTGGACGACGGCGTTGAGGCGGAAGCGCTGTTGTGGGCGCTTGAAGACGTTCCAAAAGCCGAGCAGCGTCGCTCCGAAGAAATTCAAGAGGCCGTAGAAGACCTGCCCGGCCTCGACGACATATTCGCCGAGCTCGGACACCGTCCGCTTGAATCCGATGCCCTCCTCCTCGGGGACGACCCGGACCGGCTTGTCGGCTTGCCGGACCTGCTCCAGCAGGCCATGGACCTCGTGGCTGGCGCCCTCGACCTTGGCGCCGCGGTCCCGCACCGCCCGGTAGACCAGCCAGGCACCGACCGTGTCCATCCGATCAACGCCCGACAGGTCGATGGTCATTCCGTCCGGCATCAGGTCGAGCTCGCGCTCGGTGGTGGCGGCGCGGGCAATGGTCAGCGAGCCGACGCATCGATAGATGCGGTCGGGATGGTGCTCGTCACCCGCCCTGTAACCCCTGGTTGCCATTCGACGCGCAAACTGCGCGAATTAGCGGCGAGCGGCAAGTGTGGCGCGCAGTCAGTCCGGCGGACTGGCGAGCACGACACTGAGGCGCCTCGAATCAACCTGCCACTTTCCTGCCGAACTTTGTGTCTTTAGGCATTCACGCGATGGCGTCCGAACCGACCCGGGCTGATCCTCTGTTCGTGCCGGTCGGCGCGAACAATGCTCGCGTCTTCGGGCTTAATGCCGAAACGCGGGCCTGCCGCTTGGCAGTGAAAGCGGGGTTGGAGTGCGGGTCCGCGGCTGCACCCGGCCGTGCCGCCGTGCTTGCCGACCTCGATTTCGCTTGGGACCCGGCCTGGCTGGTGGCGATCAAGAAACATCCAGGCCATGTCCTGATGCTTCGCGACCGCGCTGTCCTTGCCCATGTTCCGGCCGGCCGGGATTCCGAAGCCATCGCCGGCGCCATGGAATCGGCCTCGCCTTGGACCGGCCCCGGCTTCGATCGCATCGATGCCGACACTGCTGAACTCAGCTATAGCGAGCTAAGAAAGCGTGACCGGCCATTCGTCCTGCCCCTCGATGCGGCCGATCCGGTGCCGGTCGAGCGCGCTGCCTACGACGCCAGCTACAAGGGCGTCACCGATTTGCTGACCCTCTATTTGTGGCGCAGGCCGGCCTTCTACCTGACCCGCTGGGCGGCCCAGGCTGGCATGACGCCCAACCAGGTCACGCTCATCGGTGCCATCCTCTGCGTCGCGACATTCTTCTTCTGGATGAAGGGCATGTACTGGCCAGGCGTCGTCACCGCTTTCGGCTTCATGGTGCTGGACACGGTCGACGGCAAACTCGCCCGATGCACCGGCCAATCGTCGAAATGGGGTAATATCTTCGACCACGGCCTCGACCTCGTCCATCCGCCCTTCTGGTGGTGGGCCTGGGCCGAGGGCCTCAATTATCACGGCGACCCGTTCGAAGCGGTCTATGAGTGGCTGATCATTGCCGCCATCGTCATCGGCTATGTCGTCCAGCGCTTCATCGAAGGTATCTTCATGCGGCGGTTTGGCGGGTTCCACATCCACGTCTGGCGGCCGATCGACAGCAAGTTCCGGCTGATAACCGCCCGTCGCAACCCCAACATGGTGATCCTCGTCGCTTCGCTGATCGTCTGGCGGCCCGACCTGGGACTGGAGCTGGTCGCACTGTGGACGCTGCTATCGCTGATTTTCCACGCCGTGCGCCTCGCCCAGGCGAACGCGGCCGCCGAACGCGGCGGCGCGATCGTCAGCTGGCTGGCATGACCCGATGGGCGGCGTTGCTGCTCGCCGGCGCGCGGCCGGGCGGCGACCCGTTCGCGGCGCGCTACGGGGCCGAGATGAAGGCACTGATCCCGATTGCCGGCGAGCCGATGGTGCTGCGTCCCTTGCGGGCCTTGCTGGCAAGCGACCGCATCGAATCCGTGCGGCTGCTGGCCCAGGAGCCCGACCTCATCGCTCCGGTGCTTCCCGACGATCCGCGCTGGTCGGTCGAGCCCTCTGGAGGAACGATCGCAGCCACATTGGAGCAGATTTGCGCGGACAAGCGGACGCGCTGGCCGCTGTTGGTGACCACCGCCGATCATGCGCTGCTCGATGCGGCGATGATCGACCAGTTCTGTGCGGAGGCCGAGGGGGCCGATCTCGCCTTGGGTGTCGTGACGAGAAGCGCGCTCATGAAACGCCTGCCGCTGTCGCGCCGCACATGGATCGGCCTGCGTGCCGGCAAATATACCGGCGCCAACCTCTTCGCCTTGGGCTCGCCTAAGGCGATGAAGGCGATCGCCTTGTGGCGCGAGGTCGAGCAGGACCGCAAGAGGGGTTGGCGGCTGCTCCTCGCGCTCGGCTGGCCGGGGCTGCTCGGACTGCTGCGCCTCAGAACGCTCGACCAGACGCTCCACGCCATGGGCCGCAGGCTCGGCCTCAGCCTCCGTGCCGTCCGGCTCGACGACCCGCTCGCCGCGGTCGATGTCGACAAGCCCAGCGATTATGATCTGGTCACCGCCATATTGGAGCGGCGGGCATGACCGACCTCGCCATCTACGACATGGACCGCACGGTAACCCGCCACGCGACCTACACGCCCTTCCTGCTGCATTGCGCGCTGAGGCGGGCGCCGTGGCGGCTGCTGCTCCTGCCGCTCGTCATCCTCTCGATGCTCGCCTATGTGACCAAGCTGATCGACCGCGGCCAGCTGAAGGAGATCAACCACCGCTTGTTGCTTGGCCACAGGCGCCACCCGCATGAGCTGCGGCCCTTGGTCGAGAGCTTCGCCCGGGCGACTGCAAATTCGAACATCCGCCCCGGCGCCCGCGCGGCGATCGCGCGTGACAAGGCCGAAGGCCGTCGCGTCATCATGGCGACGGCCAGCTACCGCCTCTACGCCGATGCCATCGGCCGCAGCCTCGGCTTCGACGATGTCATCGGCACCGGCTCGATCATTGGCCTCGACGAGCGCGTCCACGCCAAGATCGACGGCGAAAATTGCTACGGCCCCGCCAAGCTCCGCATGGTCACCGACTGGCTCGCCAAGAGCGGGCTCGAGCGCGGCCACGTCCGCTTCTATTCCGACCATGCCAGCGACGCGCCGGTGTTCGAATGGGCCGACGAGGCCGTCGCCGTGAACCCTCACGACCGCCTGGCTCGCCTCGCGGCCGAACGCGGGTGGCGCGTTGAAGATTGGGGTTAAACCGCCTTCAGCGCATTCTCGAAATCGGCGATCAAATCGTCGGGGTCCTCGACCCCGATTGAGATGCGCACCAGATTGTCGGTGATGCCAAGCGCTGCCTTCCGCTCCTCAGGCACCGACAAATGCGTCATCGCCGCCGGGTGGCTGGCCAGCGTCTCGGTGCCGCCGAGGCTGACCGCCAGATGGGCGATCTGCAGCGCGTCGAGGAAGGCGAAGGCCTCCTTCTCACCGCCCTTCAGATAGAGGGAGAAGGTCGACCCAGCCCCGGTGCAGTGGCGGCGATAAATGTCCGCCTGGCGTGATCCTTCCTCGAGGAAGCCCAGGTAACCGACCTTCTCGACCTTGGGATGGTCGCGCAGGAACTCGCACACCTGCTCGGCATTCTTGCCGGCCCGGTCCATCCGCAGTTCGAGCGTCTCCAGGCTGCGGAGCAGCATCCAGGC
>DATFEO010000102.1:0-17508 GCA_035250985.1 Sphingomicrobium sp. | reverse complement strand
CCGCGGAAGAAGTCGGTCAAAAGCGGCCAGACGCGGTCCTCGGCAACCTGAGCGCCGCTGTCGCGATGCGTCAGCGCTCCGACGAAATCGCCGGTTTCGAAGGCAAAGTCGATGTCATGCGCCTCGCCCAGCCAGTCCTGGAAATGAGCGACCATGTGAAGCAGCACTTCGTCGCAATCGGTGATCAGCAGCGGACGCCCCATCATTCGAGCTCCGCCCTGGCGCCAAGCAGCACGTCCGGTTTCACCCCCACATGCTCCGCAACGGCGATCAAATCAGGTTCATGGCCTTCAAGAAAGGCGATGCAGGCCGCCAGCAGCGCCCGGTCGTTGACCCGTGATCGAATCCCATCTGGAGACAGTCCTGTCAGCGACAGGAACCTCTCCGCCCGCCGAGCGTCGGAAAGGGTCGCGGCGAGGGCGGCGAGCGCCAAGGCCTCAGCGTCATTGTACGTAGCGCCGGTCATGGCGTAGTTTGCAATTTATCCATCGGGGGAAACGGGTTGGCCAAGATCCTGGTTGTCGAGGACAATGCGCTGAACATCAAGCTGTTCTGCGACCTCCTCGCCGCGCATGGCCACCAGCCCGAGGCGGTGCTGGACAGCCGCAACGCGCTGGACGCCGCCCGCGCCTTCAAGCCCGATCTGGTGATCACCGATATCCAGCTGCCGCACGTCACGGGCCTCGAACTGATGGAATTGATCCGCAACGATGAGGAGCTGCACGACGTGCCGATCATGGCCGTCACCGCCTATGCCGGCGTTGGCGACGACGAGCGGATCCGCGCGGCGGGCGCTCAGGCCTATATTTCCAAGCCGATATCGGTGCACCGCTTTGCGGAAACAGTGGAAGATTTGCTGGCCGGCAAGACCCAGCAGCCGGAGCCGGCGGGAACGCCGTAAGTTAAGGCAATCGCGCCTACTTGATCTTTGCTTCCTTGAACTCGACGTGCTTGCGCGCGACCGGGTCGTACTTGCGGAAGCTCATCTTCTCGGTCTGGTTGCGCGGATTCTTCTTGGTCACGTAGAAGAAGCCCGTGTCGGCGGTGCTGACGAGCTTGATCTTGACGGTTGCCGGCTTGGCCATCGCGAGAAATCCTGAAAGCTGAAAATCAAAGAGCGGCGTCACGCGCCGCTCGAACGCGCCGCCCAATGGCCGCAAGGGCTGATTTTGTCAAGCAAATCGCTTGGATCAGTCAGGACATTTCCACCTCCTCGAGAGCTTGCCTCGTACCGCGGGCAAGTTGGAGCCAGCGATCGAACCGAGCAATCTTCACGTCGAGATCGCCGATATGCCGCGTAAGCTCCTCCTCCAGCTCGGGGATTTTGCTCAGATCATTTGCCGCTCTGGAGATCAGCGTGGCTGGCAGCTGCAGGCTGCATCGCTCGGGGAGGGTGATCGTCTCACGCCCCTCCGAGATCGAGATGAGGTCACTGCATCGTTCGCGGAGGCGCCGCTGGACTGCAAACATCATGTCTCGGCGAATCCGCTCACGATAACCCGTGTCGAAGATGGACGCCGCTTCGAGTCGGGCCGTAGCTGCATAATAAGACGAAAGTCGGCGGCGAACGGCCGGCTCACCGAAGCTCTTTGCCATCCCGCTGGCGATCATTTCGTCGTAAGCTGATCGCTCCATCCAAAGCGGCGAAACCTGGGTCGCCTGGTAGGAATTGACCAGAAACGCCTCGCCGCGCGGCGTGGGGCCCTCGAGCGCCGCCATCGCCGCGATGGCGTGGGCGCGAACCTGGCGGTAGTAGCGAGACCGCTCGGCGAGTTCCTGCTCGTTGGCCTTCAAATCCTCGATGATCAGTGTCCGATAGGCACGGGCTTCGGCCCGCTCGATGCGTGCCGCATTCCAGTTGCTCGCCTGGATGCCGAGAAAGACGCCGACCACGACGATTGCGAGATCGACACCGACGGCGAACCAGTTCTGCGCTGCGGCATGCTCCCGAAAGCGGCGAATGGCCATACGCGCCCCCTGCCCTTCGCTCCTTGTTAACCATTTCCAGCGACTTTCGACAAATTATGGGAAGTGATTCGATTAAATTGATCCGCGGACAGCTTGGCGAGCGCATCGCCGAACTGCAGTCACGCATACCTTCCCTGAAGCCCGGCGACATCGCCGCGCGCATGGATGCCATCCGGGCCATGGCGGCCGAGCATGGGCTCGCCGCGCTCGAAGGGCTTGCCGACTGGTCGGCGCATCATGCGATGATGCCCGGCTGCCGGACCGCCACGGCCTGCAGCCTCGAGCATATGGCCGCTGCCCTCGACAGCGATTCGCCGGCCGACCGCCAGACCATCCTCGCCGCCCTCGCTCTGCGGCTCCACTAGGCATCAAAGGCCGCGTTCGCGCATTAAGCGCGAAGCATGCGCGCTTTCTCCCAGCTGCTCGACGACCTCGTCTACACCCGCTCGCGCAACACCAAGCTGCGCCTGATCGGCGAGTATTTGAAGGAGACGCCCGATCCGGACCGCGGGCTCGCGCTGGCGGCGATGACCGGCACGCTCGACATCAAGGCGGTCAAGCCCGCGCAGATCTGGGCGATGGCGGTCGACCGCATCGATCCCGTCCTGCTGTCGATGAGCCGCGACTATGTCGGCGACATGGCCGAGACCCTGTCGCTGCTCTGGCCGCCACCGGAAGGTGAGCCGCCGGACCTCGATGACGGGACGGTGGGGCTGTCGGCCGCGGTCGAGCGCCTGCAGGCTGCCAGCCGAATGGATGCGCCGGGCGTGCTGGCGCGAATGCTCGACCACCTCGACGTTTCGGGGCGCTTCGCGCTGATCAAGCTGGCGACCGGAGGGTTGCGCGTCGGCATTTCGGCGCGCCTCGCCAAACAGGCCTTCGCCGATGCCTTTAGCCTCGATGTCGAAGCGGTCGAGGAAGTCTGGCACGGGCTTGAGCCGCCCTACGCCGAGCTGTTCGACTGGGCGGAGGGGCGCGCGGAGCAGCCCTCGGCCGAGGACATCCCCCTGTTCCGCCCGTTCATGCTCGCCCAGCCGCTGGACGACAGCCAGGTCAGCCTCGACGAGTTCGCCGCCGAATGGAAATGGGACGGCATCCGCGTCCAGATCGCCCATGCCGGCGGCGAAACCCGACTCTACAGCCGCACCGGCGACGACATTTCGCACAGCTTCCCCGAAATCGCGGAGAGCTTCGCCATTCGCGGAGTCGTTGACGGCGAATTGCTGGTGCGGGGCGCCGGCCAGGGAGCTGAGGTCCATGGCGGCGCGGCGGCCAGCTTCAACGCGCTGCAGCAGAGGCTCGGGCGCAAGAATGTCAGCCAAAAGATGCTCGGCGAGTATCCGGCTTTCGTCCGCCTGTACGACATATTGTTCCACGGCAAAGAGGACCTGCGCCCGTTGCCCTGGACCGACCGCCGGGCACGCCTCGAAGCCCTTGCCGGCGAGCTGGACGCCGATCGCTTCGATCTTAGCGTCCTGATCGACGCATCCGATTTCGACGTGCTGGCGGATATGCGCGGCTCGGCGCGAGACTCGGCGATCGAGGGCTTGATGCTCAAGCGGCGCGATTCACCCTATGTCGCCGGGCGCAAGGCGGGGTTGTGGTATAAGTGGAAGCGTGACCCGCTGACCGCCGACTGCGTGCTGATGTATGGCCAGCGGGGTTCGGGCAAGCGCTCCAGCTATTACAGCGACTACACCTTCGGCTGCTGGGCGGACACGGGCGAACTGCTGCCCGTCGGCAAGGCCTATTTCGGCTTCACCGACGAGGAGCTCAGGTGGCTCGACCGCTGGGTGCGAACGCATACGGTGCAGCGCTTCGGCCCGGTGCGCGAGGTCGAGAAGAGCCTGGTGCTGGAGGTCGCCTTCGATTCTATCCACCTCAGCAAGCGGCACAAATCGGGCCTGGCGATGCGCTTCCCGCGCATTTCGCGAATCCGCGGCGACAAGCCTGCGGACGAGGCCGACACGATCGCCGCCCTGTTGGCGCTTGTCACCTAGGTGGCGGGCGCTAGTCTCCCTCGAAAAAGGGGAATTTCATGCTCCGTGCCATCGCCATCGCCATTGCTTTCCAATCGACGGCTGCGTCAGCCGAAACCTATGCCATCCAGGCCGGCCGGTTGATCGTCGACGCGGCCGAGCCGGCGCGCGGCCCTTCGACCGTGATCGTGGAAAACGGCCGAATCGCCCGGATCGAGGAGGGCGCCACCGCTCCTGCCGGCGCGACCATCGTCGACATGCGCGGCAAGACCGTCCTGCCGGGCCTGATCGACGTCCATGTCCATTTGACGTTGAAGAGTGGAGAACCCTGGTACCAGGTCTTCACCCAGAAATATTCGGCCCCTTATTATACCACGCTTGGCCTTACTCATGCGCTTGATTTGGCGCGGGCCGGCTTCACGACGGTGCGGGATCTCGGCGGACTCACCTCCGCCTCGACGGCGACGCGCGATGCCATCGCCGAAGGCCGCTTCCCGGGCCCCCGCATCCTGGTTTCCGGCGATTCGCTGTCGATCATCGGCGGGCACGGCGATGCCGCCGCGGGTCTGGCGCCGGAAGTCGCGGCCGCGTTCGACGACGCGAACCTCAGTCCGGCCGTCTGCACGGGTGCCAACGAATGCGGCGCAGTCATCCGCAAGCTGGCCGCTCAAGGAGTCGACGTCATCAAGGTTCACGCGACGGGCGGCGTGCTCGATGCCGGGGCCATGGGCCTCGAGCAACATTTCAGCGACGCCGAGCTCAAGGCCATCGCCGACATGGCCCATTCGCTGCACCTCAAGGTCGCGGCCCATGCCCATGGCGCCCGCGGGATCGAGGCGGCGGCGCGCGCCGGGATCGATTCGATCGAGCATGGCACCTTCCTCGATGCTGCCGGCGTCCAGGCCATGAAGGCGCACGGCTCCTTTTATTCGGCGACCCTGATGGCCTTCAGCGGCGTTAACCGCCTGCTCGGCACCGGCAAGTTGACGCCGGCGATGGAGGCCAAGGGCCGCCAGGCTCTGTCGACCTGGGGCCAGGGTCTCAACCTCGCCTATCGGAGCGGCGTCAAGATCGCGCTCGGCACGGATGCCGCCGTCTTCCCGCACAGGGAAGCGGCGCAGGAGTTAGGGCTCATGGTCAGCAAGGGCGGAATGACCCCGCGCGATGCGCTGATCGCCGCGACCAGGGGCGGTGCGGACCTGCTGGACCTTGAGAATGAGACCGGAACACTCGATCCCGGCAAATCGGCGGACTTGATCGCCGTCGATGGCGACCCGCTGTCCGACGCCACGGCGGTGACGCGAATCGGCTATGTCATGGTCGGGGGCAAGCCGATCCCAATGCAGTGACAAATGAAAGCGCCCGCCCGGAAGACCGGACGGGCGCTTCAATTGCCCTCGCTTGGAGACTTAGGAAATCGGCTGCAGGTTCACCGCCGCATATTTGCCGCGGCGGTCGACCTCAATTTCGAACTCGAGTCGGTCGCCTTCGTTGAGCGACGGCAGGCCGGCGCGCTCGACGGCCGAAATGTGGACGAAAGCGTCCGGCTGGCCGTCGTCGCGACTGATGAAGCCAAAGCCCTTCATCGAGTTGAAGAATTTGACCGTGCCCTGCGCCTTCTCGCCGGTCAGCTGGCGCTGCGGACCGCGGTCGCGGTCGCCGCCGCCAAAGCCACCCTCGGCGCGCGGCGTGCGGACGACCTCCATCGGCTCGCCCTCAATCTTGAGGTCGGTCGCCGAGATGCGGCCGCCGCGATCGACGAGCGTGAACTCGAGTGGCTGGCCGTCTGCCAGATCGGTGAGGCCGGCAGCCTCGACCGCCGAGATGTGGACGAAGACGTCCTCGCCGCCATCGTCACGGACAATGAAGCCAAAGCCCTTTTGCGGGTTGAAGAATTTGACGACGCCCTTGCCTTCGCCGACGACCTGCGGGGGCATGCCGCCGCGGAAACCTCCGCCGCCGCCGCCGCCGCGAAAGCCGCCGCCGCCGCCGCCGCCATAACCGCCGGCGCGATCGCCAAAGCCGCCGCCACCACCACCATAGCCTGCGCCGCGACCGTAGCCGCCGCCACCACCACGGTCCCCAAAGCCGCCGCCTCCGAAGCCGCGATCACCGCCGCCGAAGCTGTCGTCTCCGAAACTGTCCCGCTTGTCCCTGCCGCGACCGCCACGGTCGCCTTTACGCCCTCTGTCGAAACCCATGCCCGTCTTAACTCTCTTCGTGCCCGCAAATTCCAATGAACCAACGCGCTGGGGCTAGGGGCGCAACCGGTCTAACGCGCGAAAATCCCGCACGCACGGGGCTCCCTTACCGCAAAAATGGTGCTTCTCCTAGCGATTCATGGCGCCAAGGGCTGGCATGGCCACCCCGCATCGGACTAGAGGTGTTCAGCGCCATGCAAGTAACGTGCCGCCAAAGTCGATGACGAAGGAACCCGATGTCCGTCCATTTCCACGAAGAGGACCTGCCCAACGGATTGCAGCTGCAGGATGGCCCGATCGCCGTCGACACCGAGGCTATGGGCCTGCTGCCCGGCCGCGATCGACTGTGCCTGGTGCAACTGTCCGACGGGCGCGGCGACGAGCACCTCGTCCGCTTCTCACCTGGAAGCGACTATTCGGCGCCCAATCTCAAGGCCCTGCTGAGCGACCCCGACCGGCTCAAGATCTACCACTTCGCCCGCTTCGACCTGGCCATCATGCGCGCGTACCTAAACGTCATGGCGGCACCCGTCTATTGCACCCGCACGGCATCGCGGCTGGTGCGCACCTACACGGACCGGCATGGGCTGAAGGAGCTGGTGAAGGAAATCCTGGGACAGGATCTTTCCAAGCAGCAACAAACGAGCGACTGGGGGGCGCCCGACATCAGCGACGCCCAGCGCGAATACGCCGCCAGCGACGTGCGCTATCTCCACCAGCTCATGGCCCGGCTGGACGAACGGCTGTCGCGCGAGAACCGCGCGGAGCTGGCTCAGGCCTGCTTCGATTTCCTGCCGGCGCGGGCGATGCTCGATCTCGCCGGCTGGGCGGAAGAGGATATTTTCGCGCATGTCTGAGGCAGCAGTCCGTAAGCATGAGGCTCTAAAGCACTGGGCCGAGCCGGGCAGCCGGCATGACCTCATCGTACGCTATGCCAAGCTCGGCCTGCCGCTGATCGCTGCCGCCTTCCTCTTGATGCTGGCGATTGCACCGTTCGATCAGCGCGGCGAGGTCAGCTTCATTCTCGACAAGAAAGAAGTGGACAAGGCAGCCGAGCGGATGCGGATCGAGACCGCGCGCTACAGGGGCGAGGACAACAAGGGCAACAAGTTCGAGATCACGGCCCGGCGCGCCATCCAGCAGCGCTCCGACCAGCCGATCGTCAATATTGAAGGGATGATGGCCCGACTCGGCCTCGCGCAGGGGCCGCTGGTCATGGCCGCGAACCAGGGCCGCTACGACCTCGACACGCAGCAGGTCGACGTCATCGGTCCGGTACGGGTGGTCGGCGGCGACGGCTATCGCCTCGAAACGCGCGACGTGACCGTCGACCTCAAGGAGCGAACGATGATCAGTCACGGCCCCGCCTCCGGAGCGATGCGGCTCGGCCAGTTCCGGGCCGGGCAGCTGAGCGCCAACCTTGGCGAGCGCAAGGTCGTGCTGGATGGCGGCGCGCGCTTGAAAATCGTGCAGGGGGCAGTCAGATGAAGGCCATGTCGCGTATCCTGACCTTGGTTATTGGCCTGGCGGCCATCCCGCTGGCCTCGCTTGCGCTGGCGCAGGAACCGGTTTCGGCACTCAAGGGTCACGATCCGGACGCGCCCATCGACATTTCGTCCCAACGCATTGAAGTTCAGGACCGCGCCAACCGAGCGGTCTTCGCCGGAGACGTGATTGCCCGGCAGGGCTCACTGACCTTGGCGACCGAGCGTCTGACCGTTGCCTATACGAGCGCGGGCGGGTTGGAGATCAACCGCCTCGACGCCAGCGGTGGTGTGGTCGTCCGCAGCCCGTCGGAGACCGCACGCGGCAATTTCGGAGTCTATGACCTCGACCGCAAGCTGATCACCCTGATCGGCGCCGTTCAGTTGAGCCGCGGCGGATCGCAGATCAACGGCCAGCGGCTGACCATCGACCTTAACTCAGGCCGCGCGGTGGTTGATGGCGGTTTGCGCGGAGTCGGCCAGAGCGGCGGCCGGGTTACCGGACATTTCACCGTCCCCAGGCGCGGCGGCGGCAACTGACGCGCCGGATAGTGAACGACCACCAACCCTTCGAGCGACCGCCGGGAATGGCCGGCCAGGACGTGCGCGGGCTCGAGGTGCGGTCGATCGCCAAGGCCTATGACGGCCGCGCTGTCCTCCACGATGTATCGCTGTCGGTGTCGCGCGGCGAAGTCGTCGGCTTGCTTGGCCCGAACGGTGCCGGAAAGACGACCAGCTTCTATTCGGTCATGGGGCTCGTGAAGCCGGATTCGGGCCGCATCTACCTCGACAGCGAGGACATCACCGGCCTGCCCATGTACCGGCGTGCGATCCTCGGCCTCGGTTATCTGCCGCAGGAAACTTCAATTTTCCGGGGCCTGACGGTCGAGCAGAACATCCTCGCGGTGCTGGAGGTGGTAGAACCGGATATCGCGGCGCGGCGAGCACGGCTGGAGAAGCTGCTTGACGAGTTCGGCCTATCGGCGCTTCGCGACGCGCCGGCCATGGCCTTGTCAGGTGGCGAGCGGCGGCGCTGCGAGATCGCCCGTGCGCTCGCTGCGGATCCGTCGATCATGCTGCTCGACGAGCCCTTCGCGGGCATCGATCCGATATCCATCGCCGATATTCGCGAGCTCGTCCGCGATCTGAAGAGCCGCGACATCGGCGTGCTCATCACCGACCATAACGTCCGCGAGACGCTCGATATCGTCGACCGTGCCTGCATCATTTATGACGGGCAGGTCCTGTTCCAGGGTACGCCGCAGGCGCTGGTCGCCGACCAGGAGGTGCGGCGGCTCTACCTCGGCGAAAGCTTCGCTTTGTAGGAGGAGCCGCGGCCATGGGACTCGGCCCCGGCCTTCACATCCGCCAAACTCAGACTCTGGTGATGAGCCAGCAGCTGCAGCAGGCAATCAAGCTGCTGGCGCTGTCCAACCTGGAGCTCGAATCAGTGATCGCCGAGGAGCTGGCGAAGAATCCCCTGCTCGAGGTTCGCCCCGGCGAAGGCGGCGCATCCGAAGGCGTCGTTGTGCGAGAGGATCGGGAGACCGGCGAAGATGCGACCGATCCGGCCGGTTCCGACGAATTGATCTCGGCGCTCAGGGGGGAGAGTGATTCGCCGCTCGACATGGATTGGCGGGAGGCTGCACTGGACACGGACAGCTATGCCGACGTCAGTCCGGGCAGCGGCAGCGACGAGGGTTTCGACTTCGATCGGCTGGAGGCCCAGCAATCGTCGCTGAGCGAGCACCTGCTTGTCCAACTCCATGGTACCGGCGGCGCGCTCGGCCGAATCGCCAATGCGATCGTCAACGAGCTGGAAGAGACCGGCTATCTCGAAACGCCGCTGCGGGTCATCGCCGAGGCGATGGACGTGTCGATCGGGGACGCCGAGCAGGCGCTGGCGCTGGTCCAATCGCTCGACCCGCCGGGTGTTGCGGCGCGCAGCCTCGAAGAATGCCTGGCACTACAGGCCCGGGCCGCCGACCGCTACGACCCGGCGATGGCGCGGCTGATCGCCAACCTCGACTTGTTGGCGCGAGGGCAGATGAAGGATCTGAAGCGGATCTGCGGCGTCGACGACGAGGACCTGGCCGACATGGTCGCCGAGCTTAGGGCCTATGACCCCAAGCCCGGGTGCCGGTTTGCCGGCAAGGACGAGACCGGGCCTGCCGAGCCGGACGTGCTCGTCAAGCGATCGCGCGGCGGATGGACGGTCGAGCTCAACAGCGCCACTTTGCCTCGACTGCTGGTCAACCGCCGCTACCACGCCGAGCTCAAGGCCGGACCCCAGGACAAGGCGTCGAGGGCGTGGCTCAGCGACTGCCTGGCGAGCGCCAGCTGGCTGGTGAAGGCGCTCGATCAGCGCGCCCGGACAATCATGAAGGTCGCCAGCGAGATCGTCCGGCGCCAGCACGGCTTCTTCGAGGCCGGTGTCGCTGCAATGAAGCCGCTGACGCTCCGCGAGGTCGCGGAAGCGATCGACATGCACGAATCGACCGTCAGCCGAGTCACATCCAACAAATATTTGCTCTGCGACCGGGGGATGTTCGAATTGAAATATTTCTTCGGCTCCGGCGTCGGCAGCGGCGATGGCGAAGGCGCCGCGGCGGAGGCGGTCAAGGCCGCGATCGGCAAGTTGATCGCCGCCGAGACCGAAATCCTTAGCGACGACGACCTCGTCGACCTGCTGAAGATCCAGGGCTTCGACGTCGCCCGGCGGACGGTGGCCAAATATCGCGAGGCGATGGGCATCGGCTCATCGATCCAGCGACGCCGGGCCCGCAAGATCGCCGGTACCGGCTAGGAAGCGGGCAGCGCCAGCCGCGCCCAGACAGGCAGGTGATCCGAGGCGCGGCGCGCCGATGGGCTGGCGTGGACACCGGCAGCCTCGATCCCCAGCCTTTCGTCGACGATGATGCGGTCGAGCGGCGCAATCGGGCGGCGGCTGTGGAAGCTCGGACCCGTCGGGGCCACCCGGTAGCTGCCGTTCAGCTCCTTGAGGCAGCCGGCGGCGGTCCGCCATTCGTTGGTGTCCCCCATCAGCACTGTCGGCATCTTCTGCGGCCGCCGGTCGATGGCTTCGAGGATCGCCCGCATCTGCCGCCGCCGCCACAGGCCCGAAAGGTCGAGGTGGAGGCCGATCACCCGGAAGGGCCGGTCGCCGACCAAGAGCTCGGCCATCACGGCGCCGCGCGGCTCCAACGTCGGCAGGTCGAGCGCGGCGACGTCGAGTATGCCGACATGCGGCTTCACCAGCAGTGCGTTGCCGTGCCAGCCGAGGTTGCGGGTGTCGATCTTCAGCAGCCGCTCGGCATGCTTGCGGGCCTTTTCCAGCGGCCGGCGGTGCTTCACTCCGAGATGCACCGGCCGGTAAAGGCCGTGGGTGTCGATCAACTCGTGGGGCACGGCAGCGCCGCGGCCACCGATGCGCTTGTCGGCTTCCTGCAGCGCGACGACATCGGCGTCGATCTCCTGCAGCACATGCAGCACCCGGCCGGGGTCGCGACGTCGGTCGAGCCCGATCGCCTTGCGCATGTTGTAACTGGCGACAGTGATGGTCGGGGCGCTCACTGTGCCGCCAACCTCCTCACCGGGCCTTCCGTTCCTCAAACGTCGAGGTTGGCGACGGAGAGCGCATTCTCCTGGATGAACTCGCGGCGCGGCTCGACCACGTCGCCCATCAGCCGGGTGAAGATCTCGTCGGCGACATCGGCCTGGGCGACCTCGACCCGCAGCAGCGACCGATTGGCCGGGTCGAGCGTGGTCTCCCACAATTGCTCGGCGTTCATTTCGCCGAGCCCCTTGTAGCGCTGGATGCTGAGCCCCTTGCGGCCGGCGGCGAGCACGGCGTCGAGCAGCTCGGACGGCCGGGTGACTGGCACGGTCTTTCCCTTGGTTTCCAGCTCTTCGGCTTCGGCTTCATCCCCTTCGCGACCCTCGGGCTCGCTCGGGGCCGGCGCTTCCTGGGAGGCTCCGCCCTTCTTCAGGGTCTTAACGACAGCGGGCTTCGAATAGGCGGCGAGCTGCTCGGCGGCGAGGCTGTGCAGCTTGCGCGCCTCGGCGCTGGCGAGGAAGCCCGGCTCGACGATCACCGCGTCCGTGACCCCGCGCCACAGGCGCCGCAACAGGTAACCGCCCTCGGCCGCGACCTCGCCGGTCCACTCGGCTTCGAGGTCGCCGGCGCCGAGCCAAGCCGCCACCCGGGCGACGGCCTTCTCGCGGCCGGCCTTGTCGAGCTTCGGGTCGAGCGCGCCATTCAAGGCCAGCGCCTCCAGCAGCGCCGGGTCATATTTCTTCGGCGCATAGCGCATCAGGGTGCGCACCCGGCGGGCATGGTCGACCAGCGACTTAAGGTCCTTGCCGGAACGCGCGCCTTCCGGCCCTTCAAGCACCAGTCCATCGAGGCCTGCGTCGACGAGATAATCGTCGAGCGCGGCATCGTCTTTCAGATAGACTTCAGAACGGCCGCGGGCGACCTTGTAGAGCGGCGGCTGGGCGATGAAGAGATGGCCGTGCTCGATGAGCTCGGGCATTTGCCGATAGAAGAAAGTCAGCAGCAAAGTGCGGATGTGGGCGCCGTCGACGTCGGCGTCGGTCATGATCACGATCTTGTGGTAGCGCAGCTTCTCGATGTCGAACTCCTCGGCGCCGATCGAGGTGCCGAGCGCCTGGATCAGGGTGCCGATTTCCCGCGAGCCGAGCATCCGGTCGAAGCGTGCGCGCTCGACATTCAGGATTTTGCCCTTGAGGGGCAGAATCGCCTGGTTCTGGCGGTTGCGGCCCTGCTTGGCCGAGCCGCCGGCGCTGTCGCCCTCGACCAGGAACAATTCGGACAAGGCCGGGTCGCGCTCCTGGCAGTCGGCCAGCTTGCCGGGCAGAGAGGCGATGCCCATCACGGATTTGCGGCTGGCCTCGCGCGCCTTGCGTGCGGCTTCGCGCGCCGCAGCGGCATCGATGACCTTCTGGATGATGGAGCGCGCGTCACCCGGATGCTCCTCGAGCCACTCGCTCATCTTGTCGCTCATCAGGCTTTCGAGCGGCTGGCGGACTTCCGACGAAACCAGCTTGTCCTTGGTCTGCGAGCTGAACTTCGGGTCCGGCAGCTTGACCGAAACGATGGCGGTCAGACCTTCGCGCATGTCCTCACCGGTCAGGGTGACCTTCTCCCTTTTGAGCAGGCCCGACTTTTCCGCGTAATTGTTGATCGTCCGAGTCAATGCGGCCCGGAACGCGGCCAGGTGGGTGCCGCCGTCGCGCTGAGGGATGTTGTTGGTGAACGGCAGGACGTTCTCGTAATAGCTGTCGTTCCATTCGAGCGCGACGTCGATGCCGATGCCGTCGCGGACCGCCGAGATGGCGATCGGCTCCGGGAACAGGGGCGCCTTGGCGCGGTCGAGATATTTGACGAACGCGGCAATGCCGCCCTCGTAGTAGAGCTCATGCTCGATGCGCTCCTCGTGGCGCGCGTCGGCGAGGATCAGCCGGACGCCGGAATTGAGGAAAGCGAGCTCGCGATAGCGATGCTCAAGGCGCTCGAAGTCGAACTCGGTGATCTTGAATGTCACCGGACTCGGCATGAACGTGACCCGGGTGCCCTTCTTGCCCTCAGGCGCCGGTCCAAGCAGCTTCAGCGGCGCTTCGGCATCGCCATTGCGAAAGCGCATGAAATGCTCCTCGCCATCACGCCAGATGGTGAGCTCGAGCCATTCGCTGAGGGCATTGACCACCGAAACCCCGACGCCGTGCAGGCCGCCGGAAACCTTGTAGGCATTGTCGTCGCTGGTGTTCTCGAACTTCCCGCCGGCGTGCAGCTGGGTCATGATGACCTCCGCCGCCGACACGCCCTCTTCCTTGTGTATGCCGGTCGGAATGCCGCGGCCGTTGTCCTCGACCGTGACCGACCCGTCGGAGTTCAACTGGATGAGGATGCGATCGCAATGGCCGGCCAGCGCCTCGTCAATCGCATTGTCCGAAACCTCGAACACCATGTGGTGCAGGCCCGAACCGTCATCGGTATCGCCGATGTACATGCCGGGCCGTTTGCGCACCGCGTCGAGACCCTTGAGGACCTTGATGCTCTCGGCGCCATATTCGTTCGTGTTGGGGTCTTCAGCCATGGGTCCCAGATAGGGTCAAAAGTCGCAAAAGTCTCACTCAAACCCGCGCACGCGTACGCGCGCGCGTGAAAAATCGCCGGCAAGGCATGAGAGGCGTTCCATCGAGGGTGCTGGAATCCATCCGCCGTGCCTGGCAGATGGATTCCTACATTGGAAGGCTCTTAGCCCTGCGCGCGCTGGAAGCGGCCCGGGCCGTTGCGGCGACCGCGGAAAGGCCGCTTGCCCTTGCCTCCTTCGGGGCGATGCGCATGCTGGCCGTCGGCGCGGCCCGGATGGCGCTGGCCACCTTCGCGGCGCCTGTCGCCGAAGCCGCCTCGGCCGCGGCCGCCACGCTCCTGGCGTTCGGGGACCGGAAGCTTCAGCGCCTTGAACGCCTGGGCTGCGGCGACAAAGCCCTCGGGCAGCGGCTCGACGTCGATCTTGAGCCGCGTCAGCCGCTCGATGTCGCGCAGGTTCAAGCGCTCGTCGGGGCTGCAGAAGGCGATGGCGCGGCCGTCCGCTCCGGCACGCGCGGTGCGCCCGATGCGGTGGACATATTGCTCCGGCACATCCGGCAGGTCGAAGTTCACGACATGGGCGACGCCCGGGATGTCGATGCCGCGCGCGGCGATGTCGGTCGCGATCAGCACCGGCGCCTGGCCGGACTTGAACGCGGCGATGGCGCGCTCGCGCTGGGCCTGCGACTTGTTGCCGTGGATGGCGAGGCTGGAGATGCCGGCCGCGGCCAGCTGTCGGACGATCTTGTCGGCGCCATGCTTGGTGCGGCTGAAGACGAGCGTCCGCTCCAGCCCGGTCTTCTGCAGGAAGAGGGTCAGGAGCGCCGACTTTTCGGCCTGGTTCACGTGGGTGACGCTCTGCGTGATCCGCTCGACCGTGGTCGCGGCCGGAGTCACGGCGACTTCGGCCGGGTTGTTTAGATAGGCGTCAGCCAGCTGACGGATGCTCTTCGGCATGGTCGCCGAGAAGAACAGGGTCTGCCGCCTGGCCGGGACCAGGGCGACGATCCGCTTCAACGCATGGATGAAGCCGAGGTCCAGCATCTGGTCGGCCTCGTCGAGGACGAGGATCTCGAGCTCGCGGAGCGACAAGGCGCGCTGGTCGATCAGGTCGAGCAGCCGGCCGGGCGTGGCGATGAGCACGTCAAGGCCTCGAGCCACGGTGCGGACGCTCTTGCCGTTCGGCACGCCGCCGAAGATCGCTCCGACCGAGAGCCGCATGAAGCGGCCGTAGGCTTCGGCCATGGTGGCGATCTGCGACGCAAGCTCGCGCGTCGGCGCCAGCACCAGCATCCGGATCTGGCCGGGCTTCGGAATGTTGCGGTCTGCCGCCAGCCGGTCGAGCGCGGGCAGCATGAAGGCCGCCGTCTTGCCGGTCCCGGTCTGGGCGATGCCCAGCAGGTCGCGGCCGGTGAGGACCGTCGGAATGGCCTGCGCCTGGATCGGCGTCGGCGTCGTGTAATTTTTCGACGCAAGCGCGTCGATCAGGGGCTTCGAGAGCCCAAGGTCAGTAAATCTAGTCAAAATGAAAATCCGATATGCAATCGGAAGGCCGCAGGCCGACAGTCGGCGCGGTCCGTCCGGGGTTTGGTTGGCACCCCGCGTGAATGGAGAGCGTAAAGCTAAAAATCGAGACGCGGGCCGGTCGACAAGACCGTCACGCCGCTTGCAAGGCGTCTCGTGCTGCAGTGCAATATAGTGGCAATTCGTTAAAAGTCCACCATAGGTCCTTGCGAGGCGCTCGAAGGCGGCGCGCGACGATCCATTTTCCTGGGGATGCTTCGCTTCGCTCGCGGGGACGCTCAGACGGCTGACACGGTCCCGGCCTCGACATGGAACCGCGTGGCATCGGCGATTCCTTCGAACAGCGCCGCTTCGGTCGCCGTCATCCACACCTGGCCGCGGCCTGCCAGCCGCCCGAACAGGGCCGCGCGGCGGCTCGGATCCAGATGGGCAGCGACCTCGTCCAGCAGCAGGATCGGCGGCGTGCCGCGGCGTGTCGCGACCAGCTCGGCATGGGCCAGCACCAAGCCGAGCAGCAGGGCCTTCTGCTCGCCTGTTGACGAACGCGCGGCCGGCATGTGCTTGGGGCGGTGGATGACGACCAGATCCTGGCGGTGCGGGCCAATGGTGGTTCGGCCGGCGGCGGCATCGCGAGCGCGGCCGTCGCGCAGCGTACCGGCGAGCATGCCGCCGGCCCAACCTTCGAGCGCCAGCTGCGCGCTCGGGAAATCTGCGCCGGCAGCGCCCGCGAGGGCCGCGTCAAGAGCGTCGACCGTGCGTACCCGGGCGTCCGAGACGGCCAGACCATGTTCGGCCATTTGCGCCTCCAGCGCCGCCAGCCAGTCAGGATCGGCGCCAGGATCGTCCGCCAGCAGCTTGTTGCGCGCTCGCATTGCCGCTTCATAGCGGGCGGCGTGGTGCGCATGGGCCGGCTCCAGCGCCAGGACCAGGCGATCGAGAAAGCGGCGCCGATCGCCGGCGCTGCCCATGAACAGGCGGTCCATGGCGGGTGTCAGCCACAGGATCGACAAGCGTTCGGACAGCGAATTGACCGAGGCCGGCGCGCCATTGATGCGCACCTGCCGGCGTTCCGGCGACTCCGCCAGCGTGCCGGTGCCGATGTCGGCCTCGGCGGTCCGCGCAGCCACCCCGAACCCTCCGGCCCCCGACAGGCGGGCCATCTCGGACAAAGCGGCCCCGCGCAGCCCCCGGCCCGGCGCCAGCAGCGAGACGGCTTCGAGGATGTTGGTCTTGCCGGCGCCATTGTCGCCGGAGAGGAGGACGAAGCCGGCGCCGGGCTCGAGCAGCGCATCGGCATAATTGCGGAAATCGGTCAGCGAGAGGCGGGTGACGGCGGTCATTGGCCGTCAGCGCTTAGCCTTGCTGCCCCCGCCGGTCGATGACCTCATAATGGGCGGCGCGTTCGTCGAAGCGCTTCAGCACCGCCTGCGCCGCCGGCGGGACATGACTGACGGCATAGTCCTCACCCATGAAGGCGATGATGGCGTCGAGACTGTCGAACCACATCAGGGTCTGGAACTCGACCTCGTCGCCAAGATCGCGGCGCATCAGGTCGATGTGACGAAAGCCCTGGATGCGGCGTGACTCGATACCGGGAATCACCGAGCCGCGAACGATGCGCTCATAAGCATCCGCATTGTCCGGAGTCGTCCACCCTCGCCACAGCCGGCAGATCATCGGCTAGTGCGGATATTGGGGTTGGGGCATCGTACATTGCCCGACAGCTTTGGGCCGTGAGTTGTCCTGGCTGGTTACGTTCCAGCATTCACCGAAAACCGAGCAATAGCAGAGGCGGACCTCAATTCGGTCTTTTCGAGCTTCGTTCAGCTTCTTCACTGCCGCTTGTGTGCTGGGGAGCGCCGGCATCTCGAGAAAGGAAATCTCCTCGCCCGGGCGGATCATCCTGCCGAGCAGGGTGGACGTTCCAACCCTGCCATAGTCGTCTCCGCGGCAGCAGGCATCCAGAAGCGCGCGCGGTTGCGTAACCGGACGGCCGTCGACAAGGATCTGGACCGATCGGATTTCACCCGGGCCTACGCCTTGATTGGACACGTTCAAGGACACGTCCTGCAGCCCCTTCGTCACCGTGTTGCTGCCGTACAGCTGCAGCCAGGGCAGGGAGTTGGCCTCGACCAGCCGCTCGTTCTGCTGGACCAGTTCCTGCATGACCTTGCCATGGTGCCAGGCGATCCAGATCGAGACGAACGAGACGAACAGCGCCGCGATCGGCAGGATGA
>DATFEO010000096.1:0-2240 GCA_035250985.1 Sphingomicrobium sp. | reverse complement strand
CCCAGCCGCCGGACGAGGTCTGCCTTGGTCACCGCCGGATCGGCGCCCGCGACCAGCAGGCGCTTGCCTTTGCCGTCGCCGAGAATTTCGACCGCATGTTCTATCCGCCCGGCGCCGCCGGTGATGACGACGATGCCGTCTGTCTTTGCTGCATCATCCGACGCCGGCTTGCCGAGCGTCACTCCGAACAATGCGAAGCCAAGGCCGTAGAGGATCAGCAGCAAGGAGCCGAAGCGCAGGATCATAGGTTGGCACGCAATGCGCGAAGGACGGCCAGGCGGGCAACCAGGGTCGCGACAATCGTCCCGACCAGTGGCAGTGCGGCGAGGAACAGCAGGTCGGCGCCATCGAGCAGGGGCCCTCCAGCAAGGTCGTCGAACCAAACCGCGCGGCCGCCGGCAACGATCAGCAGGACGAGGCCGGCGGTACCTGCGCCGACAAATCCGCCAGTCAGAGAATCGAGCGCGATCTTGCGCTGGAACAGCCTGGCGATCTGGTCATCGGTGGCGCCCACGCCATGCATCACCTCGATCGTCGGCTTGTTCGTATCGAGCGCGCCGCGGGCGGCAAGCACGACCGCCGCTGCCGTCGCCAGGGCGATCAACACGACGAGCGCGAAAGCCAGCCAGGTCAGCGAACGCAGCGCCCGCAACATCGGCGCCAGCATGGCGCTGTGGGCGACGAAGCGCGCGCCGGGCACCGCCTGTTCGACCCGCGCGGCGATCGGCCGCGGCGATGCGCCGGGCTTGAGGTCGACGTCGATCATTGCCGGAAGAGGCAAGTCGGCTTCAGCGCCCGCCGGTCCCAGCCATCGCTCGAGCGTTTCGCGCAGTTCCGCTTCCGGGACGGGTCGGACCGCGGCGACGCCCGGCGCACCCTTCAGCGCCGCTACCGCCAGCGGCGCCCTGCCGGCGCCATTGGCGATCTGCACCGAGTATCGGTTCTCCACCCCCTTTGCGACCATGCCGGCGGCATTGGCCAGCGACAAGCCGGCGGCGGCGATGACCACCATGACAAACATCATGATGGCGATGACATAGGGCGTGGGACCCTGCAGCCGCCCGCCGGGCAGGAGGCGGCGCTCGGCGGGCGAGGCGGAAACCCAGTTAAGCATCGAAGCCTGGTTGCCCGGATGGCGGCGGATTTTTGAGCGCGCCCGTCGGATCGACCATTGCGCCGTGATCAAGCCGGATCATCTGTGCGCCCGGCGTCGCCCTAATCAACGACACATCGTGCGTGGCGACGATGATTGTCGTGCCGAGGCGGTTAAGCGCCGTCAGCAGGTGCAGGATGCGGCTCGCCATTTCGGCATCGACGTTGCCGGTCGGCTCGTCGGCGACCAGCAATTCGGGGCGGGCAATGACGGCACGGGCAATGGCGACACGCTGCTGCTCCCCGCCCGACAGCGTCGGCGGGCGGGCGCTGGCGCGGTCGGCGAGTCCCACCCAGGCCAGCATTTCGCGCACCGAGCTTTCGACCTCCGCCTCCGGCTGGCTGGCGATGCGCAGGGGCAAGGCGACATTGTCGAAGGCGGACAGGTGGCGGATAAGGCGGAAGTCCTGGAAGACCACGCCGATCCGCCGGCGATAGGCCGGCAAGGTCTCGCGCTCCGCCTCGTTCATTTCCTCGCCGAACAGCCGGATGCGCCCGCGCGTCGGCCGCTGGGCGAGATAAAGCAACTTCAAAAGCGAGGTCTTGCCCGCCCCCGATGGCCCGGTCAGGAAATAAAAGCCGCCGGCGGCGAGACGGAATTCGAGGTCACGCAGCACCTCCGCGCCCGTTCCGTAGCGCAGGCCCACCCGGTCGAATTCGACGATCGTCGCCAGCTTGACTGCACCCCTCACCCGGCCAAACGCCCTTGAGCCGCTTCCTCGCACAGGCCGGCCTGCCTTGCCAATGGCGGTGACTTGCTGTTTACCGACTGCATCGCCTCGCAGGAGCTTGATGCGCCCGCCATGATCCTGACCTGTCCCGCCTGCGACACCAAATATGCGGTCAAAGACGGCGCGATTCCGCCTGGCGGCCGCCAGGTCCGTTGCGCCGCCTGCAAGCACAGCTGGCATCAGGATCCGGAAGGTGCCGATGCGCCCGAAGGCGAGGAGCAGAGCATCGCCGAAGCGGCG
Source organism: Sphingomicrobium sp. (assembly GCA_035250985.1). Classification (GTDB taxonomy): domain Bacteria; phylum Pseudomonadota; class Alphaproteobacteria; order Sphingomonadales; family Sphingomonadaceae; genus Sphingomicrobium. Next base: position 117 of record DATFEO010000096.1, on the reverse strand, counting down.
ATGATCGAGCCGCGCACCGGGCCCGAGGCCGAAGAGCGCGCCTATCAGGAAGCCATGATCGAGGACGCACATGGTGCCGTCGCGGACGATCCTGCGGTCGATGCGGCCGCGCCGGAA
>DATFEO010000092.1:0-19548 GCA_035250985.1 Sphingomicrobium sp. | reverse complement strand
GACCGCGTGATGGCGCGGCTCGATACACGCAGCGGCATCGTCCGCGACGCGCGCAAGAGGGAACTTCAGCGGCTGAACGAAGGGCTGGTGCAGACCTTCGTCAAGATCGGGGTCGCCGTCGGGCTCATCAGCCTGGGCACGATCGGCATCGGCCTGTTCGTGCCAATCGGCATGTTCGGCTTCCTTGCCGCGGTCGGCCTGGCCATCGGCATCGCCGCTCTCATTGCTTTTTCCGGCGGTCGCGAGATCGCCAAGCCGGAGGTCACGCCCGACCTGCCGAACGGAGTGATGGTCGAGCGTTTCGATTCCTATATCTACCGCGCGCGCGCGGCCCTGCCCGCGCCTGCCCAGGCCGAGATCGACCAGCTGTCAGCTGCGCTGCCGCCGCTCAAGCGGACACTCGAACGGATCGAGACACTGGACCCCAATGCTCAGGATGCGCGGCGGCTGATGTCGATCCACCTGCCGGGCCTCATCGACCGCTACCTGCATGTGCCGTCCGCCTATCGCGGCCAGCAGGACGGCGAAGGCATGACCGTTGACGAAAGACTGGTCGAAGCGCTCGGCGCCGGGCGCAAGGCGCTCACTGAGATCAGCGAGAGGCTGGCCAAGGCCGACATGATGGCTTTCGAGACGCAGGGCCGGTTCATCAAGTCGCGCTATGGGGAAGATGGCGGGCTGGCGGACGCCCGCGGGGCGGCCGACAAGGAGCCCTGATCGATTAGCCGACTATCCCGGCGTCGCGAAGGCGCCGGATTTCCTCCGCCTTCATCCCAAATTCCGCCAGTACCTCATCCGTATGCTCGCCCAGCGCCGGCGGCGGCAGGTCGGCGTCAGCGCGCGCTCCATCGATGCGCAGGGGCGAACCAACCGTCGGCACTTCGCCAAGTCCGCCGCTCCCGAACTTGCGTACGGCACGACGGAACTCCGCCTGCGGATCCGCCAGTGCCTGGCCGATGCGATTGATCGGCCCGGCGGGAATACCGGCCGCCTCAAGCCGTTCCAGCCAATCGGCGGCGGGCCGGGCGGCAATGCGCGCGGCGATCAGGGACACCAGCTCACCGCGGTGCGCGACGCGCGCGCCATTCGTCCCGAAGCGCGGGTCGGCGGTCCATTCCGGCGATCCGCACATCTCCGCCAACCGGGCGAATTGCCGGTCATTGCCGACCGCGATGATGATCGGCTGGTCGGCCGCGTCGAACGGTTGGTAGGGCACGATATTGGGATGCGTGTTGCCCTGGCGCGGCGGGTCGCTGCCGCTAACCAAGGCATTCGACGCCTGGTTGGCGAGCATCGCCAGCTGGGATTCGAACAGCGACAGATCGATGGTCGCACCCTCGCCCGTCGCCTCGCGGCGATACAGCGCAGCAAGGATGGCATTGCCGGCATAAAGGCCGGTGAACAGGTCGACGACCGCGACCCCAACCCGCATCGGCCCGCCGCCCGGCTCGCCGTCGGGCAGGCCGGTGATGCTCATCAGCCCGCCCATACCCTGGATAATATAGTCATAGCCGGCGCGGTCAGCGTAGGGGCCATCCTGGCCGAAGCCGGTGATCGACGCATAAACGAGGCGGGAATTGGCGGCGCGCATGGTCTCGGCATCGAGACCGAACTTGGCGAGTCCGCCGACCTTGAAGTTTTCGACTAGGACATCGCTCGCCGCGGCCATGCGCCCTACCAGTGCCGCGCCTTCTTCTCTGGCGAAGTCGATGGCCGCGGATTTCTTGCCACGGTTTGCGGCAAGAAAATATGCGGCGACCTTCTCCTCACCATGTTCGTGCCAGGGCGGGCCCCAGTGGCGCGTGTCATCGCCTGCGCCCAGCCGCTCGACCTTGATCACGTCAGCGCCAAGGTCGGCAAGTAATTGGGTGCACCAGGGGCCGGCGAGCACGCGGCTCAAATCAAGGACACGGATGCCTTGGAGCGGTTTCATCGGCGGCGGCGCCACGGCTTGCGGTCGGCTAGTATCGCCTTGGCCGCATTATGGCCAGGCGCGCCAGTGACACCGCCGCCCGGATGCGCGCCCGAACCGCACAGATAGAGGCCCTTCAGCGGCATGCGATAATCAGCGTTGCCAATCATCGGCCGGGCGCTGAACAATTGATCGAGCCCCATCTTGCCGTGGAAGATGTCGCCGCCGACGAGGCCGAAGCGGCGTTCGAGGTCGAGCGGCGAATGGATCTGCCGGCCGATCACCGAGGCGGCGAAGCCGGGCGAATGGGCATCGACGGTGGCGATAATCTGGTCGGCAGCCTTGTCCCGCTCCTTGTCCCAGCTGCGCCCTGGACCGAGATCGTAGCGGAAGTGCTGGCAGAAAAGCGAGGCGACGTGGCCGCCCCTGGGCGCCAGCGATTTGTCGAGCGTCGAGGGAATCAGCATCTCAATGATTGGCTGCGCCGCCCAGCCGTCTCGCTTCGCGTCGATGAAGGCACGGTCCATGTAGGCGAGGCTCGGGGCCATGATGATGCCCGCCGTCAGATGGTCGCCCTTTTTAGGCAGCACCGTGAACTTCGGCAATTCGGATAGAGCGACGTTCATGCGAAAGGTTGCGCTTTCGCACGCCCAATGCGCCATGTGACGCTCAACGAGTGGAGGTACGGCGCCTTTTGGCACCAGCCGATCGAATAGCAGGCGCGGGTTTACGCCGGCCGCAACAATTGTCGACCGCCAAGCTTTGCCTCCTGCAACGACACCCGTCGCGCGCTCTTTTTCAACAATGATTTCCTCGACCGGGTGGTTGAGGAGGATATCGACGCCTTTCTCGCGGCAGGCTTGGGCCATGGCTTTGGTGATCGAGCCCATGCCGCCGATCGCATGGCCCCAGGCACCCGGCACGCCCGCCGCCTCGCCAAACAGATGGTGGAGGAGAACGTAGGCCGTTCCGGGCGTATAAGGTGAGGCGAAATTGCCGACGACGCCATCGAACCCGAACAAAGCCTTGGCGAGGTCGCCATCGAAATGCTTGTCGAGGATGTCGCCGGCGCTCTTGGTGGCGAATTCGTGGACAACGCGGATCTCGTCCGTCTTCAAGCCCGCGAGGTCGCGGCCGATCGACGTCAGGGCGGCGAGGCCGCGAATGCCGGCGCCGGCGTTGGGCGGACTCTTCAGCAGCCATTTCTTGATCAGCGGGACGACCGTTTCGAGCTCGGCCATGTATCGGTCGTAGCCTTCCCCGTCCGCCGCTTTTTGGCGGACGATCTCCTTGCGCGTCAGGCCGCCGCGGCCGGCCAGCAAATAATCGCCGTCGCCGGGGAGGAAATTGTCGGTCTTCCTGAGTACCACCTTCAACCCGTGCCGCTCCAGTTCCATGTCACGGATGACCTTGGGGTTGAGCAGGCTCACCGTGTAGCTGGCGGCGCTGTTCCTGAAGCCGGGCAGGAACTCGTCGGTGACCGCTGCGCCGCCGATACTGGACGAGGCTTCCAGCACGGCGACCTTCATCCCCTTCCTGGCGAGGTAATATGCGCAGGTCAGGCCATTGTGGCCGGCGCCGATAATGATCGCGTCGTGCAAGTTAGCCCCAAATCCCTAGCGCATCAGCACCAGCTCTTCCGACATGGTCGGATGGAGCGCAATGGTCGCGTCGAAATCGGCCTTCTTGAGGCGCGCCTTAACCGCGATGGCGGCCGCCTGCAGGATCTCCGGCGCGTCCGGTCCAATCATGTGGATGCCGACGATGCGATCGTCCGAACCGTCGACGACCAGCTTGTAGAGCGAGCGCTCGTTGCGGCCGGCGAGCACGTTCTTCATCGGCCGAAAGTCGGCGGTGTAGGTGCGGACCGAGCCGAGGCGGTTGCGCGCCTGCCCTTCCGTCAGGCCGACACCGGCGAGCGGCGGGTGGCTGAATACGGCGCTCGGGATGCAGTCATAGTCGACCCGCGTCGGCTTGTCCCCGAAGACGCTGTCGGCGAAGGCCTGGCCCTCGCGGATGGCGACGGGCGTAAGCTGCACGCGGTTGGTGACATCGCCAATGGCGTAGATCGAGGACACGTTGGTGCGGCTGTCGTCGTCGACCTTGATCTCGCCTTTCTCGCCGAACTCGACCCCCGCGGCCTCGCAGCCAAGGCCCTCCGTATTGGGGATGCGGCCGATGGCGAACAGTACGGCGTCAGCCTCGATGTCATCGCAACCTTCCATGTCCATCAGCAGCGAACCGTCGTCCTGTTTGATGATACGGTTGAAGGCGGCATTGAAGCGGAACTCTATGCCCTTGGTGAGCGAAATCTGCAGCAGCCGGTCGCGGATCTGCTCGTCATAGCCGCGGAGAATGACATCGCTGCGGTTGACGATTGTCACATGGCTGCCGAACTGGTGGAAGATGCCGGCGAATTCGTTGGCGATATAGCCGCCGCCGGCGATGACCACTCGCTTCGGCAATTCTTCCATATGAAAGACTTCGTTGGAGCTGATGGCGTGCTCGATGCCCTCGATCTCGGGCATGGCCGGGCGGGCGCCGGTGGCAATGAGGGCGTGCTTGGCGCGCACTTCCTTGCCCGAGGCGAGGCGCAGCGTGTCCGGCCCGGTCAGCTCGGCGCGCTCGTGGAAGACGTGCACCTGATGATTGGTCAGTGTGTCGGTGTAGGCGCCTTCCAGCCGGCCGACCTCTGCCATGACGTTATCGCGCAGCACGGACCAGTTGAATTCGCAGTGACGAATGTCCCAGCCGAACATCGCTGCGTCATTCAAGTCCTCGGCGAAATGCGCGCCGTAGACCAGCAGCTTCTTCGGCACGCAGCCGCGGATGACGCAAGTGCCGCCGACCCGATGCTCCTCGGCAATCGCAACTTTGGCGCCGTATGCGGCGGCAATCCGTGCGGCGCGCACGCCGCCCGATCCGGCACCGATCACGAATAGGTCGAATTCGGTCATCAATCCCCTCTGCTCAACGATTAAAGCCACACGGCACGATGGTTGAAAAATCGGTCGTCACGAGATCACCAAATCGCGCCGCATCTTCATAGCCCCGCCCTTTCGATAAGGCTGCGCGTCGACGCGTCGAAGCCGTCGCGCGATTCCGGTTCGCCCAGCTGGCGCGCAAGGCGCTTGCCCAGTTCGACGCCAAACTGGTCGAACGGATTGACGCCCAACAGCACGGCATTGGCAAAAGTCCGGTGCTCGTAGAAAGCAATGAGCGCGCCCAGAGCGCGGGGATCTAGCCGGTCGAGCAGGATCGTCGTCGACGGGCGGTTGCCGGGGCAACGGCGATAGGGATCCTCACTTGCATCGCCGGCCATCAGCGCGGCCCCTTGGGCAAAAGCGTTGAGCAGCAAGGCCCGATGATGAGCCGGATCCTGCCCGTCCTCCGGCTCGACGACGGCTAGGAACTCGACGGGGATGGCATCGCTGCCCTGGTGCAGAAGCTGGAAGACCGCATGCTGGGCATCGGTTCCGACCCCGCCCCAGGTGACTGGTGCCGTCGGCCGTCCGGCCGGCTTGCCGTCAGCGGTGACTGACTTGCCGTTCGATTCCATCTCCAGCTGCTGGAGATAGGGGACCAGCAGCCGCAGTCGCTCTTCATAGGCAAAGACGGCCCGCGACTGGCAACCGAGCTTCTGGCGATAGAGTAAGTCGGCAAAGGCAGCGAGGACAGGCGCATTTGCGCTGGGTTCGGTCAGCCGGAAGTGCCTGTCCATCTCTGCCGCACCCTCGAGCAGCTCCTCAAACGCCTGCCACCCCAATGCCAGCGCCGCCGAGAAACCGACCGCCGACCATAGTGAATAGCGACCGCCGACCCCCTCGTCGAAAGGCAGGATGCGGGTATCGTCGATGCCGAACTCGAGCGCCGCGTCGGGATTGGCGGTAATGGCGATGACCCGGCCGTAGGGATCGGGAACTCCGGCTTCTTTCAGCCACTTGAGCGCCGAATTGAGGTTGAGCAGCGTCTCCGAAGTGGTGAAGGTCTTTGAGACGGCGACGATCAGGCTGGTTTCGGGATCCAGCGGGTCGACCGCATCGTCCAGCGCCTGGCCATCTATGTTGGACAAGATGCTGACGCCATAGCCGCCGAGGTTTCGGCCGAGCGAGTCGAGCAGCAGCTCTGGTCCGAGCGCGGAGCCGCCGATCCCGATATGCAAGAGGCTGTGGATTTCGCCGAAGGCGCCGCCCTCGATGGCGTCGATCAGCGAGCGCATCCGCTGGTGACGCGACGCCGCCTGGGAGACATGCTTCGGATCACCCTGCCCCCGCTCGGCGACATGCGTCGCCGGGCGCTGCTCGCTGACATTGACTTGTCCGCCGGAAAACAGGTCCTCGCGGGCGCCTGCCAGGTCGCGCGCTTCGGCCAGCCGCTCGAAAGCGTCCAGGAGTCCGCTGTTGAGATGCGTCTTCGACCAGTCGAAATGCACGCCCGCGACATCGACGGTCAGTCGGCTCAACCGATCCGGCTCGGCCTGGAACAGGTCCTGCAGGGACGCCGGCTCATGGCCGTTGATTGCTGCCCAGGGATCGCTGCGCTTGGCCCGTTCGCTCATCGCGGCCCTCTTAGAGCAGAGATGGGCAAAAGCCAGCCTGCTTGACCTGCCGGGCGCGGCTCGAAACAACGCCAGGGATGGCTGAACCGACGAGCGACAATTCGAGACCCCAGCGACCGATTGGCTCGACGATCCGTTTTTTGCTGCTGCTGGCGATCGGAGCCTGGCTGATCCGCAGCCTCGTGGTTGCGCCGTTCAGCATCCCATCGGGATCGATGCTGCCGACCATGGCCATCGGCGACTATCTGTTCGTCGCCAAATGGCCCTACGGCTACGCTCGGTACAGCTTCCCCTTTCAGGTGCCGTCTTTTGACGGCCGGGTCCTCGCCCGGATGCCGGAGCGGGGCGACGTCGTCATTTTCAAGAAACCCGGCGAGGAGGTCGATTGGGTCAAGCGCGTGATCGGACTCCCCGGCGATACGGTCTCGGTCGAGGACGGGCGAGTGACCATCAACGGGCGGCTGGTTCCGCGCAGCGGCGAAGGGACGCTCGGCGTGCCGGTCAGTCCCAACACCCCCTGCCGTGTCGCCGCCGGCGCTACGCCGGATGTCGTCACTGAAAACGGCCAGGCGCTGTGCCGCTACCCGGTCTTCCGCGAAACCTTGCCCAACAGCCGCGGCTGGCTGGTGCTCGACCAGGTTGATGATCCGCTCGGCGACCATTTCGGCCCGGTGAAAGTTCCGCCGGGGCATCTGTTCCTGATGGGCGACAACCGCGACGACAGCCGGGACAGCCGTTTCTCGCCAGCCGAAGGCGGTGTCGGCTTCGTGCCAATCGACCATCTCGTCGGCAAGGCGGCATTCGCCTTCTGGTCAACCGACGGAAGCGCCAGCTATTGGCAGCCTTGGACTTGGTTCAGCGCGCTCAGAACCGAGCGCATCGGTGAGGATTACCGCCCATGAGCGATTTTGCGGCCTTCCTGGAAGCAGCCCTGGGCCGACCGGCGAACGACGTGAAGCTGTTCGATCGCGCCGCCACGCATGCCAGCTTCGGCCGGGACAGCTACGACCGGCTGGAGTTTCTCGGCGATCGGGTGCTCGGTCTGGTTATCGCCCGCCTCCTGTACGAGCGCTTTCCGGACGAGCCCGAAGGCCAATTGTCGAAACGGTTGAACGCTTTGGTCTCGAGAGAAACCTGCGCCGAGGTTGGCCGCGCGCTCGGCGTCCCAGGCCATATCCGCCTCGGCAAGCAGGCGCGCGAAGACCGCGCGGCCGACAGCGAGAATGTCGTCGGCGACGTGGTCGAATCCCTGATCGGCGCGCTGTTCCTTGATTCCGGGCTTGAGGCGGCGGAAGCCTTTATCCGCAGGAGCTGGGCGCCTTACGTGGAAGGTCAGGTGCGGGCGCCTCAGCATCCCAAGTCGGCCCTGCAGGAGCTGGCAGCAGACCTCGGCCTCGCTCCGCCCCACTATGAGCTCGTCAGCCGCACCGGGGTGCACCACGCGCCAACCTTCCGCATCCGCGTCTCGATCAAGGGCGGCGGTCAAGCGGAAGCCGAAGGGCCGAGCAAGCAGGACGCTGAAAAAGCGGCGGCGGCGGCCTTGCTCGATCAGTTGCGACCATGACCCAGCGCTGCGGCCTGGTTGCGGTGCTGGGCGCCCCCAACGCCGGCAAGTCGACCCTGGTCAATGCTTTGGTCGGCCAGAAGGTCGCCATCGTCAGCCCCAAGGCGCAGACCACGCGGTCGCGTCTGATGGGCATCGCCATTGAAGGCGAGACTCAGATGCTGCTGGTCGACACGCCGGGCATTTTCGACCCCAATCGCCGGCTCGATCGAGCGATGGTTGCCGCCGCCTGGGAGGGCGCCGTCGGCGCCGACCGGGTGCTGCTGACGATCGACGCCGCGGCGAAGATCGGCGCGCGCGTCGAGGCGATGCTCGACGGATTCGAGAAGCGGCCTGAGCCGAAGATCCTGGTTCTCAACAAGGTCGATATCGCCAGGAAAGAGGATTTGCTGGTTCTGGCAGCCAGGCTATCCGAGCGCTTCCAGCCCGAGGCCGTCTTCATGGTCTCGGCGACCGCCGGTGATGGCGTCGCCGACCTCAAGCGCCACCTAGCCGCGGCCATGCCCGAGGGCTCCTGGCATTATCCCGAGGACCAGCTTTCCGACGCAACCGACCGCATGGTCGCCGCCGAGATGACCCGCGAGCAGCTGTACCTGCAGCTGCATGCCGAGCTGCCTTACGCGAGCGCGGTCGAGACAGAGAAATGGGAGGACCGCAAGGACGGCTCAACCGTCATCCACCAGCAGATCCTGGTCGAACGCGACAGCCAGAAAGCGATCGTGCTCGGCAAGGGCGGCTCACGGCTGAAGGCCATCGGCCAGGCGGCGCGCGAGGCGATTTCGGAGCATCTGGAGCGCAAGGTCCACCTCTTCCTCCACGTCAAGGTCAACCCACGCTGGGACGAAGATCGCGGCCTCTATCGTGAGATCGGGCTGGACTGGGTCGGTTAACCGAGCACCTCGTCCACCCAATATGGAACCAGGTCTCGTGCGCGCCCGATCCGGCTCTCATCGAAGAAATAGCTGCCCTGGCTCGGCTCGAGGTTCATCTCGATGCAGCGGGCGCCGCAATAGCGGGCGGTCTGGACAAAGCCGGCGGCGGGATAGACCGCGCCCGACGTGCCGATCGAAACGAACAGGTCGGCTTTCTGAAGCGCGGCGTCGATCCATTCCATCTCGTAGGGCATCTCGCCGAACCAGACGATGTCCGGCCGGACGCAGCCCTGCACCTGGCAGGCGGGGCAGCTGGCGCCCTCGCCCATCGGTCCGTTCCAGCGGAAACGGTCATCGCAGGCGAGGCACCAGCCGCGCGTGAGTTCACCATGCATGTGGAGCAGCCGCCGCGCTCCCGCCCGCTCGTGCAGATCGTCGACATTTTGGGTGACGATCAGAAGCTCGCCTGGCCATTCCGCATCGAGCCGGGCCAAGGCGTCGTGCGCAGCGTTGGGCTCGACCTCGCTAAGCCGCGCCCGTCGCGCATCGTAGAACTGGTGTACGAGCGCCGGGTCGCGGCGATAGGCTTCCGGCGTCGCCACGTCCTCCACCCGATGGCCTTCCCACAGGCCGTCGGCGCCGCGAAAGGTCGCGAGCCCGCTGTCGGCGCTGATGCCGGCGCCGGTGAGGACGACGATGTTGCGGACTTCGCTCACCGCTTCACCCTATCGCATCCGAGGCGCAAGTCAGCCGGTAACCATATTGACACCATTGTCAGCAACACTCACTTCTCGGAGGACATGGTGAGCGAGGCTTTCCATCATCCGATCGGCATCGAGCCGCAGGACATCGACCACATGGGTCATGTCAACAACAGCGTATATCTGAAATGGGTGCAGGAAGCGGTCGTTCGCTATTGGGAAACCTTGGCCCCGCCGGACGCCGTCGCCCGCCACCTGTGGGTCGCGCTCAAGCATGAAATCAGCTATCGCCGTCCGACTTTCCTCGACGATACGGTCGTTGCGGACGTGATTGCCGAGAAGGTCGAAGGAGCCAAGGCTTTGTTCACCACCGTCATCAAACGCGGCGAAGAGGTGTTGGCTGAGGTCAGGAGCACCTGGTGCTGCCTTGACTCCTCCTCCTTGAAACCGGCGCGGCTTGCCCGCGATATCGCTGCGCGCTTCCTTCCTCAGGATTGAGCCTTGGCCGAAGGCCGCATCCGCATCGGCATCGGCGGCTGGACCTTCGCGCCGTGGCGTGGGATTTTCTATCCCGAGGGCCTGCCGCAGGCGAAGGAACTGGAATTTGCGTCGCGCCAGCTGAGCGCGATTGAGATCAACGCCACCTTCTACGGTCGCCAGAAGCCGACGAGCTGGGAGAATTGGGCGAAGACAGTGCCCGATGATTTCCAGTTCACGATCAAGGCGTCGCGATTTTGCGTGAGCCGAAAGAACCTGGCCGAGGGCGCGGAATCCATCGCCAATTTCGCTGGCCAGGGTTTTTCGGTGCTCGGACCCAAGCTCGGGCCGATCCTCTGGCAGTTCGCGCCGTGGCGCAAGTTCGACCGCGACGACATCGCCGCCTTCCTCGACCTCCTGCCGGCGGAGGCCGACGGAGTAAGGCTCAGGCATGCCCTCGAGCCGCGCCACGACAGCTTCCGCGACGAGACTTTTTTCGAGCTTTGCCGGGGACGCGACGTCGCCATCGTATTTGAAGATTCCGACGAATTCCCGACCATCGAAGCCGACACCGCCAGCTTCGCCTATGCGCGGCTGCAACGGATGCGCGAGGAGGTCCCGACCGGCTACGACCGCGCGGCGCTCGACAATTTCGAAACCAAGGCGCGCCGCTGGGCTAGCGACGGCCGCGACGCTTACATCTTCATGATCAACGGCGCCAAGGTCCGCGCCCCGGCGGCCGCGCTCGCCTTGTCGGAAATGCTTCGCTAAGCCTGTCGCATGCGCAGCGACTTGGCTCCCATTCGCCTGACTCTGATCGCGCCCGACGGCCGCATGGGCAGGGCCATTGCCCAGGCTGCCGAGGAGGACGGCGGGTTCGCAATCGATCCTGATCATGGCGACGTGATCGTCGATTTCTCCGCCCCGGCGGCGCTGCAGGCGAGCCTCGACCGGGCGGTCGCCGCCGGCGTCCCGATCCTGATCGGCACCACCGGCCTCGACGACCTCGCAGGCGGGCGCATCGAGCAGGCTGCGCAGCAAGTCGCTGTCCTGCGCGCACCCAACACCTCGCTCGGCATCGCCGTATTGTCCGACCTGGTCGAGCGCGCCGCCGCCCTGCTCGGCGACGACTGGGACATTGAAATCGTCGAGATGCACCACCGGATGAAGGCCGATGCGCCATCCGGTACGGCGCTGGCGCTTGGCCAGGCGGCAGCGCGCGGACGCGGCGGCAAAACCAAGGAGGAGCGCTTCCGGCTTGGCACCGGGCTCAGCAGGGAACCGGGCGCGATCGGTTTCGCGGCGCTGCGGGGCGGTACCGTGCCCGGCGACCATGACGTCGTGTTTGCCGGACCCGACGAACGCGTGATCCTCTCCCACCGCGCCGAGAGCCGGATGATCTTCGCCCGCGGCGCTCTCGCCGCCGCCCGCTTCCTCGTCGGCAAGCCGGCCGGTCTTTATTCGATGCGGGACCTCGTCGGCTCGCTGTGACGAAAGATGATGTTTTCGAGTTCTTCCGCCGGCTGGCCGAGCTCAATCCCGCGCCTGAGACCGAGCTGGAATATAAGAATCCCTACACACTGCTCGTCGCCGTTGTCCTGTCTGCCCAGGCGACCGACGTTTCGGTCAATCTCGCAACCCGGGATCTCTTCAGGACAGTGGACACGCCCGAGAGGATGGTCGCGCTCGGCGAGGAGGCGCTAAAAACACACATCAAGACCATCGGCCTGTTCAACACCAAGGCGAAAAACGTCATTGCCTTGTCGGAGCGGCTGATTGCCGAGCATGGCGGCCGAGTGCCTGCCAGCCGCGAGGCTCTCAAGTCCCTGCCGGGCGTCGGCCGCAAGACCGCCAATGTCGTGCTCAACACCGCCTTTGGGGAGGAGACGTTCGCGGTCGACACGCACATCTTCCGGGTCGCCAACCGCACCGGCCTGGCGCCGGGCAAGAACCCGCTGGAAGTCGAGCTGAAGCTGGAAAAAGTGACGCCCCAGCCGTTCCGCCGCGGCGCGCACCACTGGCTGATCCTGCATGGCCGCTACATCTGCAAGGCGCGCAAGCCCGAGTGCTGGCGCTGCCCGGTGTTCGATTTATGCGCCTACGAGCCGAAGACACCTGGGCCTACTTCCAAATCCGCTCGAAGCGCGAGCCGAGGCCGGTGAGTAATTCGTACTGAGACATGTCGCTGAGCGCGGCGGCGTGCTGCAGCTCATAGTCGATCTCGACCCAGTCGCCTTCGCCGACCTGGGCCCCGTCGCAGTCGAAGATCAGCAGGTCCATCGACACCCGGCCGAGCAGCGGCAGTTCCTCGTCCCCTGCCCGTGCCGTTCCGCGGTTCGAAAAGCCGCGGAAATAGCCGTCGGCATAGCCGATGTTGACGACGGCCGCGTGCATGTCGCGGTCGGCGGTGAAGGTCGCGCCATAGCCGCAGCTTTCGCCCGCCAGGATCCGACGGCGCTGGACGACCTGCGCCTCCAGATGCGCGACCTGCTTGATATGCCCTTCCGCTTCGACGCGCGGCACGCCTCCGTAGAGCGCCAGGCCGGGCCGGACGAGGTCAAAGCTATAGTCGGCGCCGAGGCAGATCCCGGCCGAATTGGCAAGGCTGTAGCGGCGAGCGGGGACGGCCGCCGCAATCGCCCGAAAACGCTCGAGCTGACGCTCGTTCAGCTCATGATCCTCGTCCGCGCAGGCCAGATGGCTGTGCAGCGTGTCGATGTTGAGGCCATCGAGGACAGCAGCGTCCTCTGGTCTCAGTCCGAGCCGGTTCATGCCCGTGTCGATCATCACGTCGCATGGCTTGCCCGCGCCGATCGCTTTCCAGCGGGCAACCTGCTCGGGCGAATTGAGCGTCGGCCGGGTATTGGCCGGCTGATCGTCCGGGCCGGGCCCGTGCAGCACGACGAGCGAAACCCCCTCAGGGATTGGGCCCAGCTGCTCGGCTTCCCACCAGGTCGAGACGAAGAAGTCGCGGCAGCCCGCCTCGAGCAGCGCATCGAACGTCCCGCGCGCCCCGATGCCGTAGCCGTCGGCCTTGATCGCCGCCCCCGCAGGGACTCCGGCGCGACCCGCCAGCCAGCGCCAGTTGGACTGGAGCGCAGAGCGGTCGATCGTCAGGCGGAGCGGCTGGTGCATGTCTCAGAAGAGCCGAGCACCATCAGGGACGGGGAGGTCCGGCGCGATGAGGACTACGTCACCAGCCTCATCGGCAAAACCCAGCGTCAGGACTTCCGAGATGAAAGGGCCGATCTGGCGCGGCGGAAAATTGACGACACCCGCCACTCGCCGCCCCATCAGGTTCTCCTTCCTATAGTGCGTCGTAATCTGCGCCGAAGACCGCTTGCGGCCAAGCTCGGGTCCGAAGTCGATGGTCAGCTTGAAGGCCGCCTTCCGGGCTTGGGGAAAGTCTTGGACGTCGACGATGGTGCCGGCTCGGATGTCGACTTTCAGGAAATCGTCGAGCGTAATTTCCGATGCCTGGAGGGTCTGCTGATCATTCGCCATCCGCGCGCCATGTCAGGACGCGCGACGGAAATCCAGACGGTTAGCCGGCACGTTCCGCCCGATGCGCGTCCGCCAGTTCGGCCAGCGAGGTAAATCGGAAGTCGAAATGCGGCATCGGCTCCGGCAACACTGTCGCGCCGGGACCCAGCTTGTCGTGTCGTCGGTCGATCCAGGCGGACGCGATGCCGAGGCGGTTCGCGGGCACATGGTCGTGGAACAGGCTTTGCGCCACATGCAAAAGATCGCCCTTGGCAATTCCGCCTTGCGCAAGGCGGTCGAGCATATATTCGAAATTGCGCAGCGCCGGTTTGTACGAGCCGATGTCCTCGGCGGTGAATATGTAATCGAACTCGATACTGAGCCGCCGATTGCTGCCGGCAAAGCTCGCCCGGTCGACGTTCGACAGGATGACCAGCTTGAAATGGCGTTTCAGATAATTGAGCGCTTCGGCTGAATCCGGGAATGCGGGCCAGTCCCCGACCGAGGCGCCAAGCGCCGCGGCTTCGGCAGCGTTTGGCTCCACACCGAGACGATCGCAGAGCCCTTCATGCACCTTTTCGAGCAGTTCGGAATAGCGCAGTCCCGGCTCCGCTTCCTCCACTTGATGCTCGACAGGCCCATAGGCGTCGAGCAACTGTCCCGCACTCTTCCCGCTGCGCTCGGCAAGCGGCCGCAGCGCCGTGGAGAGTCCCGCCTCCCAGTCGATCAGCGTGCCGTAGCAATCGAAGCTCAGGGCTTTGAAGTCGGTGAGAAGCATTTCGTCCCTGTACTGGCGCGGGAGACAAAGAAAAGGGCGCGGCCGATCTTGGGCCGCGCCCCGGCGCCGAGGGATGGCGCCATTCGGTATTTGATTACCGCGCCGAGGCGACGAGGATCGGCGAGCCGGAGCGCGCGGCGGCGAGCAACTGTTCGCGCTGCGACGCGGCCTGGGCAATCGTTTCCTCGCGGCACTGGCGGGCGGCGTTCTTGCCTTCCAGGTCGACGTCGGACGCGGTTCCACAGACCTCGCGGGCTGCCTGGACAATGCGGCGATCGAGCTCCCGCTGACCAGCGTTGCTCGACAAGTCGAGGTCGGCGGTCTGGACAATGCTGGTGACGGTCACCGGCTCGAAGCCATGTGCGACGGTCGGCGTGATGGTGGCGGCTGAGGCAATGATTGCCATCGCAAATAGAGCGCTGTTCCTCATGGTCGTTCCCCTTTTTCAATCCCGAAGATCGGGAGCGACTGTCCATCTATGCCGGGAAATCAGTTTTGATAAGCAACGAGTTCGCGATATAATTCTGCAAAATCGCAGAATGCGCTATGGTCGGCGGCCGGGGTAGGCAGAACCATGCTCGACTGGAACGACCTTCGATATTTTCTCGGCGTTGCGGATCACGGCAGCACGCTGGCCGCGGGCCGCGCGTTGCGGGTCAGCCAGACAACCGTCGCCCGCCGCATTGCCGCGCTGGAGGAAGCGATCGGTTTTCCGCTCTTCGAAAAACGCCAGGCCGGCTACGCTTTGACCCCGGCCGGCGAGGATCTGCTCGATCGCGCCCGGCAGGTAGAAACTGCCGCAACCGCCTTCGTCGAAGCCGCCGCCGCCGAGAAACGGGACACCAGCGGCACCGTCCGGATCACCACGCAGGAGATATTCGCAGTGAGCCTGCTGGCGCCGATGCTGCGCGAACTCCACGAGCGGCACCCCGAAATCATGATTGAGCTCGACGACAGCCAGGACTTCCGCGACCTCGGCGAAGGCGAGGCCGACATTGCCTTGCGCAGCGCTTATGGCGAGCTGGGCGGCGGTATCGTCGGACGGCGTCTGGGCGATGACGATTGGACTCTTTACTGCAGCCGCGGTTACGCCTCACAACATGGCGTTCCGGCGACCCGCGCGGAGCTCAGGAAGCATGCCTTCATCGGCGGTGGCGGCCCTAAATTGTGGCGCGCTTACTCCGCCTGGCTGCATGACCTGGGTCTCGACGATCGCATTGTCATGCATCACGCCTCGGCCATTGGTATGACGTCAGCCATCCGCTCGGGCCTTGGAATTGCAGTCCTGCCCTGCGTCGTTGCCGATGCCGATCCGGACTTGATTCAGTGCGTGCCTCCGAAGAAGGGCCATGGCCGCTCCATGTGGCTGGTGACCCACGAACGCGTCCGCCACACGCCGCGCGTCCGGGCCGTCATCGACTTCCTTTACGATCAGCTGACGGCCCACATCCGGATGCTGGACGCGAAGCGGGCCGCCGCAACCGCTGCCTAGGCGGCCTAAACGTAATGCGGACCGGGACGCTCGCGCAGCTCTTCATAATGGATGAGCGCCGGCTCGGGCCCGAACGGTACGGGCACGCCATCCCGGAACGCCCATTCGCCGCGGTCGCAATCCTGCGCGCGCACGTACCCATTGATGTAAAAGCGCCGCTGATGATCCGACCGGTTGGTGCCGGATCCGTGCACCAGGTACGGACTCCAGATCGCCAGGTCGCCTGGTTCGAGCAGCAGGTCGACCGCCTGCCCGGCGGATAGACCGATTGTCGTCAGGGCAGAGTCGCTCATTTCTGTGCCGAGGGCCTTCCTGGAGCAATCCATGCCCAGGTCACCGCGCAAATGACTGCGCGGGATGAAGCGCATGCAACCGGATTCCGGCGTGTGCGCATCAATTGCAAGACCAGTCTGCACATAGGACTTTGCCAAATTGCGATAAGCCCAGTTGGGGCGACGCGAGCGACTGTCCTGATGCCAGGCAAAGTCGCCCAGCGAGCCGGGCACCTTCCAGTGGATTTGGTTGATGATCTGCTTCAGATCCAGACCGATCAGCGGCTCGAGCAAGCGTGCGATCCGGGCGTCGAGTCGAACCGCGTTGAGCGCGGCCTGATGATAGGAAGGCCATTGCGCCATCCGAACCAGCGGATCGCCGCCCGAGCCGGTGGCAACATTGTAGAACAGATTGCCGTGCCGGAAGCTGCGCCCGTGCGCCGCTGCCTCCGCATGGACCTCATCCACCGCGGCGGCGATCTCGTCGATTTCGCTGGCGCTGAAAAAGCCTCGGAAGACCGCATAGCCTTCACGCCAATAATGATCGAATTGTGAATGATCAGACGATCGCCCAGCGATCTTCAGCGGCTGCGAACAAGCCATAACACTTACCCACCCCGCGCGCAGGATAAACCAACTCTCTGAAATTTCTATGAATTACTTGAACATGGAGCGCGGCCGTTTAGCTCACTCGACGGTCACGCTCTTGGCGAGATTTCGCGGTTGGTCGACGTCGGTGCCCTTGAGGACCGCGACATGGTAAGCGAGCAGTTGCACCGGCACCGCATAAACAAGCGGTGCGATCAGCGGATGCACCTCGGGCATTTCGATCGTCGCCATGCAGCCCTCGCCCGCCTCGGCGATGCCCTTGGCGTCGCTGATCAGCACGATCTTGCCGCCGCGGGCGCGGACTTCCTGCATGTTGCTAACCGTCTTCTCGAACAACGGCCCCGACGGCGCCAGCACGATGACCGGGACGAGTTCGTCGATCAGGGCGATCGGACCGTGCTTCATCTCACCGGCGGCATAGCCCTCGGCGTGGATGTAGCTGATCTCCTTCAGCTTGAGCGCGCCCTCCAGCGCCATCGGGAAGTCGGGGCCGCGGCCGAGATAAAGTACGTCGCGCGCCGGCACGATAAGATGCGCCATGGCTGCGATGTCCTCGTCGTGCGCAAGCGCGGCGTTCAGCGCCGCCGGTGCCTCCTGCAAATGCGCGACGATCTCCTTTTCCTCGTCCCGGCTGATCTTCCCCTTGGCACAGGCGAGATTCGTCGCAAGCGCGGCGAGGACGGCCAGCTGGCAGGTGAAGGCCTTGGTCGAGGCGACGCCGATTTCGGGGCCGGCGTGGGTCGGCAGCAGCAGGTCGGCTTCGCGCGCCATCGAGCTGGTCGGAACATTGACGACGACTGCGATGGTCTGGCCCTCGGCGCGGGCGTGGCGCAGGGCCGCGAGCGTGTCGGCGGTTTCGCCCGACTGACTGATGAAAAGCGACAGGCCGCCCTTCTCGAGCACCGGTTCCCGGTAACGGAACTCGCTGGCGACATCGATGTCGACCGGCACGCGGGCAAAGCGCTCGAACCAATATTTGGCCACGAGGCCGGCGTAATAGCTCGTGCCGCAGGCGACGATGGTGACGCGCTCGACGCTGGCGAGATCGAAGTCGAAGGCCGGCAGTGCCACCTCGCCCTCGAACGGCCGGACATAACTCTGCAGAGTCTGCGCGACGACGATCGGCTGCTCGAAAATCTCCTTGCGCATGAAATGGGCGTGGTTGCCCTTGTCGATTCGATCGGCAGAAGCGCCGGAATGCACGATCTCGCGTGTCACCGGATTATTGGCGCGGTCGAAAACCTGGACGCTGTCGCGGCGCAGGACCGCCCAATCGCCCTCTTCGAGATAGGCAATGCGCTGCGTAAACGGCGCGAGCGCCAGTGCGTCGGAGCCAAGGTAGTTCTCACCGTCGCCATAGCCGACCGTCAGCGGCGAACCCATTCGTGCGCCGATGATCAAATCGGGGTCGCTCTGGAACAGGAAGGCGATCCCGAAGGCGCCCTGCAGGCGCGGCAGCACGGTCGCTACTGCTTCCTGGGGCGACGCCCCGCGCTCCATTTCGCGGGCCACGAGATGCGCGACGACTTCGCTATCGGTCTCTGATTGGAACGTGCGACCGTCGGCGATCAGCTCGTCGCGCAGGGGCTTGAAATTTTCGATGATACCGTTGTGGACCAGGGCGACATCGCCGGCGATGTGCGGATGCGCATTGCCGACGGTCGGCGCGCCGTGCGTCGCCCAGCGCGTGTGAGCAATGCCGACCAGTCCGTGAAGCGGATCGTCGCCAAGCACCCGCTCCAAATTCTCGAGTTTGCCCTCGGCTCGGCGACGCTCGAAGCCACCGTCCGCGACAGTGGCGATTCCGGCGCTGTCGTAGCCGCGATATTCGAGGCGCTTGAGGCCGTCGAACAGGCGCTGCGCAACGGGTTCCTTGCCGATAATGCCAACGATTCCGCACATTAACGGTTGGCGTCCTTCTTCGCCTGTTGGCGCTTGCGGAACCGGGCCGCCCAACCGGCGAGACCTTTTTGCTCGCCGCGGCCAACTGCAAGCTCGTCGGCGGCGACGTCGCGGGTAATGACCGATCCGGCGCCGACGATGGCGCCGTCTCCGACGCTGACCGGCGCGACCAAAGCGGTGTTGGAGCCGATGAAGGCGCCCTCGCCGATTTCCGTCTGGTACTTGTCGAAGCCGTCGTAATTGCAGGTAATCGTCCCGGCGCCGATGTTGGCCTTCGCGCCAACGTCAGCATCGCCGAGATAGGCGAGAT
Organism: Sphingomicrobium sp.; assembly: GCA_035250985.1. Lineage (GTDB taxonomy): Bacteria > Pseudomonadota > Alphaproteobacteria > Sphingomonadales > Sphingomonadaceae > Sphingomicrobium. Next base: position 618 of record DATFEO010000092.1, on the reverse strand, counting down.
GGTTGGCTTTGGCGCCTGCGCCCAATCGCGCCTTCTTCACTTCGACGAAATTGCCGACCTTGGCACCGGCTTCCAAGATGGCGCCGGGGCGCAGACGCGCGAACGGCCCGACCTCGCACCCACCGGCGATAGCCGCGCCCTCGATATGGCAGAATGCGCGAATGGTCGCGCCCTCGTCGATGACGACTCCGGGCCCGAAGACAACGTGCGGCTCGATGGTGCAGTCGCGGCCGAGCCTGGTGTCGTGGCTGAACCAGACGCTCTCCGGATCGACCAAAGTCGCGCCCTGTTCAAGCGCTTCCTCGCGACGGCGCCGTTGCCAGTCGAGCTCGAGGTGCGCGAGCTCGGCGCGGCTGTTGACGCCCGCAGTCTGCCAGCTGTCGGTCTCGACCATGACCGAGGCGCTGCCTTCCTGCGCCGCGATCATGACGATGTCGGGCAGATAAAATTCACCTGCGGCATTGTCATTGCCGACCTTGGCCAGCCACCGCCACAAGTCCTTTGAGCGCACAGCCATCATGCCGCTGTTACAGAGGCGAATTGCGCGCTCGGCCTCGGTCGCGTCCTTATATTCGACCATCTTGGCGATCGTGTCTCCCTCTCCAAGGATCACGCGGC
>DATFEO010000090.1:0-30053 GCA_035250985.1 Sphingomicrobium sp. | reverse complement strand
AATGCCGGGTGAAGCGCTTTTCTTTTGGCCCTTCGGGCGTCTGGGCCCCTGCCTGCGCAGGGGCACAAGGAGGTAGAATGAACATCAACGGAATTGCGGCGGTCGTGACCGGCGGTGCATCGGGTCTCGGCGAAGCAACGGCGCGCGCGCTGGCGGCCAAGGGCGCGAAGGTCGCGGTATTCGACCGTGATGTCGACAAGGGTGAGAAAGTCGCGGCGGAGATCGGCGGCGTCTTCTGCGAGGTCGACGTCACCAGCGACGAGAAGGTTGCCGCCGCGTTCGAAAAGGCGCGTGCTGCGCACGGCCAGGAGCGCGTGCTGGTCAATTGCGCCGGCGTCGCCAACGCCGCCAAGACCGTTGCCCGCGACAAGGAAACCAAGGCGCCGAAATTCTATCCCTTGCAGCAGTTCGAGCTAGTGATCGGCATCAATTTGATCGGTACCTTCCGCTGCATCGCCCACAGCGCCTTCGGTATGGTCGGCGTCGACCCGCTCGAGGACGGCGAGCGCGGCGTCATCATCAACACCGCCAGCGTCGCCGCGCAGGACGGCCAGATCGGCCAGGCGGCCTATTCCGCGTCGAAGGGCGGAGTGCTGGCCATGGCGCTGCCGATCGCCCGCGACCTGATGAACGACGGGGTGCGCGTGAACACCATCCTGCCGGGCGTGTTCAAGACGCCGATGGTGGCGATGATGCCGCCCAACGTGCAGGATGCGCTCGGAGCGCAAGTGCCCTTCCCGAAGCGGCTCGGCATGCCGGAGGAATATGCGCGGCTCGCCGTTTTCATGGTCGAGAATCCATATATGAACGCCGAGTCCGTTCGCCTCGACGGCGGTATCCGCATGGCGCCGAAGTAAGTTGAGCTACGAACAGCTTCTCGACGACATTGCCGAAGCGGCGCAGGAAGCCGGGTCGGCCATCCTCGACATCGTGCGGCGCGGCTTCGACGTCGAACAGAAGGGGGATTTGTCGCCGGTCACTGAAGCCGACCTTGCCGCCGAGCTGGTCATCCTTGCCGCTTTGGCCAGGGCGGCGCCCGGCGTGCCCGTGATCGCCGAGGAGGAAGTGGCGGCAGGGCGCATCCCGGCGCATGGCGGCACCTTCTTCCTGGTCGACCCTTTGGACGGCACCAAGGAGTTCGTCCGTGGCGGCGATGATTACACGGTCAACATCGCTTTGGTGGTGGATGGCAGCCCGATCGTCGGCACGGTTTTTGCGCCGGCGACCGGCCGGCTGCATGGCGGTATTGCCGGCCAATCCGCTTGGTTGGACGAGGGCGGGGGGCGTACGGCCATCGCCTGCCGTACCTGCCCGACGCCGCCGATCGTCGTCGCGTCCAAGTCGCATTTCACCCAGAATACGTCGGATTACCTGGCGCTGGCGGCTCCGGGCTGCGGCTATGAGGCAGTCGGATCGAGCCTCAAATTTTGCATCGTCGCCGAGGGCCGTGCCGACCTTTATCCGCGCCTCAGCCCGACCAGCGAGTGGGACACGGCAGCGGGCCATGCGGTGCTGCTTGGGGCCGGCGGGCGCGTTGACGGCCCGGATGGTGCACCCTTGAGTTACGGCAAGCCCGCCTTTCTCAATCGCGCCTTCATCGCCACCGGCGGCTGGGAAGCGCCGCATTGCCACCCCTTCCTCCAGGATTTCGCCGGTGGCGGGGAACTGCCAGAGGGGGTCTAGGAAACGGGCGTCCAGGCGGAAGATTTCATCCAGTCCGGATGATATTCGCGCTTCAGTTCGTCCGAGCGGTCCCGTTGCAGTCGTTCGATCTCCCGGCGTACGCCCATGATTTCGGACTGCAGCGCGGCAAGCTCTCGGTCATTCTGCGGTTGCACGAGTGCGAGCAGGCCCGTGAGCCGTTCGGCCTTGAGAAGGGCATCGGCGGCTTCGGTGAGCCACTGGTCCTGGCTTGCATTGCGTGGACTCACCATTACTCGCCTCCCCTCAAGGGGCGCGCCGATAATGGCATGAAATTGAGAAACCGTGTCGGTTAAATCCGGAACGGACACAATTTAAACTGCCATGGCGCCGCTTTGATGGATATTAGTTGCCTGCTCGGTTCTTTTTACGACGTCATTCTTGGGAAGGCGCGTTATGAGTGAACTCGAGCAAGTCCGTCGAGCCGCGGCCATTGAATATGGTAGCTCCAGGCCAGCTCTCTTGTTCGGAAGTGATCCGCGCCGCCGCGCGCGGGCGGAGCGGGCCCTCTCGCGCTTTGACGTTCGGCTGGTGGATTCCGTGGACATCGAGGAGGCGGAGTCGCGGCTTGGCGGCCAGGTATCGCTTGGCCTCGCCTGGCTGGAACTTGCGGAAGAAGATGCAAATCCGGCGCTTGACCGGCTGCTTTCCCGTCTCAACGAGATGGCTGAGACTGGCGGCACGGCGGTGATTGCTTCGGCGCCGATCCAGCTGGTCGACATGGTTGCTGCGCGGCTGACCGGTCGAGCTACTGAGATCCTTGTCGACCCTGACGACGGGCAGCGTGCCGCCAGCCTTGCGACAGCACTGTCCGGCGCGTTTGCCGACAAGGGTGTCAGCGACGTTGGCAAGGACAATGCTGCCCGCCTGCGCCAACTGTCGGACGAAATGGGCCGTATCGCCGCCACGCTGGCGCGCTTGTCGACCGGCCCGGGCGGCCCGGCAGTCAAGCCGAACGAGGCCGGCGGCCCGTCGCCGGAAGTCAACGCTGAAACGGTGCGAACCATCATCCGCGCCCGGCGGCTGCGTTCGCGCTTTTTTTCCGAAGAATTGTTTGCAGATCCCGCCTGGGACATGCTCCTCGACCTGTTGCAGGCGGAGATTGCCCAGTTGCGCGTGCCGGTGTCGTCGCTGTGCATCGCCGCGGCGGTACCGGCGACGACCGCGCTGCGCTGGATCAAGACGATGACCGAACAAGGCTTGTTCGTTCGTCGCGCCGATCCGCATGACGGGCGCCGCGTTTTCGTCGAACTGGCACCAGCCGCCAGCGATGCCATGCGCCGCTATTTCGCCGAGGTGGGGAAGCCAGTGGCGGTGTGATCGGTATTCCATCGGCCTCCCCTAGGGTGTTTGATTTATCGGACTTATCCACTGGATCTTGTCAGAACAATCGGACATTGATCCACTTCGGACTTAATCCGGAAGGGGTGAGATGGCGGCGGCGGACCAGGGTAGGCTGTTGTTCGATGAGTTGATGCGCTTCAGGCCTGATGGACTGACGGCGAACGCCTGGGCGGTGAAGGCTGGGGTCAGCCGAAATTTCTGGAATGACCTTAGGCGCCACGGCAACCCGTCGCGGCGGACATTGGAAAAGCTCCTCGCGGCGGCCGACTCCTCGCTCGCCGAGTTCGAAGCGCTGCACATCTCCGAGCAGCCTGCGCCCGACAAGACGACCGGTGGCCGGCTAGCTGACCTTCAGGGACGAGCGTGGAGCCCGCCTCCGCTGCCGCCCCTGCCGCTGGTCGCCAGTGCGTTCGGTGGCGAATGGGGGGCGGCAGGGCGAGGCATCGACCTGACCCGGATCAGTAAAGGTGATCGGCTGGGGCCGGTGTCGCGTCCGGCGAGTTTGGCCGCTGACCCCGACGCCTATGCGGTGACGACGATTGGCGACTCCATGTGGCCGCGCTTCAGGCCGGGGCGCCGAATTGCAGTGTCACCGCGCTCGCCGGTCGCAATCGGCGACGATGTGGTCGTCCTGCTCGTACCAACAGGAAATAGTGACAGTTGCGAACTCGCGCTGATCAAGGAACTCGTGCGACGGACGGCTTCGTTCATCGAGCTCCGCCAGTTCAATCCTGGCCTGACGTTTCGGGTAGAGATGGCCAATGTCGAGACGATCCAGAAGGTTGCCGGTGAGTTGATCCAATGAGCCTGGGCCTCCCACGCCCGGCATGGCTGCTCGGGCTGGTGGGCGGTGACGGGATCGAACCGCCGACCCTCTCGGTGTAAACGAGACGCTCTACCGCTGAGCTAACCGCCCACTCCCAGGTCAGTGACCGCGGCGGCTGCACGCGTCAAGCGCGCGCATTCGTCTACAGGCTGCGCACCAGCTTCGCGGCCATGCCGAGCCAGGGCGGGTTGGGAATGACCTGCTGCCGGCCGCCGGCTTCGAGCGGCAGCAGTTGCAATTTCTCCGCGTCGCGATTGATGAGCCGGCCGAAGAGAAAGCGCCCCGCGGGACGCGGGACGAGCACGTCGCGGTTGAGAGCGAGGCCGAATTGCTCGGGCGCAAGCCGGTCGCACCAGATTTCGTCACCAGCGCGATAGTCGCCGATACTGGCGGCGACCGTCATCGCCACCTGGCCCGGCGCGTTGCGCGGCGGGACAACCAGCCCGGTTCGCCTTGGCGCATGCGCGCCATGCGTACCGAGCACGGCCACCACCTCCATCTCGGCGCGGTCGGGATGGTCAACAAGGTCCGCCGCATCGACGCCCAGGGCCGCCGCGATTCGATTGAGCCAGCCAACCGAGACGGTGCGGGTTCCAGTCTCCAGGCGGCCAATCGTCTGGGCTGTCGTCGGCGGCGAACAGCGCCGAGCAACATCATCCAATGTCAGGGCCTTAGCCTTGCGGACCTCGCGAATACGGGTGATCATCGCCTACCTCTAAATAACCAGACGGGTTCTTTCCACTGTCCTACAGTTTTGCCTCTGTGGCAAGGTCCCCGGCGAATCTGGATGGAGGCGACATGGGCCAAGTCGAAAAGAGGTTGCTCAGGGAACATTCGATCGAAGGCGAGGTCGTCGGCGGGCCAGCGCGACGTTCGACGGCTAGGCGGCCGCGCCGCTCGGTGACCGTCAACCTCGCTGAATCGCCTCTCGGCTGGCTTTATGCGCGCGGGCATATCAGCCAACGACAGTTCGACGCTGGCGAGAAGCTGCGACTCGATTGGGAGCGAGGCCAATGGGGGGTGCGGGTGACCATGGCCTGGGACGCCGCGCCCGTAGCGCGCGGCCGAAGCGGATCATGGGAGGCACACGACCTGGCCGCAGCACAAATCGATGCCCGCAACCGCTTCCACGCGGCCATCGACGCCGCAGGGTCCGGGCTCCGTGATATCCTTTGGCGGATCGTCTGCTCCGGCGAGGGGATGCGCGACGCGGAGACCGCGCTCGGCTGGCCGGCGCGCGCCGGCAAGGTCGTGCTGACGATCGCGCTCGATCGTGTGGCTGACTTCTATCGGCTACCCTAGCGAGCGCCGCCGCCGCGATTGTCCGGGCTGGAGGTGCGCTTGTGGCCGCCTGTGCGCTTCGGCCGGAGGCTTGTCTGGCCGCTGCGGCCCTTTGCCGCCTCGCGCTCCTTCGTCGTCGGATCCCTAAGTCCGGTGTGGCTGTCGCCTTTGCCGCTGTTCTCACGCATTGTCAGACTCCGCAAAACTGCTAGCGGGACAACGACCGGGCGCAAACAAATGTCCGCGCCGCCGCGAGGAAGGGAAGTGCAATGATCCTCTATGGCTCCACATTATCGCCGTTCGTCCGCAAGGTCATGGCCTTCGCAGGGGAGAAAGGGATCGAAATCGAGCTCCAGCCGACCGGTTTTCCGGACCCTTCGCCGGATTTCTGCGCCGCCAGCCCATTCCGGAAGATGCCGGCGCTCAAGGACGGTGATTTCTGTCTTCCGGACTCGTCCGCAATCATCCACTACCTCGAGGCCAAATATCCGGAGCCGTTGCTGATTCCGACGGAGCCGCGCGATCGCGGCCGCGCGATCTGGTTCGACGAATTCGGCGACACGATCCTGGCGGGATGCGGCGCCAAGATGTTCTTCAACCGCGTCGTTTCGCCGATCTTCCTCAAGCGCCCCGGGAACGAGGAGGTCGCCGAAGCGGCCCAGCGCGAGGAGCTGCCGCCGATCCTCGACTATCTTGAGAAGGTCGTGCCGGACGAGGGCGGCTATCTCGTTGGCGACAGGCTGTCGCTTGCGGACATCGCGGTCGCAGGGCCGTTCGCCAATCTCGGACATCTGGGGATCGCGACGGATCCTGCCCGCCATCCGCGCACCGCCGCTTATGTCGAGCGGATCCTTGGCCGCCCCAGCTTCAGCCAATGGATCGAGCGGGAAAGGGCGCTGCTGGCGAAGGTCACCGAGGCCGCCTGATACAAAACGCCGCGCCCCGGTGGACGGAGCGCGGCGCCTTCACGTGACGAACGCTAACGGTCGGTGTCCGAGCCGTCATCGGGATCAGATTGCTGATCACGTGACTGGCCCGTCTCGATGTCCGAGCGGCCGGCGCTGGTATCCTGAGCGCCCTGACCCTGGGCGGCGAAATCCTGGTCCTCTTCACCCTTGGTCAGATAGTCACTCGAATTGTCCTGGTCGGATCCGACGAAGCCGCCGGCACCGGACGAGCCTTGGCCGGTCGCGCTCTGGCCGCCGGTCTGGCCGGTTCGATCGGTGAGGTTGGTGTCTCCGCCCGCCGATTGGCCTTGCTGGCCGAACGCCGAGCTGCCGCGATCCTGATCGCTGGGCGACTGGCCGCCTTGCTGGCCGAGTTGCTGGTCGTCCTTGTTCTGGCCAAACTGTTTGCTGCTGGCCTCGCCGGACTCATTTTCGCGGTTGCGCTGCTCGGTGTCTTTATCGATGTCTTGTTGGCCCTGGTCTTGCGAACGGTCCTGGTTATTGTCGGTCATACTACTCGCCTCCTCGTTCGCCCCATGCTCTCAAGCACTTAACAGAAGCGGTACTCAAGCGTTCCGCCGCCGAAGCGATCAGATGCGACGAATGGAGGGCGATGCGACGAACCGAGAGGCGATGTGAAAAAGGCCGCCGAGCGACTTAGCTCGACGGCCTCGTTTCCTTGCGGTGAAGATAGACTTCAGGCCTCTTCTTCGCCCTCAACCTGGGGCGGAGCCTCCGCGGCCGCCGGTTCCTCGGCGCCCTCGGCGATCGGCCCCGCTTCCGCGACCTGACCTTCGGCTTCAGCCTCGGCTTCGGCGGCGAGCTCCTCGACGGCGAGCGGCGCAGCCTGTTCCTCGAACATCTGGGCCAGCACGTCGACGCCCTGGGCCTGGAGATCGGCTTCTTCGGGCGAGCGAGCGACATTGACCTTCACGGTGACGCTGACCTCGGGGTGCAGCGCGACCTTCACTTCGTGCATGCCAATCGCCTTGATCGGGCGGTCGAGTACTACCTGGCCCTTGGTAACGTGGGCGCCCTGAGCTTCCAGCGCCTCCGCGATATCGCGGACGCTGACCGAGCCATAGAGATGGCCAACGTTCGACGCCTGGCGGATCAGCTGGACGGTCTTGCCCTCGACGCCCTTCGACGCCTTCTCGGCGTCGGCTCGCTTCGAAGCGTTTTCGGCTTCGATGCGGGCGCGATTGGCTTCGAAAACCTTGCGGTTCGCCTCGTTGGCGCGCAGCGCCTTCTTGTTCGGCAGCAGGTAGTTGCGGGCGAAACCGTTCTTGACGGTAACGACATCGCCGATGGCGCCGAGCTTCTCGACGCGTTCAAGCAGGATGACTTCCATTTTCGTAGCCCTCCTTACTTTACGACATAGGGGAGCAGGCCGAGGTGGCGGGCGCGCTTGATCGCCTTCGCCAGCTCACGCTGCTTCTTGGTGGAAACCGCGGTGATGCGGCTCGGGACGATCTTGCCCCGCTCCGAGACAAAGCCCTGGAGCAGGCGAACATCCTTGTAATCGATGCGCGGCGCGTCCTTGCCCGAGAAGGGACAGGACTTGCGGCGACGGAAAAAAGCACGAGCCATCGCTTAGGCCTCCATCTCTTCACGGCGGTCGGAACGGAAACCGCCGCGGTCGCCGCGATCGTCGCCGCGGGAGCCGCGGTCGCCGCGGTCGCTGCGGTCGCGCTCCTGGCGGCGCATCATCGCCGACGGGCCCTTTTCATGGGCGTCGACGCGGATGGTCACAAAGCGGATGATGTCTTCGTTGATGCCGGTCTGGCGCTCCAGCTCGGCGACCGCCGCGGCCGGCGCGTCGATGTCGAGCATGACGTAATGGGCCTTGCGGTTCTTGGCGATACGGTAGGCGAGGGATCTGAGACCCCAGGTCTCGGTCTTGACGACCTTGCCCTTGTTGTCCTCGATGATCTTGGTGGCGTTTTCCGCGAGCGCGTCCACCTGGGCCTGGGCCAGGTCCTGACGCGCGAGGAAAACATGCTCGTAGAGCGGCATGTTTGTTCTTCCATCTTGGCCGATCGCTGACGCCGCCCAGTGCGGTGCCCCTCCGGCTGTCGTCGTAAAAAATGCGAAAGGCGGACCTACGCCCGCCAACGCGCGGCGCCTATGGCGCAAAGGGGTTGAAAAGGCAAGGGCGGCGAAGGCGTTAGCCGTTCGGACAATTCGACAGCTTGCCGAGCAAATCTGCGAGTTGGGCGGCCTGAGCCTTGGTAAGGCGCGATTCGACGGCGGTGCGGATGGAGTCGGCATAGACCGGCCACATGCGCGTGCGCAGCGCCTCACCTTCGGGCGTGGCGCGGATCCATTGGCAGCGGGCGTCCTCGGAGCAACGCTCGCGCTCCACCAGCCCATCCGCTTCCATGCGGTCGAGCAGGCGGGAGAGATTGTACTGGGCGAGAAGCAGCCGCTCCTGAAGGTCGCGCGGGCGCAGCGGGCCGCCGCGCTCCAGCTCCAACAGCACGTCATACCATTCGAGCGGCGGCAGTTCCGCCGCGCGCAGCGCTCTTTCGACCGAGCAAAGTGCGCTGCGGTGCGCGCGAATCAGCTGGACCCAGGCGCGTTCGGCGACCTCGGTGCAGCTTCCGGCACAGACGTTCGAACTGACGTTCATGGGCGAAACCTAGCAATTTCATGCAGATGCATCAATCTTGACTTATACATGCACATGCATCTAAATTATATGCAACTGCATCGACCCGGCCTGCGCCGGGGCAATCCGGAGAGGAAAGAATATGCCGCGACGTCTTCGCCTGATCAGCCACAAGCTTTGCCCCTATGTCCAGCGCGCGGCGATCGTCGCGGCGGAGAAGCATGTAGACGTCGAGCGAGTCGACATCGACCTCGCCAATAAGCCGGACTGGTTCCTGGCGATCTCTCCAACCGGCAAGGTACCGGTGCTGGAAGTGACCGAGGCGGACGGCGAGGCGCACATCCTGTTCGAAAGCGCGGTCATCGCCGAATATCTCGATGAAATTTCCGGAAGTCCCTTACTTCCCGCCGATCCCCTCCGGCGGGCCCGCGAGCGCGCCTGGGTGGAATATGCCTCGGCGACGCTCGCGGATATATCCCGGCTCTATGCGGCGCCGAATGCCGCCGGTTTCGAGGCAGCGATCGGCGCCATTGAGGCACGGCTGGAGACGCTGGGACGGGAAATCCGCGGGACGTTTTTCGCGGGAGAGCGGTTCGGGCTGGTCGACGCCGCCTTTGCACCGGTATTCCGCTACCTCGATGTCTTCGAGCGAGCGCTTGATTTCGGCCTGGTTGAACGCGGATCGAAAGTCGCCGCCTGGTCGCGCGAGCTGATGACCCGCCCGTCGGTGATCGGCGCGGTGCCGCTCGATTATGCCGACCGCCTGCTGGCCTTTGTGACGGCGAAAAACGGGCATCTCGCCCGCCTGATCCGGGACAAGGTGCTGATCGCGGCCTGATATCGAAAAGGCGGCGAGACTCCCCTCAACTCGCCGCTCGCATGGCGCCTCGGCTTCAAGCTCCCGAAAGCCGGGGCGCCATTTCATTCAACAGGTGATTTCGACCGCGCGAGTCGGGATTTTGCTGTCGAATCCCTTCAACTCACATTCGCCGGCATCGAAGAATTTGAGGTTCTTGCCGATGCACAAGTCGGCGACGACGTTGGATACGAGGATCTGGCCAGGCTCGGCCTGGGCACAAAGCCGGGCAGCAAGCTGGACGGTCGAGCCGAACAAATCCTCATGCTGCTCGACCGGCTCGCCGGCGGAAATGCCGATGCGGACATGGACAGGGAACTCGGGGCCGGCGTCATTATGCTCCCTGAGCCCGCCGATGATCCGGCAGGCGCTCTTCACGGCACCGGCCGCCGAGTTGAAGGCGGCCATAATGCCATCGCCGGTATGCTTGACCTCGCGGCCGTGATTGGCGCCGATCGCCACGCGGACGACATGGTCGTGGACGCCAAGCATGGCGATGGCGGCATCATCTCCGAAACGCGAGCACATTTCGGTCGAGCCGACGATGTCGGTGAAGAGGACGGTGCGGATGCCTGTGTCGCGCCTGTCCAGTTGATCGGGGACCAGCACCGCGCCGGCGCTGTTGACGACGCCCGGGCCGAGGATGCCATCGGCCATGTCCTCGTCGACCTCGATGATCTTTTCGGCCATCAGTCCGTGCGCTTCGCGGTGCACCGCAGCGGCGGCTTCCGAATTGGGAGCGTCGAACAGGCAGAAGACCTTCCCCGCCTCCTCGTTGAACCAATATTTCAGGCAATGGACGCAATGCTTGTGCTGGACCGCAAGGTCGGCGTCGTGCGCCTCCCTGAGCGCCTCCGGCGTAGCGCCGGGAACCACATGGATGTCCATGTAAAGCGGCATGGATACGCTCCCCACTAAGCAAGTGACTGCTTACAGGGATTTATCAACCGGGCCAATTGCGGCATGGAGAGCCGATGGCGACGCGCCTCCAAGTGTCTGCGGGGGATGACCCCCTTGCCGGGACAAGCTTGCCGGGCTGGCTCTATCACGACCCCGGATTCTTCGAGGCGGAGAAACGCGCCTTCCTGCGGGCTTCGCCGCAGATTGTCTGCCACGCCAGCGATATCGCCGAGCCAGGCCAGTGGCAGAAGCTGGATTATTTGGGGACAAGCATCATTGTCATCCGCGGCGACGACGGCGTGGCACGCGCCTTCGCCAATGTCTGTCGGCATCGCGGGTCGCAGCTGGTCGACGCGGAGAGCGGCTGCGCCAAGGTGCTGACCTGCCCCTATCATGCCTGGTCCTATGCCCGCGACGGCCGGCTGGTGGGCGTGCCGCACCGCCACGAATATCCGGGGCTGGAAACGGAGAAGCTGGGCCTGAAGCCGGTTGCACTAGAGGAATGGCGCAGCTTCCTGTTCGTACGGCTGGAAGCGGGACTGCCAAGTGTCGCCGAGATGATGGCGCCGTATGACGATGAGGTCGCGCCTTACCGGTTCGAGGACTTGCGCGCGATCGGGCGGGTGACGCTCCGGCCGCGCGACCTCAACTGGAAAACCATCGCCGATAATTATTCGGACCATCTGCATATCCCCATCGGTCATCCCGGCCTGACCCGGCTGTTCGCGCGCAGCTACGCCATCGAGGCGCAGGAATGGGTCGACCGGATGGAGGGCCAGCTGGTCGAGGCGGATTCCGCCAACCCGTCCGAACGCGCCTATCAGCATTTGCTGCCGAAGGTGGAAGGACTGCCGGAGAGCCACCAGCGCAAGTGGATCTATTACAAGCTGTTTCCCTGCGTCGCCTTCGACATCTACCCCGACCAGGTCGACTTCATGCAGTGGCTGCCGGTCAGCGCGACGACCAGCGTCATCCGCGAGATCAGCTATGCGCTGCCCGACGACCGGAGCGAGATGCGGGCGGCGCGCTACCTCAACTGGCGGATCAACCGGCGGGTCAATGTCGAGGACACGGAGCTGATTGCTCGCGTCCAGAAGGGGATGGAGTCGGACAGCTACGAGCCCGGACCGCTGGGTGAGAGCGAGGTGTGCCTGCGGAGCTTCGCTGCGAAGCTCAGGCGGATGATCCCGGAGGCGCGGCTGGAGCGGCCCCCGCTGGAGTGGCCGCGGACGAATTGAAGCGGCGCGAGAGCCAGCGCACCGGCCAGCCGGCGGCAACCAACGCCAGGCCCCAGAGGAAAGCCTCGAGACCGGCGCCGTAGATGGTCCACAGCGCAAACAAGAATGCCATGAAAACGAGAGCCCGTGCCATGCCGTGGAGCGGCGCCTTCATGGCGACCAGAGCCACGACGGCGTAGAGAAACAGCGACGAGACGGTCGTCAGCAGCACCATGAACGTAAATAGACCGGACAGAGTCCGGCTGCTGTTCATGAAAATCAGCAGGATCGTGATCGCCGACGAGGCGGCCAGCGCGATTGTGGGCATACCAAAGCGATTGCTCCGCCCAAGCGCCGCAGGGACACTGCGGTCACGGCCCATGTCATAGCCAATTTCACCGGTGATCAGGACATTGGCGTTCAAGGCACCGATGGCACTGATCGCGACGAACAAGGCAATGAGCATGCCCGCGCCTTCACCGAGCGAGCCGGCAATGGCGTCGGCGAAGGGCTGCGTCGAAACCGAAAGCCGATCGAGCGGGACGAGGAGGACAACGGCGGTGCAGGCGAGCACGTAGATCAATCCAGTGACGGCCGTCCCGGCCATGGTTGCGATTGGCACGGTCTTCCTGGCGTCGGCGGTCTTGCCAGCGGCGAACGCCGCAGCTTCAAAACCAAGCAGCGAGAATGCCATGATCGCGGCCACGCTGGCGACATTGTCCCCATTCACTGGCGTGGCTGCCAGCGGCTGAGCCTCGCCGCCGGAAAGCAAGATTGCACCGACGACCAAGACAACCAGGAGCAAAGGCACCAACTTGAGCCCCGTCGTAACCACTTGTGTCCCGCCCGCCGAGCGTGCGCCGGTGCAGGCAATGGCCGTAATCAGGACGACCGCCGCGATCGAAAGGGGGGCGACCAGACCAGGCGCGGACAGAGCCGGCGTTGCGCGCGCCAGGGCACCGGCCATGGCGACGGCCAGGGCTGCACCGGCGCTCCAGCATGAGACCAGATAGCTCCAGTTGGTGAGGAACGCCGCCTCTTCACCGAAAGCCCCTTTCACATATTCATAGGGGCCTCCGTCGACGCGCGCAGCGAGTGCGGAGAAAGCGAAGGCGAGGGCGAGGAAGCCGCCGATGGTGATCGCCCAACCGACGAACATGTTGACGCCGAAGGGCGCGATCGAAGCCGGTAACAGGAAAATCCCGGCCCCGATAATGAGGCCGACGACCATGGCGATGCTCATCACCGGTCCGAGCAGGTGGGATCGCGACGCTTCGCTCATAAGTGTCCCCCCCGCGGACTTGGCATTGACGCAGCGTCGGCCTAGTCCGCGCCGCGAGTTGATAGACTAACAGGGGCGATGATGCGCGCATTCCTTTTTCCGGGGCAGGGGAGCCAGTCGGTCGGCATGGGCGATGCGCTCGGCAGGGCGAGCCGCGCTGCCCGCGACACGTTCGCGGAAGTCGACGAGGCGCTCAACCAGCATCTCTTCAAGCTGATGCGCGAGGGGCCCGAGGACGAGCTCAAGCTGACGGAAAATGCCCAGCCGGTGATCATGGCGCATGCAATTGCCGTTTTTGCGGCGCTGACGAAGGAGGGCGGCGTCGATCTGACCAAGGCCGCGCAGTTCGTTGCCGGCCACAGCCTCGGCGAATATTCGGCCCTGTGCGCCGCCGGCTCGTTCGGCCTGCCGAATACGGCGAAGCTGCTGAAGATCCGGGGCAAGGCGATGCAGGCGGCAGTGCCGGTCGGCGTCGGCGCCATGGCGGCGCTTCTCGGCGCCGACGTCGAGTTGGCCAGGAAGATCGCAGCCGCCGCAGCCGAGGGCGAGGTATGCGAAGTCGCCAACGATAACGATCCGAGCCAGGTCGTCCTGTCGGGCCACGCCTCTGCAATCGAGCGCGCCATCGGCCTCGCGAAGGGCATGGGCGCCAAGCGCGCCGTCCAGCTTCCCGTGTCGGCACCGTTTCACTGCTCGCTGATGCAGCCGGCTGCGGACGCGATGAGCGATGCGCTGAGCTACGAGGTGCTGATGGCGCCCGCGGTGCCCCTCTACGCCAATGTCACGGCAGAGCCGGCCAGCGATCCCGACACGATCCGGGGCCAGCTCGTCGAGCAAGTGACCGGCATGGTCCGCTGGCGGGAGAGCATTGCCAACATGGCTGCAGCCGGCGTCGAGGAATTCATCGAACTTGGCGGCAGGGTGCTCGGCCCGATGGTCAAGCGCATCGCGCCGGAGGCGAAGGTCACCAGCGTCGTCACAATCGAGGACGTCGAAGCGCTGGCGAAGGAGATTCACTAATGTTCGACCTAAGTGGAATGACGGCGCTGGTGACGGGCGCCAGCGGCGGGCTTGGCAGCGCCATCGCGAGGGCGCTGGCCGGGCAGGGCGCGCGGCTGGCGGTGTCGGGCAGCAATGTCGAGAAGCTCGAGCGCTTTCGCGGCGATCTTGGCGGAGACCATGTCGCCTTGCCGTGCAACCTTTCCGAAGGCGCGGCGGTCGACCAGCTCGTGCCACAGGCGGTCGAGGCGCTGGGCGGGAAGTTGGACATTTTGGTGAACAATGCAGGCACCACCCGCGACAACCTCTTGATGCGGATGAAAGACGAGGAATTTCAAGATGTTATGCGCATCAATCTAGAGGCCGCGTTCCGCCTGATGCGCGCCGCCGCAAAGCCGATGATGAAGGCGCGCTTCGGGCGGATCATTTCAATCACGTCGGTGGTCGGCGTCACCGGCAATCCCGGCCAGGCCAACTATGTCGCTTCGAAGGCGGGCCTGATCGGCATGACCAAGTCGGTCGCGCAGGAGCTGGCCAGCCGCAACATCACCGTCAACGCCATCGCCCCAGGTTTCATGACCTCGGCAATGACCGACGCGCTCAATGATCAGCAGCGCGAAGGAATCCTATCGAAGATCCCGATGGGGGCGATGGGCAGCGGCGAGGATATCGGCGCCGCCGTTGTCTACCTGGCGTCGAAGGAGGCCGGCTACGTCACCGGCCAGACCCTGCACGTCAATGGCGGGATGGCGATGCCGTGAGGTGACGGCGAGCGGCGAGCGCAAGCACCAGGAGCGCCGTCACCAGTCCGAGAGGGAAGAGCGTCAGCGCGGCAATATTCCGGGCGACGAGTGGCGCGATCCAGACCAGCGCAAGCGCACTCTTTTCCCACGGCAGCCAGCCGTGCCTGGTCGCGTCGCGCCAGAGGAATGCGACGCCAGCCAGCAGCACGACGAAGTCATAGTCGAGGACATAGGGCGTCGAAATGAGAACGGCCGCGGTGACGGCGGCGTTGCGGATATCGGGTCTAGCGCCACGGGCGAGCCACAGCGTCGCTCCGATCGAGATGACGGTGAAAAGCGCCTGCACCCCATAGGCCAGAAAGATGCTCCCGCCCCAACTGCGCACGGCCGAGAAGGGGCTCATGATCTTTTCCCAGCCGGTGCGGCCTTGCTCGATAACGATGCTTTGGGTGAGCGCCAGGCTATCGAGGAACGCCTGCCAGACGGGCCAGCCCCAGAACACCAAAGTGAGACCGATCAGCGCCAGTGACGAGACGACCGCCCCCGCAATCGCCCACCAGTTCCACAGGACCAGCAGCAGCAATGGCAGGACAAGCGCGAACTGCGGTTTGTAGACCAGGCAGCCGAGGAGCAGGCCGGCGGCGAATGGGCGCTTCTCCAGCAGCATTAGCCCGCCTCCCAGCAGCAAGGCGGTGAGGAAGCCGTTGTGGCCATGCATGATGCAGATGAGCGTCACCGGCGCCGCCAGCACGAACAGCCAGGCCTCGGGTCGCTTCGTGAAGCGGCGGATCACCCACGCAAAGGGAACGAGAGTAGCCGCCTGCCAGGCTATCAGGGCCGGAAGATAGGGCAGGGCGGCCAGCGCCGTCGCAACCAGCAGGAAGGGTGGCGGGTAGTGCCAGCCGTACCATTCGCTGAGGCGCGGCCCGTGGAAGGCTTCCTGCACCGCGCGATGGGAATCCCAGTTCCACACCTCTACCGCTCGGCCATCCAGCACCATGCGGCCGGCGGTCCAGACCTGCGAGAAATCGGTGCCGATTGGCCGCCCTTGGTAGTCCAGGGTGCCGCTCGAGGTGGCCATCAGATAGCTGAGTAACGCGGCGGAAACGATGCCGCAAATAAAGGCGATGCGGATCGCCCGATCGCGTGACAGCCAGTCGCCGCTCTTGATTGGTCCCCCCATGACCGGGTCGTAACGTGCCGCGCTGCCCTTGTCGCGTGCAGAACCACCCCTATATCGCCCCCGAAACCAACATTTCGGCTGCCTTAACGGGGCCGAAGAGGGGCAACGAAGAGAAGGACTTAGACATGGCCAAAGTCATTGGCATCGACTTGGGCACGACCAACAGCTGCGTCGCCGTCATGGAAGGCGGCAAGCCGAAGGTCATCGAAAATGCGGAAGGGGCGCGCACGACACCCTCCGTCGTCGCTTTCACCAAGGACGGCGAGCGCCTGATCGGCCAGCCGGCGAAGCGCCAGGCGGTCACCAATCCCGACAACACGATTTTCGCGGTCAAGCGCCTGATCGGCCGCCGCTTCGACGATCCGATCACCAAGAAGGACACCGAGCTGGTGCCCTACAAGATCGTCAAGGGTCCGAACGGCGACGCCTGGGTCCAGGCCGGCGGCAAGGATTACAGCCCGTCGCAGATTTCCGCCTTCATCCTGCAGAAGATGAAGGAAACCGCCGAAGCCTACCTCGGCGAGACGGTCACCCAGGCGGTCATCACCGTCCCCGCTTATTTCAACGACGCCCAGCGCCAGGCAACCAAGGATGCCGGCCAGATCGCCGGCCTTGAAGTCCTGCGAATCATCAACGAGCCCACCGCCGCGGCGCTCGCCTATGGCCTGGAAAAGGCGGAGGGCAAGACGATCGCCGTGTATGACCTCGGCGGCGGCACCTTCGACGTATCGATCCTGGAGATCGGCGACGGAGTCTTCGAAGTGAAATCGACCAACGGCGATACTTTTCTCGGCGGCGAAGATTTTGACGCCGCGATCGTCAACTGGTTGGCGGACAAGTTCAAGGAAAAGGAAGGGATCGACCTTCGCACCGACCGCCTGGCGCTGCAGCGCCTGAAGGAGGCGGCCGAGAAGGCGAAGATCGAATTGTCTTCCGCGCAATCGACCGAGATCAACCAGCCGTTCATCACGGCGCGCATGGAAGGCGGAGCGACGACCCCGCTGCACCTCGTCGTGACTCTGACTCGCGCCGAACTCGAAAAGCTGGTGGCCCCGCTGATCGATCGCACCAAGGAGCCGATGAAGAAGGCGCTCAAGGACGCCGGCATCGACGCCAAGGACATCGCCGACGTCGTGCTAGTCGGCGGCCAGACGCGCATGCCGCGCGTGCGCGAGGTGGTGAAGGAATTCTTCGGCCGCGACCCGCACGTCGGCGTCAACCCGGACGAGGTGGTCGCCATGGGCGCGACTATCCAGGCGGGCGTGCTGCAGGGCGACGTCAAGGACGTGCTGCTTCTGGACGTGACGCCGCTCTCGCTGGGGATCGAGACTCTGGGCGGAGTCTTCACGCGGATGATCGACCGCAACACGACCATCCCGACCAAGAAGAGCCAGACCTTCTCGACCGCCGACGACAACCAGAATGCGGTCACCATCCGCGTCTTCCAGGGCGAGCGTGAAATGGCGGCGGACAACAAGCTGCTCGGCCAGTTCGACCTGGTCGGGATTCCGCCGGCGCCGCGCGGGGTGCCGCAGATCGAGGTCACCTTTGATATCGACGCCAACGGCATCGTCCACGTCACCGCCAAGGACAAGGGTACCGGCAAGGAACAGCAGATCCGGATCCAGGCTTCAGGCGGCCTTTCCGACGCCGACATCGAGAAGATGGTCAGCGAAGCCGAGCAGTTCGCCGAGGACGACAAGCAGCGCCGCGAGGCCGCCGAGGCGAAGAACCAGGCCGACAGCCTGATTCATTCGACCGAGCAGCAGCTGAAGGAGCATGGCGACAAGGTTTCGGCCGAGGTGAAGACCGAGATCGAGACTGCGCTGGCCGAAGCCAAGGCCGCCGTCGAAGCCAATGACCCGGCGCAAATGACGGAAAAGACCAATGCACTTGCGCAGGCGGCGATGAAGCTCGGCCAGGCCATGTACGAGCAGCAGCAGGCCCAGGCCCAGCCTGACGGCGCTGCGGACGCGGAGGCCGAAGCCAAGCCGGAGGAAGACGTCGTTGACGCCGAATTCTCCGAAGTGGATGACGACCAGAAGCAGCAGGGCTGAATATGATCGGGGTGCACGCCATGAACAGGCGAGCACCCCCAGTGCGTAGCGGGGAGCCGTGATGGTCGAACAGGACTATTACGAATTGCTGGGTGTAGCGCGGGGCGCGGACCAGGCGGCGATCAAGGCCGCCTATCGGCGTCTCGCCAAGGAGTGCCACCCCGACCGCCACAATGGCTGCGCCAACCAGGAAGCGCGGTTCAAGGCGGTCAACGAAGCGTATGATGTCCTCAAGGACCCGCAGAAACGGGCCGCCTACGATCGCTTCGGCAAGGCGGCATTCCAGAACGGGGGCGGCAGTGGTCCATTCGGGGCCGGCGGCGGCTTCGAGGGCTTTTCCGACATCTTTTCGACGATATTCGGCGAATTCATGGATCCGCGCGGGCAGCGTCAGAATGCCGCTCGTGGTGCCGACCTGCGCTACGACATGGAGCTGACGCTGGAGGAAGCCTATGGGGGCGTCTCCAAGACCATTACCATCGAGGCGCTGGCCCGCTGCGAGGGCTGCGACGGACATGGTTCGCGCGGAGAGAGTCGCGCGGCGCGCTGCGGCACCTGCGGCGGTGCCGGCAAGGTGAGGGCGCAGCAGGGCTTTTTCGTCGTCGAGCGCGGCTGTCCAACCTGCCTTGGTTCCGGCGAAACAATCGCCGATCCATGCCAGGCGTGCGAAGGTGAGGGCAGGGCCCTCAAGCGCCGCAAATTGAACGTCGACATTCCCGCCGGCGTCGACGAGGGCACGCGCATTCGCGTTGCTGGCGAAGGTGAGTGCGGTCTCCGGGGAGCGCCGTGTGGCGACCTCTACATCTTCGTTCACATGAAGCGCCACCCCATCTTCCAGCGTGATGGCACGGCCCTTGTCGCCGAATGCCCGGTGAGCTTCACGACAGCGGCGCTCGGCGGATCCATTACTGTTCCCGGGGTCGACGGCGACAAGATCGAGATCAAGATTCCGGCCGGAATCCAGTCGGGCGAGACCTTGCGTCATCGCGGCGCCGGAATGAGCATCTTGAACGGCCGCGGCCGCGGCGACCTGGTCGCGCGCATCCTGGTCGAAACGCCGACCAAATTGTCCGCCAAGCAGCGGGAGTTGCTGCAAAATTTCCGAGAAACTGAGACCGGTGAAGAATGCCCGGCGACAAAGAGCTTCTTCAAGCGGATGAAGGGCGCGCTGGGCGGCTAGTCCCCGGTCTGCTCGCGCAATTCACAGAGTTCGGCGCGCATGGCGAGCAGGTCGCCGAACAATTCGGCGGCAGCAATGCGGTCGAGCGTCGGTTGCCGCGCGGTGCGGTTTAGGCAGACGGCCACACCCCAGGGAATTCCGGCCGACACGAGCGGAATGGTCAGCGAGGCGCTGGCCTGACGCGGGTCGGCGGCGCACGGCTCGTCATCCAACCATGAGCGGAGAAGGGCCCGCTCGATCAGGGCGCGCGAAGCCTCCGGTTCGAGCGGCGCCACCCCGCGCGCCGCATCGGCGAGGATCCTGGTCGCCGGGGGCGGGCAATGCACGGCAGTGACGACCGGATCGCGCGCATCTTCGGCGATCCGAGCGCCCACGCCGGCTTCGTCCAGCCGGAACAAGGTGACGCTGTCGAAGCCGGTGAGCGCCCGAAGGCAGTGCGATCCGCGCTGCAGCAAGTCGGTGACCGTCTCGCAGCCGTCGAGCTGACCGGCCAGTTGCTGGACTGTACCGGCCGGATCCCCCGCCTCGACATGCGCCGCCGGCAGCGCCTCAAGGATGATCTGGCCCTCGTGGAAATGCATGGCGACGTCGAATGGCTTGGGGACGCTGGCGAAGAACAGGGAGAAGAGCCGGGCGCTGCCTTGGGGATCGCGCATCAGCGCGAGCTGGTTACGGAGCGAATGCACCGCCGACGCGCCGAAGAATTCGGCGAGCGGCTGGCCGGCCATGCGCGGGCCGCAATCGGCGAAATGATTGGCGATGTTGGCGGACACGTGCCGAACCCGCCAGTCCTGGCCGAGAACGACCATGAAGCCACAGGATTGAATGCTTGCGGACAGGCTGGAGCGATCGCGTGCCACGGTCGCCGCTTGATCTGCATCTGCAGCTAGCCCCACCATGGCATGGATGATAGCCGAGCCGGGCGGCGGCGGCGAGAGGAGGGTTTTTCAGTGGCGAAATGGGCGGTTGGCGCAGTCCTGGCGGCTTGCCTTGCGATACCTGCAGAAGCGCAGCAGCGCGACTTCTCAAAGGTTGAGATCAAGGCCGAGAAGCTCGCGCCGGGGGTCGCGGTGTTGATAGGTGCCGGCGGGAATATCGGCCTCAGCTACGGCGAGGACGGCAATGCGCTGGTCGATGATCAGTACGCGCCGCTGTCAGACAGGATCATCGCCGCGGTGCGCACGATCGATCCCGACCCCGTCCGGTTCGTTATCAATACTCACTGGCACGGCGACCACACCGGCGGAAACGAGAATCTCGGCAAGGCCGGGGCAGTGATCGTCGCACACGACAATGTGCGGACCCGGATGTCCGTCGGGCAGGTGGGAAAACTGGGCGGCGAGCGCCGGACGCCGGCATCGCCCAAGGAGGCATTGCCTGTCCTGACCTTCACCCAGTCGATAACCCTGCATCTTAACGGCGACGACCTCGACGTGGTCCACGTCGCCAAGGCGCACACCGACGGCGATTCGCTGGTCCGCTGGCGTCGCGCCAACGTGCTGCACATGGGCGACACGTTCTTCAACAGGATCAGCCTGCCGTTCATCGACGTCGAGTCCGGCGGGTCGATCGACGGCGCGATTGCCGCCGCGAAACGTGGCCTCGACTTGAGCGACGAGCGAACCCGCATCATTCCCGGCCATGGGCCGGTCGCGACGCGCGCCGATCTGGCGGCCTATGTCGCGATGTTGGAGGACGTGCGAACGAAGGTGCTGGCCGGAATCGAGGCAAAGCAGACCCTGGAGCAGATCAAGGCCAGCAAGCCAGCCGCCCCGTACGGCATGACGGACGGCTTCATGTCGCCCGACAATTTCGTCACCCTCGTTTACGTGAGTCTCGGCGGGCGTCCGTAGCGGGCTTGTCAGATCTTACCGAAGACGCGCTCGAAGATCGTGTCGACATGCTTCAGGTGATAGGCGAGGTCGAAGCTCTCTTCGAGTTTTGCCGGTTCGATGTGGTCTGTGACGTCGGGGTCGGCCTTGAGCAGGTCGAGCAGCGACAATGCCCCATCCGATTCCCAAACCTTCATCGCATTCCGCTGGACGATGGCATAGGCGTCTTCGCGCGATAGGCCCGCCTGGGTGAGTGCCAGGAGGACACGCTGCGAGTGGACGAGGCCGCCCATGCGGTCCAGATTTTTTTGCATGCGTTCTGGGTAGACGACCAGTTTGTCGATCACCTGCGTCAGACGGGCGAGGGCGAAGTCGAGCGTGATGGTCGCGTCGGGACCGATGAAGCGCTCGACGCTGGAATGCGAAATGTCGCGCTCGTGCCAAAGGGCAACGTTCTCCAGCGCCGGCGTCACCGCCGAACGGACCACGCGGGCGAGCCCGGTCAGGTTTTCCGTCAGGACGGGATTGCGCTTGTGCGGCATGGCCGAGCTGCCCTTCTGGCCGGGCGAGAAATATTCTTCGGCCTCCAGCACCTCGGTACGCTGCAAATGGCGGATCTCGGTCGCAAGGCGCTCGATCGACGAGGCCATGACGCCAAGCGTGGCGAAAAACATGGCATGGCGGTCGCGCGGGATCACCTGAGTCGAGGCAGGCTCGGGCCTCAAGCCAAGCGCGCGGGCGACATGCTCTTCTACTGCCGGGTCGATATTGGCGAAGGTGCCAACCGCGCCGGAAATGGCGCAGGTGGCGATTTCTTCGCGGGCCGCTTCGAGCCGCGCCTTGTTGCGGGCGAATTCGGCATAGGCCTGCGCCAGCTTCATGCCGAAGGTCACCGGCTCGGCGTGGATGCCGTGGCTCCGGCCGATCGTCGGGGTGAGCTTGTGCTCTTTGGCGCGGCGCTTGAGCACGGCCAGCAGGGCATTAAGGTCCGCAATGAGGATGTCGGCGGCCTGCTTCAGCTGCACGGCCAGCGCGGTGTCGAGGACGTCGCTGCTGGTCATGCCCTGGTGCAGCCAGCGCCGCTCCGGCCCAAGCTTCTCGCCGGCCCAGGTCAGGAAGGCGATGACGTCGTGCCGGGTGACAGCTTCGATCGCGTCGATCGCGGGCACATCGATATCGCCCAAGACATTAGCGTCATAAGCCTTGCGGATGGTCGCCGCGTCCTCGGCAGGGATGATGCCGAGCGTGCCCATCGCCTCGGCCGCGGACACTTCGATCTGCCACCAGATGCGATAACGGTTGTCGGCCGACCAGATGGCCGTCATTTCGGGTCGGGAATAGCGCGGAACCATGGGGGCGCGGCTAGCAGAGCCGCTTCATTCCATCAAATGAGACCGAGTGCCTTCATGCTTGAGCGGCCGGCCGAGCCGACGATGACATGGTCGTGGACGGTGACCTTCATGTGGCGACCGGCTTCGACGAGGTCGCGGGTCAGGCGGATGTCCTGCTGGCTTGGGCTGGGGTCGCCTGACGGGTGATTGTGGACGATGATGATGGCGGTGGCGCCGAGCGCGATGGCGCGGCTGATGACCTCGCGGACATGGACCGAGGCCTCGTCGACCGAGCCACGCCACATCGCTTCATTCGCCAGCAGCATGTTCCTTGCGTTGAGGAACAAGACCCGCACCTCCTCGACGTTCGAATGAGCCATGGCGGCCTGGAGATAGTCGCCGAGCGCCTCCCAGCTCGACAGGACCGGCCGGCCCTCGACACGCGTCTCAAGCAGGCGCAGCGCTGTCGCCTCGGCGATCTTCAAGGCGCCGATGGCGGGGTCGCTAAGTCCCTCGCGCCGTAGCGCCTCGGCATCAGACACGAGCAAGGGTCCGACCCCGCCGAACTGGTCGATCAGCCGCTTTGCCAGCGGCTTGGTGTCGACGCGCGGGATGGTGAGGGCGAGGAGATATTCGACCAGCTCATGATCGAGCAGCGCTTTGGGCCCGCCGTCGAAAAGGCGCTGGCGGAGCCGTGCCCGATGGCCGGATGAGACGCTCGGTTGGTCGGCCACGCGGGTCCCTTCCCAACAATGACACCGAGCAGGGCAAGGCTAGGCAAAGCGCCGCTGGCATGCAACGCGGCATTGCGCGAACGGAACGGTCGGCAGCGAATGGGGGTTTTGAAGCGGAATGAGCGCTGACGACCAACATGAGCGAGGCCGCCCTGGCGACGGCGAACATGGACACCTCGTCGAACATGTCGTGGTTCACGACCGCAGCGGCTGGCACCGGGCCTGGAGGATCACGCGCTTCGGCCTGCTAGTCCTGCTGGCCCTGGCAGTTGCCGCCTTCGTCGTCCTGTGGATCTGGCGCAAGCCGATCGCCGAAAACGTCATTGCCAACGAACTGGAGCGGCGTGGCGTGCAGGCGACCTACACGCTCGACCGTATCGGCCTGCACAACCAGCGGATCAGTAACGTCACCATCGGGGATCCGCGAAATCCCGACCTCGTCGCGCGCCAGGCGCTCATTCAGATGCGAATCAAGTGGAACGGCTCGGTGGAGGTTTATCGCATCGCCGCGCGCGGCGTCCGCCTTAAGGGTCGGCTGCTCGAGAACGGCCGGGTGACCTGGGGGCAAATCGATAAATTGCTGCCGCCGCCGAGCGGCAAGCCCTTCCGACTGCCCGATGTTGTCCTGGACATTGCCGACAGCGCCATACGCCTGGACACGCCGTATGGACGCCTGGGCTTCGCGGTCGCCGGACGCGGGAACCTGACGGGAGGTTTCAAAGGCCGCCTTGCGGTCGCCAGCCGTCACCTGGACGTCGGCGCCTGCAGCCTCGACAGGCTGCGCAGCAATGTCGCGATCGGCGTGGTCGCGCGCCGGCCGCAAGTGGCAGGGCCGGTCGCAGCCAATGCGTTCAATTGCCCAGCCAGCCGGATGGCGATGGTTTCGCCGCGCCTCGAAATCGACAGTAGTTTTAGCGAGGCGTTCACGGATTTCGACGGCAGGGGCCGCCTCGCCGTCGCAAGCTTCACCGCCGGCGACAACGGCCTCGCCAACCTCATCGCCAATATCGGCTTCAAGGGCACCCCAACCGACGCCCGTGGCCGGTTCGACCTTGCGGCGCAGGCAGCCCGGCTGGCCGTCATCAATGCCGAGCGCACGCGCCTCAGGGGCGCATACCGATTGCAGTCCGATGCCGGGCGCTTATTCGTCGCCGCCGATTACGAGGCGAACAGCGCCAGCCTGGCGCGGTCGATGCTGGCATCGATTACTGATCCGCTCGACGGCGCCTCGGGCACGCCGCTGGGTCCGATCGCCAAAGCGATCGCCGGCGCGATCCGGCGCACGGCCGGCAATTTTGACGCCAGCGGGCGGCTGGTGCTGGTCAACATGCCGGGCGGGGGCGGAGTCCGGGTCGAAGCCGCCGATGCACGCGGACCGGGCGGAGCGAGGGTTCGCGTCGCCGGACGCGATGGCATCAATTACTACTGGCCGTCGGGCAAGATTCGCATCGACAGCGACATCTCCATGGGCGGCGGCGGGCTGCCGCGCGCCGAAATCGCGCTAAGCCAGCCGCGCAGCGGAGCACCGATGAGCGGCGAGGCGCGCATCGCTCCTTATGCGGCCGGCGGCGCCCGCGTGGCTTTCGCCCCGATCAATTTCCGCGCCTCCCGCGACGGCGCGACCGAGGTCAGCACCACGGCGCTGCTAAGCGGACCATTCTCGGGCGGCCGAGTCGACGACCTCAGAATTCCAATTAGCGGGCGGATTGGCGGGCCGCAGGGCGGTTTTGCCTTCGGCCGTGGCTGTATCGAAACCCGCTTCCGCCGGCTCCAGGCCGGAGCGCTACGGCTTGGCCCGACCCGGCTGCCGCTATGCCCGACGGGTCCCGCCATCCTTTACCAACGCGCCGACGGCTCGCTGGGAGTGGGCGCCGAGGCGCGCAACTTGCGGCTTGCCGGCAACCTCGGCCAGTCGCCCTTCCTGCTTAATGCGGGCACTGCGCGGCTAACCGGTGGCGACCGTTTCGCCTTGACTCGCATGGCGATGCAGCTTGGCAAGGCGACCTCCCCTGTGAAGGTTCAGGCTGCCAGCTTGACCGGACGCTTTGCGGGCGGCGGCGTGAGAGGCGAATTCGACGGCGCCACCGCGACCATTGGCCGCGTGCCGTTGGGACTCAGCGACGCGTCCGGCACCTGGACCTATCGCAATGCCTTCCTCGACATCGACGGTGCGCTGACACTCTCGCATCTTGCCGAGCAGCCGAACTTCTATCCGCTCCGCAGCAATGACGTGCATTTCCGCCTGGGCGGGGACCGCGTCACCGCGACCGGCACCCTCATCCATCCAGACAGCGGCACGCGGGTGACGAACGTCACCATCGAACATCGCGTATCGACCGGCGACGGCGAAGCCATCCTAGACGTACCTGGAATCCAGTTCGGCAATGCCCTCCAGCCTGAGGAACTGACCCGCCTCACTCAAGGTGTGATCGCGCTCGTGAACGGTGGCCTGTCGGGGCAGGGGCGGATTGCCTGGACAGGCGGCGGCACCGTCACCTCAACCGGCGAATTCACGGTCAACGACATGGACGTGGCGGCGCCGTTCGGCCCGGTCACCGGCATGCGCGGAACCATCCGCTTCACCGACCTGCTCGGTCTGGAGACGGCGCCGGGACAGGTGATGACCGTCGAGAGCATCAACCCCGGCATACTCGTCGAGAACGGGGCGATCCGTTACCAGCTGCTGCCCGATCAATTGGTGAAGATCGAGCGTGGAGAATGGCCGTTCATGGGCGGCCGCCTGATCCTCCATGAAACCATCCTCAATTTCGCCCGCCCGACCGCCAAGCGCCTGACGTTCGAGGTTGCGGGACTCGACGCCCGCACCTTTGTCGAGAGCCTCGACTTCAAAGAGCTGGAAGCGAGCGGCACCTTCGACGGCGTGCTGCCAATGATCTTCGACGAGAATGGCGGCCGGATCGTCGGCGGCCGGCTCGATTCACGGCCAGGCGGCGGCTTCCTTCGCTACAATGGCGTCGTCAACAAGGCGAACCTCGGGACAATGGGGAACATCGCCTTCGAGGCTCTGCGCGATCTCAGGTTCAACTCGATGATCCTACGCCTGGACGGTGATTTGGCCGGCGAATTCGTGACCCGAGCCACGATTGACGGAGTCGGCCTTGGCCAGACCGGCACGCAAAAGATCATCCGCAACCTGCTGAGGAAGATCCCGCTCAAGGTCAATTTGACGATCCGCGGACCGTTTCGCGCGCTGATCGCCACCGCCAAGTCGTATCGGGATCCGCGCCAGGTCATCGAGGAAGTGCTGCCGCGGCCGCTCGACGAAGTGCCGGGGATCGTCACCGAGGTGCGGCGCAAGGAAGAAGATCAGCAACAGAGCCAGACCCCGGTCGAGGAAGAGACCGTGCCAGTCCAACCCCCAACTCCAACCGAGTGAGAGAGAGCCATGCCTAGAATGATGAAGGGACGAGCATCGCTGCTGGCGGCCGCCGCGCTTGCGGCCCCGCTGGCCGGCTGCATCAGCCTTGCCGCGCCGGAGAAGCCGATCGAGATCAATCTCAACGTAAAGATCGAGCAGGAAGTGCTGGTGCGGCTGCAGCGCGACGTCGAGCAGATCATCCAGCAAAACCCCGAAGATTTCCCGCAGCCGACCAATCCTGGGGGCCGGCAGTGAAAGCTTTGCTCGCCGCCCTGTTGGCGACCTGTTTGGCCGTTCCGGCTGCGGCGCAGAGCTCGCCCGCGATCCGCGCAGCCAAGGCGTCCGGGCAGGTCGGCGAACGCTACGACGGCTATCTCGGTTATGCGTCCTATCTGCCCGCGGCCCTGCGAAGGGAGGTCGACAGCGTCAACATCCGCCGCCGTGCACATTATGCGAACCTCGCCGCCGCCCGGGGGGTCAGCCCGCAGGATGTGGGCGTGACGGCAGGCTGCGTGACCCTGCGCTCAGTCCAGGTTGGCGAGGCCTACCTGCTCGCTGATAATCGCTGGCGCCGCCGCGCGGCGGGCGAGTCAGCACCTGTACCCAGCTACTGCCGTCCCTAAGCCTCAAAGCTCGGCTGATATTCGGCCTTCAGCCCGGCGATCAGATCGGGCGTAACAGCCAGATCAATCTCATAGGCTCCTTCGACCCATGGCCCCGCGACATAGGGCGAGGCGACCAGCAGTAGCCGGTCCAAGCGGCCATCCTTGTCCGAATCGGCGGGAATTGCGGCGATGTCGTCGAGGCCGGGGCAATCGTCGAACAGGCCATCACCGACAGGCTCTCCACGTTTCTCCTCGCGGGCCTTGTTCAGAGCATCGCACCAGCGCCGGGCCAGGAGCCGGTCACGGTTGGCGGGCTGGACAAACAGATCGGCGAACTGGATCTCACGCCTGGCTTGCCGGTCCCAGAGCAGCGCACCGACGCCGAAATTACCGTGCGCGCCGCCTTCGTAGCCGCCGGCATCGAGGCGCAGGCTCAGCAGCCGCGGCGACTGGCCCGCGGTTTCGTAGACGGTCGACGACATGTACGGGACGTAGTCCATGCCTTCTCGCTCGCGCCTGGCTTGTTCTTCCTGGGCACCGGCGACGAGATCGGCGCGGGCCTCCTTCATCTCGGCCTTGAAGCGCTGCACAAGTTCCGGAATGGCGTCGGCCTCGGCGGGCCAGGAGAAGTCGAACTCGATGAGGTCGGTCTTCTCCTCCACCGAGAACGCCTCGGCGGGTGCCGGGGCGGGGCGAGTAGGCCTGGATTCGGATTGATTCACAGGCGCTGCAGATTGCTGGCTGCAAGCCGTGACCAAAAGGAGGACCGCCAGGACGCCGTAATTGCGACTGAATGGAGGCGGTCTAGTCATCATTCCGGATTGCCGTGTACCCTTGATCAAGTCGAGGGTCCTCTTAATGATGAAAGGTCAGGAAAAGCGCCGGTTGACTAAGCACTGACCCCTTCATAAAGGGGCGGCGCCTTGGCGGGCTCGTGGCCGCCATGTTCCTTGCCTCACGCGCCTGCCCCTCCATCCAAGGCGCTGGCGCACAACTTCGGGAGGCGGGATGCATGGCGGACGAACCCGAACAGGACCCGAAGTCCGCTCCCGACGCGCGCCTCACATCGCTGAACAGGCGATTGGACAAGGTGCAGCAGGAGGAAGCGGACAGGGCTGGAAAGGTCGTTGAGGACCGAGAGCAGAACGTTACGCGCTCGGTCGGCATGCGAATCCTCTCCGACCTTGTCGGGCTTCCGTTCGGGGCCGGGTTGGTCGGCTGGCTGGTCGATCGCTGGCTCGACACGAGGCCGTGGGTGATGCTGGCGATGCTGTTCCTCGGGTTCGGCCTCGCTATCAGGAACGTAATGCGAATTGCCAATCAGGCCTCGAAAGGCCCCGGAGAGTAAGAACAAGTGGCTGCGCCGACCAAAATCGACCCGATGCACCAGTTCCAGATCGACCCGATCTTCGGGACTCTGGCTGAAGGCAGCCCGCTTGCGTTCACCAATAGTGCGCTGTGGATGATGATCGTCCTCGCCTCTCTGTGGCTGTTCATGATGGGAGGGCTGAAGCGCGAGCTGGTGCCCGGCCGCTGGCAAGTCGCGGTCGAAGGCTTCACCAACTTCGTCTATTCGATGACGGACAGCAGCATCGGCCCCGAGGGACGAAAGTACGTTCCCTGGGTCTTCACGATCTTCATGTTCATCCTGTTCGCCAATTTCATGGGCATGATGCCGTTCGGCGTGATCCCGGGCGTGCACCCGTTCACCGTGACCAGCCAGTTCACGGTTACAGGCGTGATGGCGATCATCAGTTTCTCGATCGTGCTGATCGTCGGTTTTTGGAAGCACGGGCTTCATTTCTTCAGCCTGTTCGTGCCCCACGGCACGCCCAAGCCGATGATCCCCTTCATCTTCCTGGTCGAGCTGCTCAGCTTTCTGGTGCGCCCGTTCAGTCTCGCCCTGCGACTGTTCGTGGCAATGATCGCTGGCCACATCCTCATTAAGGTCTTTGCCTATTTCATCGTTCAGGGCCTGCAAACTGCAACCGCAATGTCGATCGGCATTAGCGTGCTTTCCTTCATCTTCATCATGGGCGTGAGTGCCCTGGAGCTGCTGGTGGCGGCCATCCAGGCCTATGTCTTTGCGCTGCTGACCTCGCTCTACATCAACGACGCTGAACATCTTCACTAAGCCATTTACCCGAGGAGTATTCACAATGATCAGTCTTGAAGCCGCCAAGGTCATCGGTGCCGGTCTCGCCGCCATCGGCGTGGGCGCCGCCGCCGCGGGCGTCGGCTACGTTTTCGGCTCGTTCCTTCAGGGCGCGCTGCGCAACCCGGCCGCAGCCGATGGCCAGCAAGGCCGCCTGTTCATCGGCTTCGCGGCCGCCGAGCTGCTGGGCCTCATCGCCTTCGCCGTGGCGATGATCATCCTCTACGCCGTCTAAGAATCGGGCGGGGCGGGTTTCGAACCCGCCCGCCGGAGAAGCGAACATGCCTCAACTCGACCAGCTGCCGCTCGTCGCCCTCTCGCAGTTCTTCTGGCTGCTCCTTGTTCTCGGCCTGATCTATTTCGGGATCGGCAAGGCGATGCTGCCGAAGATCCAGTCGACGGTAGACCTCCGCGACAAGAAGATTGCCGAGGACCTCGCGGCTGCGGAAGCGGCGCGAGTTGAGGCAGACAAAGTCGAGGAGGCCTATCGCGAGCGCATGGACGCCAGTCGGGCTGAAGCAATGAAGCTGACGTCTTCGGCCAAGGGCGATGCCGCCAAGGCGATCGAAAAGAAGGTCGCCAAGGCCGACGCCTCCAACCAAGCCAAGCTCGACAAGGCTCATGAGCGCATCCTCTCGGCCCGGGAGGCGGCGCGGACAGAGATTCTCGCAGTGGCTGCCGAAATGGCGCAGGAAGTCGCCGCCACCGTCGCCGGCCTCAGGGTCAGCAAGGAGGAGGCCCTGAAGGCTGTGGAGCTGGAGACTGTTCGTGGTTGAGTCTTCGCACCCGACCGCGACCACGGAGGTCGCGGAGCACGCACCGGCCGAGCAACACGAGCCGGTCGTCTTCGGCTTCATGGGCCCGACTTTCTGGGTCGCCCTTGCGATGGT
>DATFEO010000087.1:0-18560 GCA_035250985.1 Sphingomicrobium sp. | reverse complement strand
TGGACGGAAGTCGCTTTCCTGGCGGGCATGGGCGAAGGCCAGAGCCGGGTCGATCCGCCAGCCTGCGGCGGGCTGCCAGCGCGGGAGCGGGAAGCGTGCCACCGCCGGCACGCGGGTCCCCGAGGGTCCATTGTGGGCCAGGAAATATTGGACGCCGGCAAAGTCGATGCGTTGGGTCAGGGCGATCAGGGCCAAATGGTCGGACGCAGGGCCAATCGCCGCCTGGTGACGCAGCATTTCATCGGCCAGGCGAAATTCGCCGATCTCGGCCAGCCGCAGGGCGCGGCGGACATTTGGCAGCGACTCGATCCGGCCCGGAGCCGGCAGCCGCCCACCCGGCAGGGTCTTGTCCATACCCAAGGTCTCGCGCGCCAGCAGTCCGTAGAAGCTTTCCGCGGAGCGGGCCGCGGCGCGCAGGAGAGGTTCGACCGCCTGCGGCCGGCGGCATGCCTGCTCCGAGCGCGCCGCCCAATAGTAACCGGCGGCTGCCAGCTCCGATTCCGACCGGCCGGTGGCGACAGCGCGGAAATGCTGCGTGGCGGCATTGCAGTCGTTCATGCGCCAGGAGGCAAGGCCAGTGATCCAGTGGGCATGGCCGGCCCATTCGCCGACGGCCCCGGCAAGGCCCGTTTCGGCGACACGGCGCGCATCGGCATCGCGGCCGGTGACGTAATAAATCCAGGCGACGCGCTGCGCGGCTTCCGCGCGGGCCTCGTAGGACAGCAGCGGTGCGCTCTGGACATAGAGGGCTTCGGCCTCCGGTGCGCTATTGGCCTCAATGAGCGGTTGCAGCGCCGTTCGTAATGCATCCGCCGCTGGTTCGCCCGTCACAGGCCGCCCGCGGTGCCGCCGCGGCGCGCTGCCGAGCGGCACCATCCGCGCCGCGACCGGCACGGCGGGCAATTCGGCTTCGGCCGCACCGCGAGCGAGGGCCAGCCGAAGGATTTGCCCCGCCTGGGGCAGGTCGGGCGCCTGGTTAAGCAAGCTCAACAGCGGCTGCAGCTCCACGCGCGGCGAGTTGCGGGCCGTGTAAAGCTCGGCCCGGGCGACCGATCGCAGCAAATCGTCGGGAAGGGCGGCGATGCCGGCCTGCGCGCTGCCCCAATCGCTCGAACGGATGGCGCTGAACACGCCGCGCCAGTCCTTGGGGACGACGATTGGTCTCGCCACTGGCGGGCTGGGCGTCGGCGTCGGCGTCGGCGCAGGTTCGACAGTCGGCTGCTGCGGCGTTGGTTCGACGGGCTCCAATTCCGTCTCGGACAGCGGCGCCAACGGGTCGTCCTGAGCAAGGGCGGGGGCGGCACAGGCCGCGAACAACAGCGCGGCCGCGGACAAGCGAATCAAAGGTCGTCCTCCATCAACAGCAACAGGTCGGCCCAGGCCTTGGCCTTGTCGCTCGGCCGCTGCAGCAGCCAGCGCGGGTGAAAGGTGGCAACCGTGCGCACGCCGCCGATCTTGTGGACATGCCCCCGCGCGCCGAGCAGCGGCTGGCCGAGGAGCGCCTTGCATGGGCCGTCGCCGAGAAGGAGCAGGCGCTTCGGCTTGACGAGGGTCACGTGCTTGCGGGCGAGCTCGGCGCAGGCCGTACGGTCCTCGTCGGTCATGCGCGCGCCGGGTGAATGGAAGCAAGTCAAGGAAGCGCTGTAGGCGTCGTCGCCGGCGATCCCGATCGCTGCGAGCATCTTCTCGGCTAGCTGCCAGGCCTCGCCGCCGATGGGTTGGCCGCTCGCGAGGTCTTCGAGCGCCGGCGCGTCGCTCAAGAGCATCACTGCCGCATTTTCGGGTCCATGCGGAAGAATGCGCTTCGCGCTCGCCGAGGCGAGCGGCAGCTGGACGCTGCTCGCCAGCCAATTCTGGAGCTCAGCGAGCGTATCGTGGCTTGGCTCGGCAATGTTTGCATCCGGCGTGGCCGGCTTGGGCGACGGGTTCAGCCAGTTGCGCGGCTCTTCGGCCACGGCGACGTCGACTCCGGCCTCGACCCACCATTCCAGCAGGCCCGCCAGCTCGCCGCTGGTGAATTCCCTCTCCCCGTCCATGGCGCCACCTTCGTCGAGAGTTGACGGGCGGGTCAAGGAATTGGCAGGGCTGACTTGGTTGAAATGCTCCGCGGGAGCGACGGAAGGGCTGACGCCATGAGCGACCGCGAATCGATGGAATATGATGTCGTCGTGGTCGGCGCCGGTCCGGCAGGCCTCGCCACCGCCATCCGGCTGAAGCAGCTCGCCAATGAAAAGGGCGGCGACCTCTCGGTCTGCATCCTCGAGAAGGGCAGCGAGGTCGGCGCTCATATTCTCTCCGGCGCCGTCATCGACCCCAGGGGCCTCAACGAGCTGATCCCCGACTGGAAGGAGAAGGGCGCGCCGGTCGGAGTGCCCGTCACGGACAACCTGCACTGGGTGCTTACTCAGAAGCGCAAGTGGGCGTTCCCGCACTGGATGCTGCCGCCATTCATGTCGAACGAAGGGGCTTACACCTGCAGCCTCGGCAACCTCACCCGCTGGCTGGCGAGCCAGGCCGAGGAGCTGGGGGTGGAAATCTTCCCCGGTTTCCCGGCCGCGGAAGTGCTCTACAGGGATGACGGCTCCGTAAAGGGGGTGGCCACCGGCGACATGGGCATTGCCCGCGACGGCACCCGCCGCGCCGACTACCAGCCGGGCATGGAGCTGCATGCGAAATACACGGTCTTCGCCGAGGGCGCGCGAGGGCATTTGACCAAGCGCCTGACCGAGCTGTTCGGCTTGCGCGAAAAGTCAGGACCTCAGGTTTACGGGTTAGGAATCAAGGAATTGTGGGATGTTCCTGCCGACCGGCATCAGCCTGGGCGGGTGATCCATTCGCAGGGCTGGCCGCTCGACGACGCGTGGGGCGGTGGGTTCCTCTACCACCAGGAGAACGGACAGGTCGCGTTGGGCTTCATCGTCTCGCTGGATTACTCCAATCCCTATCTGTCGCCGTTCGAGGAATTCCAGCGCTGGAAGACCCATCCGGCGATCCATGCCGAGATCAAGGGCGGCAAGCGCGTGTCCTATGGCGCGCGAGCAATCAACGAAGGCGGCTGGCAGGCAATTCCGAAGCTGGCCTTCCCGGGCGGCGTGCTGGCCGGCTGCGCCGCCGGCTTTGTCAACGTGCCGCGGATCAAGGGCAGTCACACGGCCATCAAGTCAGGCATGCTGGCCGCCGATGCGCTGTTCGACGCGATCGCCGCAGGGCGACGCAACGACGTCGTCGAGTCCTATGAACCGGCGCTGCGCTCCAGCTGGATCGCCAAGGAGCTGAAGTCCGTTCGCAACGCCCAGCCGGCGGTGGCGCGCTGGGGGGCAACGCTCGGCACGCTTTATGCCGGGCTCGACATGTGGCTGAACTTCTTCCGCATCGGCCTGCCGTGGACCCTCAAGCACCACGCCGACCATACGACGCTAAGGCGCAAGCAACATTCAGAGCCGATCGCCTATCCCAAGGCCGACGGCGTGCTCACGTTCGACCGGCTGTCGTCGGTCTTCATCTCCAACACCAACCATGAGGAAGACCAGCCGGTTCACCTGACGCTCAAGGACGCGGATGTACCGGTCGCGGTCAACCTGGCGCTCTATGACGCCCCGGAGCAACGCTATTGCCCGGCGGCCGTTTATGAGATTGTCGAGGAGAGCGGTTCGCCGCGCCTGCAGATCAACGCGCAGAATTGCGTCCACTGCAAGACATGCGACATCAAGGACCCGACCCAGAACATCAACTGGGTGACACCGGAAGGCGGAGGAGGCCCCAATTACCCGAACATGTAGGATGAAGATGCTTCTTCTCGCAGGCCTTGCCGCCGCGGTTCCCGCCTCGGCCTCCGTTCCCGCGGCCGATGACGACCAGCTTTCGACCTATGTGACGGCCAGGGCCGCCGATGCGCTCGGCGACCCGGCGCGCGCCGCCCAATTGTTCGCCAACCTGTCGCGCGAGCGGCCCGAGGACATGACCATCAAGCGCCGCGCCATCGTCGGTGCGATCGCCGCCGGCGACATGAAAATGGCCCTCGATCTCGGACGCAGCATGCCGATTTCGCAGACCCCGCTCGATCTAAGGCTGCTGCTCGTCGCCGACGAGCTTCGCGCCGGGCGCTACAAGCAGGCGGTCGAGATCCTGCGGACGAAGCAGGGGATCATCGATTCCGGCTTCATGGCGCCTTT
This sequence comes from Sphingomicrobium sp., assembly GCA_035250985.1. Classification (GTDB taxonomy): domain Bacteria; phylum Pseudomonadota; class Alphaproteobacteria; order Sphingomonadales; family Sphingomonadaceae; genus Sphingomicrobium. Next base: position 14,388 of record DATFEO010000087.1, on the reverse strand, counting down.
CATCGAGGCCTGGGCGCTGGCCGACCGCCGCAATCCGAGGGCGCTGGAAGCACTGGCCGAAGTTGTGCCGGGAAGCGCGCTGGCCGCCCAACTCAACGAGCAACGGGCATTGCTCCATCTCAAGCTGAAGCAGCCCCGGGAGGCGGCACCCTTTGCCAAGGCCGCCGTCGAGGAGGCTGGAGGCCGCGCCGATCGGTTGAGGCTGGCTTTGGCGGATGGCTTCCTTGCAGCAGGCGACCGGGCGCAGGCGCTCGAGCTGCTCGAAGGCGGTGGACCGGCGCTGGCCGAGGGTCGGGCGCGGATTGCGGCCGGCAAACCGACCGGCCAGGCTATCGATTCCAGCTCGAAGGCCTTTGGCGAGCTGCTGATCGGCATGTCGCTGGCGCTGGGGCGTTTGCAGGACAAGGGCCTGCCGATCGCCTTCGCCCAGGTCGCGCGCTACGCCAATCCGCAGAACAGCGCCGGGGCCATCCTGCTGGCGCTGCTGCTGGAGGACGACGACCGACCGACCGACGCACTCGACATCCTGCATGCCATTGACCCCTCCGACCCCTTCGCCGCCCAGGCCGAGGATGCGGAAGTCCGCATGCTGATCGATTCAGATCGCCACCAGGAAGCGCTGAGGCGAGCCACGGAGATCGTCACCCTGAGGCCGGGGCCGGATGCCTATGCGCGGCTGGGCGTCGTCCAGATCGAAATGAAGGATTTCGCGGGCGCCGCTGACTCCTATGCTCGCGCAATTCACCTGTCGGCTAGCGCACCGAGCTCGGACGAGCCCTGGATGCTCCGCTTGTATCGGGCGAGCGCGCTCGAGGAATCCGGCAAGTGGGAGGAGGCCAAGTCCGAGCTGGCGCTGGCGCTGAAGGATCGGCCCGACAATCCGTTGCTGCTCAACTTCCTCGGTTACGGCAAGCTCGAGCGGGGCGAGGACCTGGACGCCGCCGAGGCCATGGTGCGCAAGGCAAGCGCGCTTCGGCCCGACGATGCGTCGATCACCGATTCGCTGGGTTGGGCGGAGTTTAAGCGCGGCCGGCTGAGCCAGGCGATCTCCACTCTGCAGCGCGCCGCAGCAGCGGACCCGTCGCAGGCAGAGATCCAGGAGCATCTCGGCGACGCCTTGTACACCGCGGGGCGGCGTTACGAGGCGCGGTTCGCGTGGCGGGCGGCGCTCGTCAATGCGGACGACGACAACAGGCAGCGCATCCAGGCAAAGATCGACTCCGGCCTCACCCCCGCAACGGCGGCGCCTTGATCCGCTACTCCGAGCCAGCTCCCGCCAAGCTCAACCTCGCACTGCATGTCCGCGGACGCCTGTCCGATGGGCGACATCGGCTGGAGACGGTCTTCGCTTTCTGCACCGACGGGGACATGGTCGAAGCGGGGGCAGCCGACGACCTGTCGCTGGCCGTCGAAGGCCCGTTCGCGGCAGACGTCTCTGCCGGTGACGATAACCTGGTGATGAGGGCGGCGCGGGCCCTGCGCGAGGCCGCCGGCGTGCAATCGGGAGCGACGCTGGTGCTGAAGAAGAAGCTACCGGTAGCCTCCGGGATCGGCGGCGGATCGGCGGACGCGGCCGCAGCATTGCGACTGCTGACGCGCCTTTGGTCGGTCGAGCCCGCATATGCCGGCGCAGTTGCACCGGGCCTCGGCAGCGATGTTCCGGCCTGCCTGCTCAGCATGACCGCACGCGGCGGCGGGGCAGGGGACCAGCTCGAACTGCTCGACGATCCAGCCATCAGCGGCAAGCCGACCCTGCTGGTCAATCCGCGCATCCCGCTATCGACAGCGGAAGTGTTTGCCGGCTGGGACGGCGAAGACCGCGGACCGCTCGGCGATTGGCGCGAGGGCCGCAACGATTTGCAGGCGCCCGCAAGCGTACTCGTCCCGGAGATCGGCGAGGCGGTCGCCTGGCTGAAAGCGCAACCTGGTGCCGAATTCGTTCGCATGTCGGGGTCAGGCGCCACCTGCTTCGCTTTGTTCGACAGTGAGACTGCGCGCGATGCGGCCGAGGCGGCGGCACCCGGGCACTGGTGGCATCTGGCGACCTTCTTGCGCTAGACGCTGGCGCGCCATGACCGGACGCCCGATCCTGACCGCTGCCGAAATGCGTGCCGCCGAAGCCGCGGCAATCGCCTCGGGCACGAGTGTCGAGACACTGATGGAGCGGGCCGGGGCGGCGCTGGCCGAAGCGGTGCTCCTTTATGCCGGCAAGCGGCCAGTGCTGATCATCTGCGGACCGGGCAACAATGGCGGCGACGGTTATGTCGCGGCGCGGCATCTTCGCCAGCGCGGCGTGCCGGTGCGTGTCGCGGCGCTCGCCGAGCCGACGAGTGAGGCGGGTCAGTGGGCGCACAAGGAATGGGGCGGTTGGGTGGAAAATCTGGCCGCTGCTGAGCCGGCACCCGTGCTGGTCGACTGCCTGTTCGGCACCGGATTGAAAAGGCCGCTTGAAGAAACAGTGTCATCGCGCCTGCTCGAGCTCGCCGACCAGGCGCGGATTACCATCGCCTGCGATCTGCCGAGCGGAGTCGAGACCGACAGCGGGGCGATTCTTTCGCCGTCGGCCACAAACGACCTGACCGTCACCTTCGGCGCCCTGAAACCTGCGCATCGGCTGATACCGGCTATGGCGCAAATGGGCCGGGTCGTGCTCGCCGACATCGGCATCACAGCGGGCGGCGACTGGCACGAGATCGGTTCGCCGGACCTGCCGCCGCTCGCAACCGGGGCACACAAGTACAGCCGGGGGTTGGTCCATGCGCTGGCCGGCGAAATGCCGGGCGCCATCGCCCTGGCGGCCAAGGCTGCCGCGCGCAGCGGCGCCGGCTATGTCCGGATCAGTACTTCGCGCAGCATCGACAACCTGCCGTCGGCAATCGTCCAGACGGACACCGCCAAGCTCGACGATCCGCGCATCGGCTGCGTGCTGGTCGGCCCGGGCATGGGCGCCATCCCGCAAGTGTTGACGCTCGCGCTGACCGCGAAGGCGCCAGTGGTCATCGATGCCGATGCCCTTGGCCAGACCGGCGAGCCCGAGCGGCTGCAAGGACAGGATGCGGTGATCACACCTCACGAAGGCGAGTTCACACAGCTGTTCGGGGCACTGGAGGGCAGCAAGGCCGAACGGGCGCTGGCGGCCGCCAAAAGCTCCGGCGCGGTCGTCGTCTACAAAGGGCCGGATACTTTGGTCGCAGCACCGGACGGCCGTCTCGGCTTCGCGCCGCCGGCGCCGGCCTGGCTGGCGAGCGCGGGCACCGGCGACGTGCTGGCCGGCATGATCGCGGCGCTGCGTGCCCGGGGAGTGCCCGGCTTCGAAGCCGCCAGCGCCGCCGTCTGGCTGCATGGCCGCGCGGCCGAGATCGCCGGCCCGGCGATGATTGCCGACGACTTGATCGACGCCATCCCGCAAGCACTCTCGCTCTGCCGGTGAGCGAGGCGATCGTCCGCATTGCCGCCCGTGGCGACGGAGTGACCGCCAGCGGGCGCCATGCCGCGCTGGCCGCGCCCGGCGACAGACTGGGCCATGACGGAACGGTCGAGCCCGGACCCAACCACCAGCAGCCACCTTGCCGCCATTTCCCGGAATGTGGCGGATGCCAGCTGCAGCATGTCTCTGACCAAGCCTATCGGGCCTATCTCATCGACCGCGTCGCCGGCGCACTCGCCCAGCACGGCCTCGAGACGGATATCCGAGAACCGCATTTGTCGCCGCCGAACAGCCGTCGCCGTGCGACCTTGCGGGCAATCAACGCCGGTCGGAAGGTCATCATTGGCTTCAACGCCGCGCGCTCGAAGCGGATCGTCGACATGCGCGAATGTCACATCCTTCGGCCCGAGCTGTTTGCACTGGTTGAACCCCTGCGGGAGCTGCTCGCCGGACCCTTGCAGGTGCCGGCGGTGGCCGAGATCCGCCTGACGCTCGCGGACCAGGGCGTCGATGTCCTGCTGTCGGACGTGCAGGCCGATGGGCTTGCCGCAGCCGAAGCTCTTCCGCGTTTCGGCGAGACGCACGGCCTGGCGCGCATGAGCATCGATGACGGCTATGGCGCCGAGACGCGTTACGAGCCGGTGCCGGTAACGGTGACCCTGTCGAATGTCCCGGTCGTGCTCCCGACCGGCGCGTTTCTCCAGGCGACCGCGGACGGCGAGCGGGCATTGGCCGATGCGGTTCAGGAGGCGGTTGGCGTGGCCAAGCGAACCGCCGATTTGTTCGCAGGAATCGGGACCTTCGCGTTGGCGCTGGAGGGAGAGGGGGTTGCGGCCGAAGCGTCTCGCGAGGCAGCGCTCACGCTACAAATGGCAGCGCGGCGATCAGGGAAACCGCTGACCGTAGAGCACCGCGACCTTTATCGCCGGCCCTTTGACGCCAAGGAGCTGGCCGCCTTCGACGCTGTCGTGCTCGACCCGCCGCGCGCCGGCGCCGAGGAGCAGGTGAGGAAGCTGGCCCTCTCTGTGGTGCCGCGCATTGCCTATGTCAGCTGCAACCCCGCCACTTTCGCCCGCGACGCTGCCATCCTGGCCAGTGGCGGCTACCGGCTCGACTGGGCCAGGCCGGTTGGCCAGTTCCGCTGGTCGACCCATATCGAGCTAGCCGCCCGCTTCGCGCGCTAGAACAAATGCCAGCCGAGGCAGTCGTGGAGGACGCGTGCGCCGGCGTGCACGGTCAGGCCCAGCAGGCACAAAGATGCCAGCGCAAAGACCGGGAAGCGGTATTTCACGATGTTCGTCGTGCACTGGATCAGGCTGTGCAATATGCGGAGGCCGACATAACCCCAGGCCAGCCAGACGTTCACCGGCTGGTTCATGCCCATCAGCGCCAAGGTAAGGGCGATAGCGTAGAAGAGTGTCGGCTGCTCGAGAAGGTGCGTGTAGTTGTGGCTCTTCCATTGCACCTCATCGGCCGCCTTGCCCTCCAGGTTCACGCCACGCGAGCCAGGCGGGATGTTGCCCAGGCTGACGCCCAACTTCCGGAAGGCGCCGAAGCGCGTAATCGCCATCCACGCCATGATCACCAGCGTCCAGGCGACCAGGACGACGACCGGCACGAGAATTGGACTGTAGGTCATGGATCATCTCCCCCCGAAGACAAGGGATGAGACTGCGTCAGATCGTTTTGCCGTGCAACCTACTCGAAAAGCTTGGCGAAGCGGCGCTTCTCGCGGGTTTTCCAGTGGCCGCGGTGATAGGCGTCGCTGGCGAGCAGCGGCAGGACGCTGGTCGCCTCGGCATAGACCATCTGCTCGAGCGCGGTCGAAACCTTGCCCCAGCTGGCGGCTTCCTGGAGCGTCGAGCTGCTGCAGGCGCCGTCTCGGACATCCGCGACGGTGATCTGCACCGCATATTTGTGGACCTCGACGTCGTCGTGGCCGAGAATCTCCGCGCAGACGACCGTGTCCTGGGCGAAATTCTTCGGCACGCCGCCGCCGATCATCAAAAGGCCGGTGGTGCCCGCCTTGATCTTGATGTCCGTCAACTCGCGGAAGTCGGCGATGCTGTCGAGCGTCAGCCAGTGGCCGCCGCGCTTCATGGCATCGGCCTGGTGCTTGACGAGGCCGAAACCGGCCGAGCTATCGGTGAAGGCCGGGCAGAAGATCGGCACGTCGTGCTCATAGGCGAGCTTGACCAGGCTGTTGTCTTTCTTGGAATTGCCTTCCGACAGCCATTTGCCCATCTCGCGGATGAAGGCGCGCGACGAATAAGGCTGCGGCTCCAGGGAGTCGGCGATCTTGCCGATGGTGTAGTCGCAATCCTGCAGCGCCACCTCGTCGATGTAGGTGTCGTAGATGCGGTCGATGTAGAGCGAGCGCAGCGTATCGTCGTCGGGGATTTCCAGCGCCTGGTAGTGCTTGTGGCCGAGCGCCTCGAAGAAATCCATGTCGACGATGGTGGCGCCGGTGGCGACGATGGCGTCGACCATGTTGTTGCGCACCAGCTCTGCGTAGAGGTCCATGCAGCCGCCGGCCGAAGTCGATCCGGCAATAACCAGCCAGACCGAGCATTCGGGGTCGCTCAGCATCTGGTTGTAGATGCCGGCGGCGCGGGCGAGGTCGCGGCTGGTGAAGCTCATCTTGCCCATGGCGTCGATGATCGGCCGCGCGTCGAAGCTCGTGATGTCGATATGCTCGACCTCGTTCTTCAACAGCTCTGCCTTGCGCGTGTCGTTGACCAGGGTCTCGGTGTCCTGGACCTTGTTCAGCGTATCGGTGGTCATCCTAACCTCGTCATTCCCGCAAGAGCGGGAATCCGCTACTCGCGACGGTCAAAGAATAAAAGCGAGATCCCCGCCTGCGCGGGGATGACACAATGTGGGTGTCAGCCCAGCTACACCGCCTTGGAACGCCTGGGCTGCCGGCTTTCTCCGCCATAAAGCGAGGCCATGGGCTCGTCGTCGACGATCACCCGATCCTCGACGCCAAAGCCGTTGAAGCCCGTACGCATGGCGCAGCCATAGGCGCCGAGCATGCCGACCTCGATATAGTCGCCCGCCCTGACGTCGGCAGGCAGGTCGAATGGGCCTGCCATGCGGTCCAGGTCGTCGCAGGTCGGACCATAGAAGCTGAAGGGCAGCGGCTTCGCCCTCGACGGTTTTTCGCGGACCAGCTTGACCGGATAGCGCCAGCCGATGTGAGCGGCGTCGAACAAGGCCCCATAGGCGCCGTCGTTGATGTAGAGCTCTGTTCCGCGGCGCTTCTCGACGCGCACCAGGACGCTAGCATATTCGGCGCAGAGCGCCCGGCCCGGCTCGCACCACAGCTCCGCCGAGTAAGAGATCGGCAGCGCTTCGAAGGCATTGTGGATGACGTCGAAATAGGCTTCGAGCGGGGGCGGCTCCATCCCCGGATAGGTCGACGGGAAACCGCCTCCGACATCGACGATGTCGACGGTGACGGCGGCTTCGACGATCGCCTCGCGGACCCGGTCCATCGCCTCGATATAGGCGGCGGGAGTCATCGCCTGGCTGCCGACATGGAAGCAGATGCCGAGGGCGTCCGCGGCCTGGCGGGCAGCGAACAGCAGTTGCCGGACCTCGTGCGCCTCGGCGCCGAACTTGGCGGCGAGGCTGAGCTTTGAATGGTCGGAGCTGACTCGCAGGCGAACGAGCAAGTTGAGATCGGTCGCCGCAACGCCGTCGGTGGCGGTGGCGCGGACGATCTTGTCGAGCTCGTCGAGCGTGTCGAGGCTGAAGGTCCTGACGCCATGCTCGAAATAGGCCTCGGCAATGGCTTCCTCGGCCTTGACCGGGTGCATAAAGCACAGGACCGCGTCCGGCAGCGTTGCCGACACCAGCCGCACCTCGCCGAGCGAGGCGACGTCATAATGGGTGACGCCCGAGTCCCACAGGATGCGCAGCAGCTCGGGCGAGGGATTGGCCTTCACCGCATAGAGCGACTTGCCGGGAAACTTCTCGACAAAGAAGCGCGCCGCACGCTTGGCCGCGTGCGGGCGGAGCAGCGTTACCGGCTCGACCGGGCGCGATTTGGCGATGTCGGCGGCGCGGCGGCCGCCGGACGGGGCGGTCGCTAGCCCCAGCGCGCGATGATGCTTGTGCAACTCAAGGGACCTCCAACAGATAGTTTCGACACAAAGCTGCCTTGCGGTTGGAAGTCCCATGGGGCAGCGGAGCGCGATATATGTGCGGGGGTCCCCGCTGTAAAGATTTATTGGCCTCGCCGGCGCCATTCGGTCGCAATCTGTCCCCAAATGGCAACGCTCTGGCGAAAGCCTAGAATTATCAAGGAGTTGGCATGAGCTCGACCGTCACCCGCGATGATGTGATCGCCGCTGCCGCGCGTATCGACGAGCTGGTCGAACACACGCCGCTGATCGCGTCGCACGTTGGTGGAGCCAGGATCTGGCTGAAATGCGAATGCCTGCAGACCGGCGGCGCCTTCAAGCTGCGCGGGGCGACCAATCGGTTGCTGCAGCTAACAGTGGAGGAGAGGAGGGCCGGTGTCGTCGCCTTTTCGTCGGGCAATCATGCCCAGGGTGTGGCGATCGCAGCGCAGCGGCTCGGCATTCCGGCGGTCATCGTCATGCCCTCGGACGCGCCGGCGATCAAAATCGACAATACGCGCGCGCAGGGCGCCGAGGTCGTCTTCTACGACCGCCGGCGCGAAAGTCGGGAGGAGATCGCCCAGAGCCTGGCCAGTGAAAAGGGCGCGGTCGTGGTGCCGAGCTTCGACGATCCGGCCATTGTCGCCGGCCAGGGGACGGTTGGGCTGGAAATTCTGCGGCAGCTTGCGGACCTGGGCGAGGACGAGCCACCCGCCATTGCCGTTCCGGTTGGCGGCGGCGGGCTTGCCTCGGGAATCGCGCTCGCCATTCCCGATGCCGAGATCATCGGCGCGGAGCCCGAGGGCTGGGACGACATGCGCCGATCGCTCGAGACGGGCGAGATCGTCCCCGTCGGGCCGGATGCGCCGCCGACCTTGTGCGACGCGCTGCAGACGCCGCGCGTGTCGCCGATCACCTTCGGCATCCTCCGGCAGCGCCAGGCGACCGTCGTTGCGGTTTCCGAGGCCGAAGTGACGGAGGCCGTGCGCTGGGCCTGGGAGCATCACCAATTAGTCGTCGAGCCCGGTGGGGCAGCCGCCCTGGCCGCAGTGCTTGGCGGCAAGGCGGAGCCCCGTCCGGGACTCGTCATCATATTGTCAGGCGGGAATATCGACCCGGCGCTGCATGCGCGCCTGATCGCTTAGGCGACGGCGGTGCGATATTCGCCCGGCTCGACGTGCGCCGGGCTGGAGCGCTCGACGGCCTGGGTCAGCTCTTCGAGCTCCGCAGCCAGCGTCTGCAGCTCGGCGGCGAGCGCCTTGGGGTCGGTTTCGGCCAGGCCGGCCGAGGCGTCGAGCAGCGTCTCGAGCATCATGGCGATGCACGGCAGGATGGTTTCCTCGATGCGCTCGAACGCTTCTTCGAGGCGCGCCTGCTGCTGGTCGGCGTTCATGGATCGCGATAGTGGCGCGATCAAGGTTAAGTTTCAGTGAAAGCCAAGGGAATGGGAACGATCTCTTCCACCGCACTCGGGATCGCGATGATCGCAGTCTTCCTTCTGGCTGCGGGAGGCATCCGACTGATCCAGCGCGGCGAGCATCGCCAGCAGGGCTGGCTGATGATCGTCGCGGCGATGGTGCTGCTCGGGAACGTCCTGATCTGGACGGTATAGGCCCGCGCAGGGCCTAGCGCTTCAGGTCCTTCTCCAGCCGCATGTCGAGATAATCGTCGACGCTCTTCATCATCAGGTCGAGCTCGTTGGCGAAGAAATGGTTGGCGCCGGGGATGGTGTCGTGGTGGATCGTAATGTGGCGCTGGGTCCGGAGCTTGTCGACCAGCTTCTGGACGGCGCTAGGGGTCACGACCTCGTCGGCCTCGCCCTGGATGATGATGCCCGACGAGGGACAGGGCGCGAGGAAGCTGAAGTCGTACATGTTGGCCGGCGGGGCGATGGAGATGAATCCCTTGATCTCCGGCCGCCGCATGAGGAGCTGCATTCCGATCCAGGCGCCGAAGCTGACCCCGGCAACCCAGGTCGTCTGCGCTTCCGGATGAATCTGCTGGACCCAGTCGAGCGCGCTGGCCGCGTCGGACAGCTCGCCGATGCCGTTGTCGAACGTTCCCTGGCTCTTGCCGACGCCGCGGAAGTTGAAGCGCAGCGTCGCGAAGCCGCGGTTGACGAACGTCTTGTACAGCAGCTGGACGATCTTGTTGTTCATCGTCCCGCCCGCCTGCGGATGCGAATGCAGGACCAGGGCGACGGGCGCCCGGGCCGGGGCGGGGTGGAAACGGCCTTCGAGGCGGCCTTCCGGACCGGGAAAAATGACTTCAGGCATCGGTGCTCGCGGGAAGAGGGTGTGGCGTAACTGCGCAGGGGCTATATAGGCCGCCGCACCCCGAGCGCAATTGGCAGAAAACGGCGACAAGTGACGAGACGAATCTATTTCGACCATGCCGCGACCACTCCGGTCCTCCCTGAGGCCCGCGACGCGATGCTGCGCGGACTGGAACTATGGGCCAATCCATCCTCGCCGCACGGCGAGGGCAGGGCGGCCAGGAAGGCGCTGGAGGAGGCAAGGCAAACACTCGCCGATGTCCTCGGCTGGCGTCATGACGTCATCTTCACCAGCGGCGCCAGCGAGGCGGTGACTATCGCCGCGAAGCGAGCGCTCGTCCCGGGCCGCGCCATGCTCGCCACCGAGCATGATATCGTCCCCGCCTCGATGGGCGATGGCGCGAAAGTGCTGCCGGTCGGTATGGACGGGCTGGTCGATATGGCGGCCCTCGACGCGGCTTTGGCCGAAGGTCCGGCGCTGGTCGCCATCCAGCAGGTCAATAACGAGACCGGCGTCATCCAGCCGATGGAGGCGATTGCCGCCAGGGTGCGCGAGGCCGGATCGTTGCTGCTTGCCGATTGCGCCCAGTCAGCGGGCAAGATGCCGCTGCCGGACGCCGACTTCATCGCCATCTCGGCCCACAAGTTCGGCGGGCCGCCGGGGATCGGCGCCTTGCTGGTCAAAGATCTCAGCGCGCTCGAAGCCAGCGGCGGCCAGGAGAAGGGCTATCGCCGCGGCACGCAGAACCTGCCCGGGACCATGGGCATGGCCGCGGCGCTTGCGTGCCGGGCATTCGAAGGCGCGATGCCGCGATTGGCCGAACTGCGGAAGCGACTCGACGATGGCGTCAGGGCGGCCGGCGGAGTCGTCATTGCCGAAGTGGCGAATCGCATTGCCAATATCGGCGCGATTGCCATGCCCGGCGGCCAGAGCAGCGGACTGCTGGTGCAGTTCGACCTCGCCGGCTTCGCCGTGTCGATGGGCAGTGCCTGCGGCAGCGGCGCGATGAAGGAAAGCCGTGTTTTAAAGGCGATGCAGGTCGCTCCTGAGATTGCATCGAGCTTCCTGAGGATCAGCTTCGGGCCCTCGACCAGCGAGGCGGACGTCGATGCGTTCCTGAGCGAATGGCAGCGCATCGCCAGCCGCTCCAAGGCGGCATGATCTATCTCGATTACCAAGCGACGACGCCGGTCGCCCCGGAGGCCGCCGACGCAATGCGGCCGTGGATCGAGGAGAAATTCGCCAACCCGCATTCGCCGTCGCGCTGGGGCCGCGAGGCGGCGGCGGCGATCGAAGTCGCGCGAGGCCAGGTGGCGGCGCATTTCCCGAGCGGAACGCTCGCCTTCACTTCCGGCGCCACCGAGGCGCTCAACTGGGCCCTCAAGGGCACTTTCGAGGTCTCGCAGCGACGGAAGCTGGTGACGGTCGCGACCGAGCATGCGGCGGTGTTGGACACGGCCGAATGGCTGATGGGCGAGGGGGCTGAAGTCGTCGCACTGCCGGTAGCCAGCGACGGCCTCATCGACCTCGACCAGGCGAATGACATCATCGACGATCGGACTGCGATGGTCGCGGTCATGCTGGTCAACAATGAGATCGGCGTCATCCAGCCGATCGCCGACATTGCGCGCCTGGCTAATGACAAGGGCGCGCTGATGCTGTGCGACGCGGTCCAGGGCTTCGGGCGCATGGAAATGCCGGAAGGGCCCGACTTTTTCGCCATTTCCGGCCACAAGATCCACGGGCCCAAGGGCATCGGCGCGTTGTGGATCCGCGACGGCGTGACGCCGCCCGCGCCGTTGTTGCACGGTGGCGGGCAGGAACAGGGGCTGCGGTCCGGCACCTTGTCGCCGGCGCTCTGCGTCGGATTTGGAGTCGGGGCGAAGCTGGCATCGGAGTGCCAAAAGGCCGACCAGCTTCACGTGTCGCGGCTTTGGGATCTCGCCATGGACGTTTTCGGTCCGGGCTGGAGCGTCAACGGCTCACTCAAGCACCGGTACAAGGGCAATTTGAACATTCGCCGCCAGGGGCTTGATGGTGCGCGGCTGATCGGCGAGCTCCGCGATATCGCTTTTTCGCTCGGCAGCGCCTGCGCCAGCGGCTCCGGGAGGCCGAGCCATGTGCTCAGGGCCTTGGGTCTCAGCGACCGTGAGGCGCGCAGCAGCATCCGCCTCGGCTTCGGCCGCTACACGAGTGAAGAGGAAATGGTCGCCGCCTGCCGCCGCATCGACACTGCCGCGCGGGCGCAGGAGAGCTTCGCGGCGTGACGAAGGTGCGTTTCCTGAAGGTCGACGGCAGCCTCGACAGGGAAGTCGATGTGCCCATAGGCTCGAACCTGCTGGATGTCGCCCAGGCCGCCGGGCAGCCGCTCGAAGGAGCCTGCGAGGGGCAAATGGCCTGCTCGACCTGCCATGTCATCGTCGATCCATCAGATTTCGAGCGCCTTCCGCCGGCCAGCGAGGAGGAAGACGACCTCCTCGACCTCGCATGGGGCGTGATGCGAACCTCGCGGCTCGCCTGCCAGATCATACTGACCGAGGAGCTCGGCACACTGACCGTGAAAATGCCGGGCGGCTTCCACAACTGGCAGGGCCGCTAGTCGTCCTTGGGAAAAGGCAAGCCGACGCGCGTATCGCGCGCATCTTTCGAGCGTTCGACACGCGCGCCCTTGGCAGGCCGGGTGGGCAGAAGCTTTTCGAGATCCGGCAGGGTTAGATTGCCGGCGCGTTTGCTGTCGAGCAGCTGGAAACGCTGCGTCGCAGCGCTCTGGAATTCGGCGAGCGTCGTGCCTCGGTCAAAATCCGCGTCGGCCCCCGCAACAGGTTCGGGCAGATTGAGCAGGCCATATCTTGCCGCGCCCTGCAGGCCGTGGATCTGGTATCCATCGACATTCTCGTCCCGACGCCAGCGTTCCCGGCCGTTCTTGTCCGGCTTTGTCTCGGAAATGGCCTGCGGCGAGCGCTTCCACCTCGTGTCGACCTGGACTTCCGGCGTGATCTCAGACTCGTAAACGACGAGTTCCTCGGGATCGATCACGCCGTCATGATTGCTGTCGAGCGTCTGGAAGAAGCGCACCGCATCGGCCCGCATCTCGACCAGGGTGAGCAGTCCGTCTCGGTTGCCGTCGGCCTGGTGGAACCAGCGTGCAAACGGGTCGTCACCGGTTGACCGGGCGCGAAACGGTTCGCCCATCGGGCTGATGAACGGCGCCCAAGGGCGTCCCGTCACCGTGATTGGGGGCTCGTTATCCGCTTGCGCGGCAAGAGCGAAGGCTCCGGCAATCACGACCAAAAACGGCATTGAGCAGCCTCCGACTTGATGGTCCCGCATTCCGCAGGCAGCGTGAATGGCCGATGAAGGACGCGTCTTGCCAGCGCGACGGTCCTTCCCCATATGCCCGCTCGGAAGTCGGCGGACGGCGCTGTCGCCAACCTGGTCAGGTCCGGAAGGAAGCAGCCACAGTGATTTCGCGCCGGGTCGTCGGCTTCCACCTTCCCAGCAGATTTGCACCTCATTCCCGCGCAAGCGGGGAATCCCGCTTCCTGTTTTTGCCAGTGAAGGCAGCGGGACCCTCGCTTTCGCGGGGGTGACGAAAGGGTAGGGCAAGCACTAAACCACCACTAATGAACGACGACGAATCGCCCGGCCTCGGCCTCGACCTGCCCGAAGAGCCTGCAAAGCCTGCCTCGGCCTCACCGTACCGCGTGCTGGCACGCAAATACCGTCCACGCGACTTTTCCGAATTGATCGGCCAGGACGCGATGGTCCAGACCATCGCCAACGCCATCGAGCGCGGGCGGATCGCCCATGCCTTCCTGCTCACCGGGGTGCGCGGCGTCGGCAAGACGTCGACGGCGCGGCTGATCGCCAAGGCGTTGAACTGCATCGGCCTGGACGGAAAGGGCGGCCCGACCATCACGCCTTGCGGCGTGTGCGAGCCCTGCGTCGCCATCGCCGAGGGACGGCATATCGACGTGGTCGAGATGGACGCGGCATCGCACACCGGGGTCGACGATGTCCGCGAGATCATTGAGGCGGTCCGCTACGCCTCGGTCTCGGCGCGCTTCAAAATCTACATCATCGACGAAGTCCACATGCTTTCCAAGAATGCCTTCAATGCTTTGTTGAAGACACTTGAGGAACCGCCCGAGCACGTGAAGTTCCTGTTCGCGACCACCGAGGTCGAAAAGGTGCCGGTCACGGTCCTGTCGCGCTGCCAGCGATTCGACCTGAGGCGCATTCCCTCGGACAAGCTGGCGGGGCACTTCGCCAGGATCGCCGAAGCCGAGCAGGTCGATGTCGAGCCGGAGGCGCTGACCGTCATCGCCCGCGCGGCCGAGGGGTCGGCGCGGGACGGCTTGTCCCTGCTCGACCAGGCCATCGCGCACGGCGAGGGCCATGTGACGGCGGCGCAGGTGCGGGCGATGCTTGGGCTGGCCGATCGCGGCCGCATCCGTCGCCTGCTGGAATCCATCCTTACGGGCGATGCCCCGGCGATGCTGGAGCAGCTCGACGAGGCGCATGCGCTCGGCATCGATCCGACCTCGCTGATCCGCGG
>DATFEO010000085.1:0-25859 GCA_035250985.1 Sphingomicrobium sp. | reverse complement strand
GCAAACCCGATGCACGGACGAGACAGCCACGGCATCCAGGCCTCGGCAGCCTCCGTAGCGAAGATTCCGTACCGGGACGCGCAGGACGGAATTTCCCTGACGACGACGCTGGTGCCGGGCGGTCTTGGGCGGAAGGAGGAGGACCGGATTACCAACCTGACCTCGATCCTCGACCGCTTCTTCGGGACGACCGGCTATCACATGAACATCAACGTCCTGAATCGCGAGACGCTGATGGACGCCATGGATCATCCGGAAAAGTACCCGAGCCTGACCATCCGCGTGTCCGGCTATGCGGTGAACTTCGTGCGCCTGACCCGCGAACAGCAGATGGACGTCATCAACCGCACCTTCCACGGAGAGTGAAATGGAGACCCAGCCTGCGCCGACTGTAGCGCCTGAAAAGGTTTCGCTTGAGGCCAAGTCGCCCTTCGAGATGCGGGTACATCTCGGCGACGGCGTGCCGGACACCGATGTCCGAAGCGCCCTCAAGACCGGCGACATGGGATTCCTACACAGCTTCACGACCGGATCGGCGGTCGACGGCCCGGGCCTGAGGCTGGTGGCGTGGACAACGTCCTGCATGTTCCGCTGCCGCTATTGTCATAACCCCGACACATGGACGCTGAGCAATGGCATCCCCGTGACGCTCGATCGGGCGGTCGAGGAAGTGCAAAAATACGCCACGGGCCTGAAAGCGATGCACGGCGGCTTTACGCTTTCGGGTGGCGAGCCGCTGATGCAGGACCGCTTCGCAGCCCGCCTGTTCAAGGCCGTTCACGACATGGGCGTGCACACGGCCATCGAAACGAACGGCTATTATGGCGACAAGCTGAGCGACGACGAGCTGAGAAACATCGACCTGGTCATCCTCGACATGAAAGCGCACTCTGCGGATCAGCACGAACGGGTCACAGGCATCAAGGACAACGCCGAGATTCTCGCATTCGCTGCCCGCCTGGCCGCCATGCGACGGCCGATGTGGCTGCGCTACGTGCTCGTTCCCGGCCTCACCGATATCCCTGAGGAAATGTCGGCCTTGGCTCGCTTCGGGGCATCCCTCGGCGTCGTCGAGCGGGCCGAAATCCTGCCATTCCACCAATTGGGAAGCTACAAATGGGAGAGGCTCGGACTGGACTATAAGCTAGCCGACACCGAGCCGCCTTCGAACGACCTGGTCCAAGAGGCGATCCGGATCTTCAGCGATGCGGGCTTGGACGCGAGCTAGGCCGTCGTCAGTGACCCTGAAGTTTTTTAGCGATGGTGTCGAGAATCGACGCCTCTGAGCCCGAGACGCCATCGCCAAGCCCCAGCAATCTCGCAACCTCGCTTCCGGAGGCCGCAGCAACCTCACGACAGGCGTCGACGATGCGCGCGATCCGCTCATCTTTCTCCTTGGGCGGTAGGACCGATAATCCGCATTGGATAGCTTGGATCGCCGCGTCGAAAAGGGCGTCAGGAGGACGCACTTCGAGCCAGTTTACGAGCTGGGAGTAGGCAGGAGATTGAGCTTCAATCCCGCGTTCAAGGGCGAGGCGCAGGACAGCGCTGCGCTCCTGCTTGGTCACGGACCCCTCGGCCCAGGCGATCTCGACCAAGGGCGCGACCAGGAATGCGGCAGCGGTGTCGGGCGTTATTCCAACCTCACGGGCTCGTACTAGAACCTCCGGATTGTCGAGCTGCAGTTTTTCGGCCAGCGCGATAGCAACATCGTCCAGTGCCGCGCCTTCGCGAAGTCGTTTGAGGAGCTTGGCATCCTGCTGGCGAAAGTAGCTGTCCTCGAGCGCTTTTTCGCGATCACCCAAAATGCCCTTTGTCATGCTATCTTTCCTTGCCGCCGACGGAGTCTTTCAGGCCGTCGGTTTACCGCAGATCTGGACTGAATCACATTGCTGGGACGATTCAACTCTACAGCGACAGCCGCCACCGCTTCTTTCCGGTCGACCAGCGGCATGATCGGCGCAACCGTGAACTGATGCATCGGATCGATCCTGGTCTCGGCAGCCACGCTTCCTCTGTCTGACCACTCGCCGAGCAAGGGTATCAGGTCAATTCCCGATGAGTGTTGTGACGGGCGTTGAACGGGAGCCGCTGGTCGCGCCTTGGAGGGTTTGAGCAATCCACTCAGCCGTCGTCGGCCAGCCGAAATTGGCGGAAGTGGTGACCCCTACGGGACTCGAACCCGTGTTTTCGCCGTGAGAGGGCGACGTCCTAGACCGCTAGACGAAGGGGCCGTTCGCGCGTGCGAGCGGCGCATATGTGGATTTCCAGCTCGTTCGTCAATTAGGCGCGACGCATCCCCTGCCATTTGCTCGACTCATCCGCAAGGAAGTCTGCGATATGACCGGCGATCCGATCCGCTGAACGGCCGTCGCCGTAAGGAAAGGCGCGGCGGCCCATCGCCGCGCGCACCCCGGGGTCGAGCAGGCGGACGACATTGTCGATGATCCGCTTCCGGTCAGTCCCGACCAGCAGCATGTTGCCACTGGCGACGCCTTCGGGACGCTCGGTCTTTTCGCGCAGCACCAGCAAGGGAACTCCGAGCGCCGGTGCTTCCTCCTGCATCCCACCCGAATCGCTCAGCAGGATGTCGCAGTGCTGCATCGCTTCGACCATCGCGGCGTGGCCGAGTGGCTCGATCAGCCGCACGCTGGCTTGGCCGCCAAGCAAATTGCGCATGGTTTGGGCGACGGCAGGATTGGGATGAAGCACAAGGTCGATCGCCAGCGGATAGCTGGCAGCGAGCTCGAGCAAGGCCTCGCCGATGGAGCGCAGGCCGTCGCCCCAGCTTTCCCGCCGGTGGCAGGTGACGAGCAGCCGCATCTTGCTCTGCACTTCGGAAGGGCGTGCTCTGTCGCCCGCCACGGCCAGCAGGGCGTCGATCCCAGTATTGCCGGTAACGAAGATGCGGCCCGGCACGCCCTCTGCCTCCAGATTGGCGGCGCTGATCTCGGTCGGCGCGAAGAGCAGGGTTGCTCGGGCGTCGATGGCGGTCCGAAATTCCTCTTCGGGCCAGGGCATGGACGGGTCGAAGCTCCGGAGACCGGCTTCGACATGGGCGACTGGCAGGGCGGCGGCGAATCCCGCGAGCGCACCGCCGAGCGCGCTCGAAGTGTCGCCCTGGACTATCAGCAAGGCCGGCCGATCGCCCAGCAGCGGCGCTATCGTCCGGGCAACCCGTTCGGCATGGTCGCACGGATCGCTCAGGCCAGGGCAATCGAGCGCCACGCGCTCAAAGCTGCACAGGCCATGCTCGGCGGCAGTAAGCGGATGCTGGCCGGTCAGGATCAGTCGGGGCTTCAGCCCGCGGCCAACGAGGGCCGCCGCGACCGGCGCCAGCTTGATTGCTTCTGGACGTGTTCCGACCACAAGGTCGATACGATTTACAGGCAGCCTTCCCCCTAGCTCGGCAAGGGGATGATGCCGGGGAACCGCTATTCGAGCAAGCTGGCATTGCCGAAGGTTGCAGTATAGGAACAAATGTTGCGGCGGATGGACTGGCGCCACTGGGGGACAAGTTTGCACTTACGTTTCAGTCGGGCGGCGAAGCCATGCTGATCGCCCAGATCACCGACCTCCACATCGGTTTCGACCGCGGCAACCCGCATGAGCTCAATGTCCGCCGCCTCAATCTCGTAATCGACGAGCTCAACGAGCGCACGCCCCGTCCGGAACTGCTGCTGGTGACCGGCGATCTGGTCGAAAACGGCGATGATGCCGACGCCTACCAGCACATGCATGCTCTGGTAGGCCGCTGGCAGGGGCCGAAAGTCTGGATCGTCGGAAATCACGACGCCCGCGCCGAGTTCAGGGCCGAGCTCCCCGAGGTCCCCACAGACCCCAACGGCTTTGTGCAATATGAGCTGGAGCACGGCGGCCTGCGCTGGATCATGCTCGACACGCTCGACGAGGGCCGCCACGGCGGAATGATCTGCGAAAAGCGCGCCTGGTGGCTGGCCGAGCGGCTACAGGAAAAGCAGGACATGCCGACCGTCATCGTCCTTCACCATCCGCCGGTCGACACCGGGATCGAATGGATGAGCGCGCTACCGGGCGAGCAATGGGTGAAGCGGCTGGAGGCGATCATCCGCCCGGCGGGTCAAATCATCTGCCTGATCGCCGGGCACGTGCATCGGCCGATCGCCACGAGCTTTGCCGGGAAGCCTTTGATCGTCGCTCCCTCGACGGCCCCACAGGTCGCGCTCGACCTCGATGCGATCGACCCCCAGCATCCGGACGGTCGCGCGCTGATCATCGCCGACGCTCCCGGCTATGCCCTGCACTATTGGGATGGCAATTCCCTGCTCACCCATTTCGAGATCGCTGGCCCACGCAATGTGCTCGCCAGCTACAACAGTAATTTGCAGCCGATGATGCGCGCGTTCCTGAAGGAGCGCGGTACCGGCTAGCGGAAATTGTCGGCGTAAGCCTGGATCTTGAGGGTGACGGGCGCCGCCGGCACGACATGATAGGCCATGCGACGCTTCTCGGCGTAAGCAATGGCATCTTCCTTGCTCGCGAAATTCAGGCGCACCTGAGTCTTGGTGTCACCGCTGCCGTTCCAGCCGGTCAGCGGGTCGGGGCGCTGCGCTTGGCCGCGTTCGAACTCCAGGGTCCAGCGGCCAGTGCCAGCTTTGCCGGATTGCGTGGTCTTGCGGTCGACTTCGACGATGCGGGCGACAGTCATGGGCGCGAACTACCGCCGGCCTTCTTTGTACGCAAGGTCGCTGCGGCGCTGGCCGGGTCGTCGGGCCAAAGATGTTTCGGGTAGCGGCCGCGCATCTCCTTGGCGACGTCACGCCAGCTGCCTTGCCAGAAGGCCGGCAGGTCCCTGGTCGTCTGGATCGGCCGGTGGGCGGGCGACGTGATGGCCAGAGTCAGCGGCACGCGGCCGCCGCCGACCATGGGATGCTCCGCAAGGCCGTACAGCGCCTGGGCGCGAACTTCGGCGGTTGGTCCACCGGCGGCATCGTAGTCGATCATATGGCGGCTGCCGGCGGGGCTGGTGAACTCGGTTGGGGCGAGACGATTGACCGTCCGCAGAGCCTCATAGCCAAGCAGGCCTTCGAGCGCGGACCGAAGCGCCGCCGGATCGACCTGCTTCAGGCCGCGCTTGCCGGCGACGAGCGGCGGTAGCCACTCGTCCAGGCGTTCGATCAGCCGCTTATCGTCGAGCGACGGGATGGCCCCATCGATGCTGCCGGCAAAAGCGGCGCGCGCACGCAGAGCTGTCGCGCTCTCGTTACATGGCAGCAGGCCGAGGCCATGTTCGCGGACACCCTCGATCAGTGCCGCCGCAATCGCCGCCTGATCCGGCTTGGGGTCAGGCCCGCTCGACAGGCGGATGGCACCAAGCCGCCGGCTGCGTGTCGGCACGACCGAGCCGGTGGCCGGGTCGAAGGACCCTTCGTGACGGGTCTCGACGCGTTCGCCGAACAGGTCCAGCACGTCAGTCTCCTCGATCGCTGCCGCGGACAAAATGCGCGCACCCGAGGCGTGGCCGGCTACCTCGGCCACGGCCAACCACTGGCTGCGGGCGAGCGGCGAAGCGGGATCGAGCCGAAAGCCGCGTCCGCCGACCGATTGCCAATGCTCACCCGTCGGATCGCGGCGCCGCGACAGGCGGTCCGGGAAGGCGAGGGCTACGGCCTTGCCCAGGTCATGAGGTTGATGCGTCAAGGTGCCGCCAGCACGCTTCACCCAGTCTTCGGCCATCCGTCGTGCGGCATTGGCGCGAGGTCCCTTGTCTGAACGCCAGCGGCGCAATCGAGCTTCCAGGTCCGGCTCGCTGCCTCCAATCCCGCGCTCGGTCAGCAGCGCCGCCGCTTCGGCCGCCGTGGCCGCGAAGCCGCGCTCGCCAGCCTCAATCATCATGTGCGCCAGCCGAGGCTCGAGCGGCCAGGCGGCGATGGCACGGCCATGCGCTGTCAGCTGGCCGGCATCGTCCAGCGCGCCGAGTGTGCCGAGCCGCCGGCGTGCCTCCGACAGCGCCGCGGCCGGCGGCGGATCGAGGAAGGAGAGGCGCGTAGGATCCTTTTCACCCCATGCCAGGCAGGCAAGGAGCAGGCTCGACAGGTCTGCTTCCAGGATTTCCGGCGGATCCTGCGCCGGCAACGAGCCAGTCGCCGCTTCTTCCCACAGGCGGACGGCGACGCCCGCGCCTTGGCGAGCGGCACGGCCGGCGCGTTGTGTGACGGCGGCGCGGCTGGCGCGCTCGGTGACCAGCCGCGTAAGCCCCGCGCCGCGATCATAGCGAGGCCGTCGCGCCAGGCCGGAATCGACGACAATGCGAACATCGTCCAGCGTCAGGCTGGTTTCGGCAATGGCGCTGGCGATCACCAGCTTGCGAAACCCTGCAGGAGGAGGGGCCAAGGCAGCGCGCTGCGCGGCCGGATCGACGCTGCCGTGCAGCCGGTGAAGGATGACATTCTCAGGGAGCTTTCCAAGGGCTTCCGCCGTCCGTTCGATTTCAGCGACACCCGGCAGGAAGGCGAGCAGCGAACCGTCGTGCTTCGACAGGGCGCGCCGGATCGCTGTGGCCATCTGGGGTTCGATGCGTTGGGCCGCGTCGCGGCCGATATGCTCGACCACCAGCGGCCAGGCCTTGCCTTCGCTGACGATGCGCGGCGGGTCTCCAAACAGGTTTCCAAACCGCGCGCCGTCCATAGTCGCGGACATGGCGACCAAACGCAGGTCGGGGCGCAGGGCCGCCGACGCATCGAGCGCGAAGGCCAGCGCCAGGTCATTGTCCAGGCTCCGTTCGTGGACCTCGTCGAACAGCACGGCGATAACGCCTTTCAGCTCAGGGTCGGCCTGGATGCGCGACAGGAAGACGCCGTGGGTCATGGCGATGACGCGGGTGGCCTTGCCAACCTTGCTGTCGAGACGGGTCGCATAACCATACGTCTCGCCAGGCCGCTCACCATGCCGCGCGGCGATGAACTCGGCGGCGGCCCGCGCGGCGAGGCGGCGGGGAACCAGCAACAATATCTGGCCGTCGTCCGCCCAAGGCTGATCTAACAGGGCCGGCGCCACCTGGGTGGTCTTGCCGGCGCCTGGCGGCGCGACCAGCAGCGCTCTCGTACCGTCACTAAGTGCGGCAAGCAGCTCGGGCAGAACGTCGCGGACGGGAAACTCGCTCATCCCGCTCCCTTGCCCCAGGAACCGGACGAGGCGCCAGCGGGATGATATAGTTCATCGGCGCATTCCGGGTCAGCCTCCGACCAAGCATCCACGCGTGCACGGACGGTTGCGCCGGTCATGGCCGCTGCGATCGTCGTCGTCTTCGCACTGACCTTCTAGCGACTGTGACGGTTTGGCCTCAATTGTGTTAAGCGAGCGCTTCCCCAACCGGTCTGAGTGGAGGGAGCCAATGAAATCGACGAACTGCACTGCGTTGTTCGCCGCTGCGGCGCTGTCGCTGACGGCATGCGAGAAGGTTACGGTCGCCGAGGATGGCAATGATGCGGCCGCGGCACCCGCGAACGAAGCGGTCGCTGCTAGCGACCAGGCACATCCGGCCGACCCGATCGAGAGCGCGATGGCAGCAGCCCCCAGCTCGGTCGCCGGCAATGCCAAGATTGTCCAGGCGGCAGCCGACGGCTCGATGAAGACGCTGCGCGAGGGCAGCAACGGCTGGACGTGCATGCCGGACAATCCGACGACGCCGGGACCGGATCCGATGTGCGGGGACGCCAATGCCATGGCCTGGGCGCATGCCTGGATGACCAGGCAGACGCCGCCGGCGGAAACGCCAGGGTTCATGTACATGCTTGCCGGCGGAACCGATGCCAGCAACACGGATCCCTATGCCAAGGCACCTACCGCCGAGAATGACTGGGTGGAAACCGGCCCGCACGTCATGGTTGTCGGCTCGTCGGCGATCCTGAAGGGCTATCCGTCAGGGGCGAAGCCAGACACCAAGGCACCCTACGTCATGTGGGCCGGAACGCCCTACGCGCATTTGATGATCCCGGTTCAGTGACCCCTCAGTAGGCGCGACCGACAGCGAATTCGGCCGCCTCGACGAGGGCCGTCTTCGCCTTGCTCGCTGGGAACAGCGCCAAGGCGTCGATCGCGCGGCGCGCATAGATCCTCGCCCGCTCGAGCGTGTCGGCGAGGGCGCCGGTCGAACCAACCAGGGCGATGGCCTGGGCAAGGTCGTCGTCGGCGATGCGATCGCCGCTGATGGCCGCGCGCCAGAAGCTGCGGTCGGCCTCGCTGCCTCGCGCGAACGCAAGGATGACAGGCAGGGTCATCTTGCCGTCGCGGAAATCGTCGCCGACGCCCTTGCCCATGATGCGCTCATCCGAGCTGTAATCGATGGCATCGTCGACCAGCTGAAAGGCAATGCCGAGGTTCTTGCCGTACGCCTCAAGGGCCTCTTCCGCATCCTCACCCGCCTCGGCGACGACCGGAGCAATTCGGCAGGCGGCGGCGAACAGGGCCGCGGTCTTGGCGGCAATGATGTCCAGATAATGGTCTTCCTGGGTTTCGATCCGCCGCTGCGCGGTCAGCTGGTCGACCTCGCCTTCGGCGATGACCGCCGAAGCCGCCGACAGGATCTTCAGCACCTTGAGGCTGCCGTCCTCGACCATCAGTTCGAAGGCACGGCTGAACAGGAAGTCGCCGACCAGCACGCTCGACGGATTGCCCCAGATGACGTTGGCGGTGCGGCGGCCACGACGCAGCCCCGAACTGTCGACAACATCGTCGTGGAGCAAGGTCGCCGTGTGGATGAACTCGACTGCGGCGGCCAGCTTGTGGTGGCGGGTGCCAGGGTAGTCAAAAAGCGCCGCACTCGCGAGTGTCAGCATCGGCCGCATCCTCTTGCCGCCGCCAGCGATCAAATGGCCGGCCAGCTCCGGGATCAACGCGACCTTCGACTGCATCCTCTCCAGGATGACGGCATTAACGGCGTTCATGCCCGCCGCCGTGAGCGCGATCATCGGCTCGAGCGACGGCGGGTGGCGATCGCCCAGCGAATGGAGAGTGGCAGTCATGACGCCCGTCGCCCTAGTCCGGCGGCGGCAAACTGCCAAGACTCAGGCCGGCGGCAATGTCAGGCGCGCCAGTAGCCCGCCTAAATCCTCGCTTTCTTCCAACCGGATCGAACCGCCGTAAATCTCGGCGACATCGCGGACGATGGCGAGGCCAAGGCCGGTACCAGGCTTGCCAGTATCGAGGCGCGCGCCGCGGGCGAAGATCGTCTCTCTCTCTTGCGGCGGAATGCCGGGTCCATCGTCCTCAATCAAGATCTCGACACCCACGTCGCCCACCGGCTCGACGGTAACGAACACGCGGCCGTGACCATATTTGGCGGCATTCTCGACGAGGTTACCCAGCATCTCGTCGAGGTCCTGCCGCTCGACGCGGACGCAGGCTTCCCTGTTGCCGGCGATGTCGACTGTGACGTCCGGGTAAAGGCGCGTCACCGCGCGCTCCACGGCTTCAAGACTTTCCCAGACGCAGGCGCGGGCGTGCACCGATGCGCGCCGGCCGATAGCTCGCGCCCGGGCGAGGTGGTGGTCGACCTGGCGGCGCATGACGGTGGACTCGCGAATGACCGTCTCGTCGAGGTCGGGACTGTCCGCCGTCGCCGCATTGGTAATAACCGTCAGCGGCGTCTTCAGCGCATGGGCGAGGTTGCCGGCATGACGCCGCGCCTCTTCAGCCTGCTCCTCACTGTGCGAGAGCAGTTCGTTCAGTTCACGGACCAGGGGATGAATCTCGCGCGGGAATTCCTCGCTGATCCGGCTTTGCTTGCCTGATCGAATGGCGACGACCTCGCTGCGCACCCGGCGCAATGGCCAGAGACCGTAGAACGCTTGGAGGGCGGCCAGCACCAAAAGGCCCAATCCCAGCGCCGCAAAGGCGCGGACCAGCGTCGTCCGCAATTCCTTGATTTGACGGTCGATGATCTCGCGCGACTGCGCCACCTGGAATCGCCAGCGCACTTCGGAGCCAGGCAGGATGACGTCGCGCTCAACGATGCGCAGCGGCTCGCCTTCGAATTCCCGGCTGTCATAGGTGTGGAGGTCGATGTCGTTGTGATCGTTGCCGACCGCGAGGCGACGATCCCACAGCGAGCGTGACGGGAAGGCGTCGGCACCCTCGCCCGACACCTGGAAATAGACGCCGGAATAGGGCTCGAGGAAGCGTTGGTCGGCCGGCGGCCGACTAAAGCGGACCTCGCCATCCGGGCCAATCTCCGAGGCGGCGATCATCGCGTTCAACACATATTCGAGCTGCTTGTCGAAATTCTCAACGAGCGAACTGGTCAGCACCCGGTCCAGCGCATAGCCGCCGCCGAGCAGCAGGACCGTGATCCAGATTGCCGCGACGCCGATGATCCGCCGAGTCAGCGACCTTAGCCGGCGCGGACGAGGCGCGCGGCCCTGCTCAGCCGCGGGCCCGTTGCTCACTGCCTGTCGGGATCCTCGAGGCTATAGCCGAGGCCGCGAATGGTGGTGATTACGTCAGCGCCCAGCTTCTTGCGGATGCGAGTGACGAACACCTCGATCGTATTCGAGTCGCGATCGAAGTCCTGGTCGTAAATATGCTCGATTAGCTCGGTGCGGCTGACCACCTTGCCCTTGTGGTGCATCAGATAGGACAGGAGCTTGTATTCCTGCGCGGTCAGCTTCACCGGCTCGCCATCCTTGGTCACCTTGCCCGAGCGCGTGTCGAGCCGGATGTCACCGGCCGTGAGCTCAGAGCTGGCGATGCCCGCCGAGCGGCGGATCAGCGCCCTTAGGCGCGCGATCAGCTCTTCGGTCTGGAACGGCTTGGCGAGGTAATCGTCGGCGCCGGCGTCGAGGCCGGCGACCTTGTCCGACCAGCTGTCGCGGGCGGTGAGCACGAGGACCGGCATCTTGCGGCCTTCCTTGCGCCACCGGTCGAGAACGGTCAGGCCGTCGATCTCGGGCAGGCCGAGATCGAGCACGACGGCGTCGTAGCTTTCGGTTGAGCCGAGGTAATGGCCGTCTTCGCCATCGGTCGCGAGATCGACCGCATAGCCGGCCCCCTCCAGCGTCGAGCGCAACTGACGCCCGAGATTGGGTTCGTCCTCGACGATCAACACGCGCATCTCGTCACCTTCTTGAATTTCGTTCGGCTACTCAAACACACGCGAAGCTGAACGGTTGCTTGGTCGCAACGAAGGGAACGATGGCGAAATGTCAATGAGAAAGGCGGAAATCAGCGACCGGAACGGCCAATGATGCGCCCGGTCGCGGCATCGACGTCGACCCAGATGACCTTGCCTTTCCGGTCAAGGAACTTGAGCCGATACCGGTCGCCGTTGAACTCCGGTCCGAGATAGTCAGCACCGCCCATGAACGGCATGACTCTACGCTCGATTTGCGGCAGTGGCATGGAGCGGCCATGGCGCTTGGCTTCAAACGCACGGTCCTGGTCCCGCGGGCGGTCGGCCCAGGCAGGGGAAGCGGCTAGGCCAATGGCGACAAGCGCCCCAATAAGGGTACGAAACAGCATCACTAGCAAATCCCTCGGCGCCCTCGTTACGGGCAAGGCATTGAATATCCTGTGAATGGCCTGAAATCCCCTGTTCATCTGCCCCGGATGACGCCGCGACGATGCTAGTCTAGTGCGCGGCGCATGGCACCCCCCATTCTATCCTATGAAAATCTCGGCCTTGTCCAAGGCGACGGCTGGTTGTTCCGCGGCATCGACCTGTTCATCGGCCCCCGGGACCGGCTGGCACTGATCGGCCGCAACGGCGCCGGCAAGACGACCTTGCTGAAATGCCTCGCCGGTTGGCTCGAAACTGATGAGGGGCGGCGGACAATAGTGCCCGGCATCAGGGTCGTTCTGCTGGAGCAAGACCCGGCGATGGCAGGGCATGCTACCCTCGCCGACTGGGTGCTGGCCGGCGAGGACGCGCCCGCCGCGCACGAGGCCGAGGCGATCGCCCAGCAGCTCGGTATCGACCTGTCGCGGCCCGCCGCGACCGCCAGCGGCGGCGAGCGCAGGCGTGCGGCGATCGTCCGCGCGCTGGCGCAGCAGCCGGACGTGCTGCTGCTCGACGAGCCGACCAACCACCTCGACCTCTCAGCGATTGGCTGGCTCGAAGAGTGGCTCAATCGATTCAAGGGCGCTTTCATCGCCATCAGCCACGACCGCACCTTCCTTGCCCGGTTGACCAAGAGCTGCATTTGGCTGGACCGCGGCACCCTTCGGCGCGCCGAGATCGGTTTTGGCGGGTTCGAGGCATGGACCGAGGCGGTCTATGCCGAGGAGGCGAGGGCGGCCGAGAAGCTCGACGCCAAGCTCGCCATCGAGATGCATTGGCTGCAGCGAGGGGTCACCGCCCGGCGGCGGCGTAACCAGGGCCGGCTAGCGAAATTGCACGAGATGCGGGCACAGCGAGCGGCGATGCTCGGCGCGCCCGGAGCCGCAAAGCTGGCGCTGGCGAAGGACGAAACGAGGTCGAAGACGGTCATCGACGCCGACGGGGTCGGCAAAGCCTATGGTGAGCGGCCGATGATCCGCGACTTCTCGCTGCGCGTTCAGCGCGGCGACCGGATCGGCATCGTCGGCGCCAACGGCTCGGGCAAGACGACGTTACTCAAGCTGCTGACCGCCGAGCTCAAGCCCGACAGCGGTTCCGTGACCTTGGCGAAGACCCTTTCGGGAATTGTCATAGACCAGCAGCGCAAGCTGATGGCGCCCGACAAGAGGGTTCGCGATGTCCTCGCCGAAGGAGGCGACTGGATCGAGGTGCGGGGGACCAAAAAGCACATCAAGGGCTATTTGAAGGAATTCCTGTTCTCCCCGGAGCTGACGGAGGCGCCAGTTGGGTCTCTGTCGGGCGGCGAGCGATCGCGGCTGCTGCTTGCCCGCGAGTTCGCGCGGGAGTCGAACCTGCTGGTTCTCGACGAGCCGACCAACGACCTCGATCTTGAGACCCTGGACCTCCTGCAGGAGGTCATCGCCGACTATGACGGGACCGTGCTGATCGTCAGCCACGACCGCGACTTCCTTGACCGCACGGTGACCGTGACCTTGGGGCTCGACGGTTCGGGCAAGGTCGACATCGTCGCCGGCGGCTATGAGGACTGGGTGCGGAAGAGGTTCGAGGACCATCGCGTTCCTGCGAGGGCAGGAGCCCAATCGCGCGCCACGACCAAGGATGAGAGGACTGGCTCTCGACCTTCATCCGGAAACCAAAAACTGTCCTATAAGGACCAGCGCGATTATGACCGCTTGCCGGACGAAATCGAGCGATTGGAACGCGATATCGCCGCGGATGAGGCGGCATTGCACGACCCCGATTTGTTTTCGCGCGATCCGAAGCGCTTCGCCGAGCTGACCGAGCGGATCGCCCGCCACCGCGCCGATGTCGAGGCGGCGGAACTCAGGTGGCTGGAAGTCGCCGAGCTCGCCGAGGCGCTGTCTCCGGCAAAGTGAGGAATACCGGCAGAACAACTACCGCCACCGCTGCGATCATGATCCCCGGCATTGCCGGCTCGCCGGTCCGTTCGAGCAGGACCTGAGCGACATAAGGTGTGAGGCCGCCGAAGATGGCGGTCGCGCCGGTAGCTCCGAAGGCGAGGCCGCTGACTCGCCCCTCGCCGGGGAATTGCTCGGCGGTGGCGACCGCGCCGACTGCGCTCATCGCTCCCGCGACACAGGCCAGGACGATGGCGCCGCCCAGTGCCTGGAGTGGCGTACCGCTGCCCATTGTCGAGAACAAAGTGATCGGCAGTGCGGCGGAGAGCAGGCAGACGACAATCAGCACGGGCCGCCGACCCCAGCGATCGGATAGGACTCCGGTCACCGGCGTCACCAAGATGACGGCGATCGCGGCGATGGTCGCCAGCCACAGGCTCTCACCTTCACCCAACGCGCCCGACGAGGTGAGGAAGGCCGGCACATAGGTGATTCCGACATAGTAAGTTATCGATCCCAGGGCCGAGATGGAAAAGGCGCGGAAGACTCCAAGCTTGTGATTGGCGAGGCAATGACGCCACGGCACGTGCGGCACCGTACCGGCCTCGACCTGGCGTTCATATTCCGGGGATTCCTGCATGGTTGAACGGGCGATCCAGACTGAACCGGCCAGCGCCGCCCCGACGAAGAAAGGGATTCGCCAGCCCCAGGCGGCGAGTTCGGCCTCGCTCATCGAGGCGACGGTCAAGGCCGATACGCCGACGGCGAGCAAAGCGCCGATTTCGCTGGCCGCCGAGGCAGAGGAGGCGATCAGGCCACGGCGGCTCGGCCGCGCACCTTCGAGGAGGTAGGCGACGACGCCGCTATATTCGCCGCCGACCGAAAATCCCATGACACAGCGCAGGAGGAACAGGAACCAGCCGGCGGCGGCACCGATCTGCGCATGGGTCGGCAGCAAGGCGGTGGCCAGCATTGCCGCCGTCATGACGGCGACCGACCAGAGCAGCATGTTCCGCCGCCCAAGCTTGTCGCCGACATGGCCGAACACCACCGCGCCCAGCGGCCGCATCAGATAGGCGACTGCAAAGCCGCCCAGGGTCACTGCCAGCGAGGCCGCACCGCCGCCGTAGAAGACACGGGCTAGGACCGTCGCGAAGTAAAGGTAGAGCGTGAAATCATACCATTCGACGATGGTCGAGAAGGCCGCCACCGCCAGCGACCCGCGCGAGATGGCGCGGTGCCCATGGTCGATATGATCGGGTTGCGCGGCCATGCAGGATCATTAGCCGGATTCCCGCTTTCGCGGGAATGTCGGCAAACGAACGTCCGCTTTCGACCCATTGCGGACATTGGGCCATCAAAAATTCAAAGACTTATTCATACCCAGGTGTCGCGCCTTCCAACTTGCCGGCCGGCAGCGCGTCGTCGGGGGCAAGCCAATCATGCCGCAGCAAATTTAGTTTCGCGAGGAGTGACACGAGGAATGCGGTGGACCATCCGAACATGATGATGCCAGTCGCGCCTTCGATGGCACCAAGGACCCTCCATCCATATGGCATCAAAAGGTCTCCGTAACCAATCGCGGCATAGGTCGAGGTGGAAAAGTAGAGCGCCGCTTCGAAGTCATTGAACGCGCGCAGACCGAGGAACAGGCCCGCGTAAAGCCAAATCTCAAGCGTATGGATGGCGAAGATACCCAGCGACGCGGTGAGCAACAGAGTTAGCGGCGTGATACGCAGCTTGCGGATAAAGCGGCTGTGCGAGCGCAGGAGGCGCATGACCATATTGAGACCGATGAGATGCACCATCACGGTGATTACGACCATGATGCTAGCGAGTGCCAACTGGTTCAGCATTGCCATACCTCCGACCGCCATACTGCAATCGGAAGGCATGAAAGGCCACCATACATTGTGAGAACAGCCAATGTCCGCTTTACACCCAAAACCGCCGTCAGAATGCGGGCGGAACAATATCGAAATTCATCATTTTGCGCGGCGGTGATGGCCTCATTCGGAGGGTTGTCAAATGAAGGAGACAGACAAGGAGTATTACACGCGTCGCGGCAACGAGGAGCGCAGTCGCGCCCGAACGGCGGCAACCATAAAGGCCCAGTCAATTCACGGGGATCTAGCCGACCTGTGCCACGAAAGAGCGAATGGCTCGGCTAATGTGAACCGCAAAAAGGGCATCCGGGATGCTCAGCGGCCGGACAGCAGAATCAGCCGGCGGCTAGTGCCGCCGCTTCTCATCGATTGCATTGAGCAAGGTGGTGAAGGACCCGTTCCTTCCGAGAGGAAATGCGGCCCTTAGCAATTGCGCAAAATCCTCCAGATCCTGACGCCGCTTTGGCCGTTCCTCTGTCCGCTGAGAGCACGTCATGTCGGGGCCACTAACGCAGGTTAGGCCCGGTTGTGCCGTCCGACAGTCAACGCCGTAGATTTGGCTTGGCACTGATGCCGTCTGGCCACGCACCGCGCCGTCGATCGAAACGGCCTGTGGCCGGTCGTTGGCCGCGCTTCGCCGTCCCTTGACGTAACGATGCTCGCTGCGCTCCCCTTACGTTACGTTCGGCGGCTCACTTCGGTTCGCGCCCGAATCCGTTCCTGCAGGATCGACAGAGGCATGGCGCCTTCCTTCAGCACCTCGTGGAATTGGCGGACGTCGAATTTCGCGCCCAGCGCCTTCTCGGCTTCCGCTCGCGCGCGGGTCCAGGCGAGGTGGCCGATCTTGTAGCTGCAAGCCTGGCCGATCGACACGCAGTAACGGTTGATCTCACGCTCGATCCGCGTTGGGGTGATGCCGGTGGCGCCGACCATGTAATCCATCGCCTGCTTGCGGCTCCAGCCCTTCGAGTTGAGACCGGTGTCAACAACCAGCCGCGACGAGCGGAACAGGAAGCTTTGCAGGTAGCCGGCACGCTCGATCCCCTCGTAGCCGCCCATCTCCTCGGCCAGCTGCTCGGAATAGAGCGCCCAGCCCTCGATATAACTGCTGTAGTGGCTGACCTTCCGAAGCATCGGAATGTCCTGCGATTCCTGGGTCAGACTAATTTGCAGGTGATGGCCGGGCACTCCCTCGTGATAGGTCAAGGAATTCAGACCGTACTTGGGCCGGTCGGCGGTGTTCTTGAGATTGATCCAGTAAATTGCCGGCCGCGACCCATCGAGCGTGGCGCGGCTGTAATAGCCATTGGACGCGCCGTCCTGGATCTCGGGCGGGACGCGCCGGATCTCGAGTGGCTGGGTCGGGATGGTGGCGAAAGCCTGCGGCAATTTAGCCTGCATCTTGCGGTAAGCGTCGTTCAATGAGGCGAGCAGGGCAGCGCGGCCCTCGTCGGTGTTCGGGAAGACCTGGCCCGGCGCATTGCCAAGCGCCGTCATCCGCTCGCCGACCGTGCCCTTGGTGAAGCCGGCCCGGCGGAGGATCGGATCGAGCAACGCGGAATATTCGGCGACCTGGGCGAGGCCGAGCTTGTGAACCTCATCCGGAGTCATCGTCGTGGTCGTCGCCTGAGCCAGAGCAGCGGCGTAAATCGCCTCGGCATTGGGCAGTCGGGTGGCGCCGTCGCCGGGTGCGGTGGTCGGCAGGAGGGCCTTGAGCGCCGTGGCCTGACGATCGAGCGCTGGATACACCTCATTGGCGACGATCTTCGCCGCGCGCGCCTCCCAGTCACCGGCGATCTTCTTCTCGCCTGTCCGGCGGACGAGCGATTCGACCATGCCGCTCGATTCTGCCTGCTGCTCGCGCAGCTTGGCGATCTGGCCGAGCGCCAACTCGAGCGCCCAGGCCGGGGCGAGATAGCCGCGCGCCGCCTGCCGCCTCTGCTCCTCAGTCTCGAAATCGAGGATACGGGGAAATTCGGCAAGGCGCGACAGATAGGCCTCGGCATCGGCGGCCGTTTCGATCGGGTGCGCGCTGTCGAGGAAGTCAGGGACGTTGAAATAGGCGCCGTCCTGCTGGCTAATCAGATAGGGTCCCTGGACACTGTCGAGGTCGAACCGTGTGGGCGCAACCAGGTCGGAGTCGAGGTCGTAGAGCACGATCTCGCGATTGACCCGGGCCGCCGGCGACAGACTCGCGGGGGAAATAGCTTCGAGCGCTGCCTTGGCTTCCTTCAGCCGCGCGACCTCTTCGGCGCGGGCTTCAGGACCCGGCTTGGGATCGAAGGTGCGGCGGAGATGCGCCCTGTCGCCCTTGTCCAGGCCGAGACTGGTCGCGAAACCGGGCGAGCTGGTGACCATGCGATCGAAGATGCGATCGAAGACGGCATTGAGCGCGGCATCGCCCGAGCCCGCCGCCTGAGCTGCGGCCTGGTGACTGGAGGCGAGGAGCGGCAGGCCTAGCGCGGCGGCGCTACCGGTGGCGAGGAAGTTCCTGCGATCCATGGCCCTAGCCCCGCAGCGCTGCGGCGGTGCGCGTCTTGATGCGCTGTTCGAGGATCGAAAGCGGCATGGCGCCTTCCTTCAGTACTTCGTGGAACTGCTTGAGGTCGAATTTCGCACCGAGCGCTTTCTGGGCTTCCGCTCGGGCGCGGGTCCACGCCATGTGGCCGACTTTGTAGCTGCAGGCCTGGCCCATCTGGGTGCAATAACGCTCAACCTCGCGCTGGACGCGCGGGCGGTTAAAGCCGGTCGTGGCCGTCATATAGTCGGTCGCCTTCTCGCGGCTCCACCCCTTGGAATGGATGCCGGTGTCGACCACCAGCCGCGTGGCGCGGAACAGGAACGACTGGAGGTAACCGGCGCGCTCGATGCCGTCATAGCCGCCAAGTTCGTCGGCGACCTCCTCCGCATAAAGCGCCCAGCCTTCAGAATAGGCCGAGAAGCCACCGATCTTGCGCAGCGTCGGGATGTCCTTCGATTCTTGCGCGAGGCTGATCTGAAGGTGATGGCCAGGCACGCCTTCGTGGTACGTAAGAGCAGGCAGCGAATATTTCGGCCAGTCGCCGACGTCCTTCAAATTGATGAAGTAGATGGCCGGTCGGGTGCCATCGAGCGAGGCGCGGTTGTAGTAGCCGTTGGACGCGCCGTCCTGGATCTCGATCGGCACGCGCCGGATTTCAAGCGGTGCGCTCGGCACGGTGGCGAAGGCCTGAGGCATCTTCGCCATCATCGCATTATGGTCCTCGTTGAGACCGGCGATGAGGGCTGCGCGACCTTCGTCGGTGTTTGGGTACAGCTGGGCCGCGCTGGTGTTGAGGGAGTTGAGGCGCTCACCAACCGTCCCCTGGGTGAAGCCCGCGCCCTTAAGGATGGAGTCGAGCTGGGCGGTAATTTCCGCGACCTGCGCCAGGCCGAGGCGGTGGATCTCGTCGGCCGAGAAGTTGGTGGTCGTCGCCTGCTGGAGCGCGGCGGCGTAGATGGCGTCGCCATCGGGCAGGCGTTGGGCGCCGTCGCCTGGCTTCGACGTCGGCTTCAGCCGCTCCATCAGCGCGATCTGGCGGTCGAGCGCGGGGTAGACACTGTCGGCGACGATCTTCGCGGCGCGGGCCTGCCAGTCGCCGGCAATGCCTTTGTCCTTCGTCCGGCTGACGATGGATTCGGTCATCGTATTCGCCTCGGGCGCCGGCTCGCGGAGCTTGCGCATCTGGCCGAGCGTCAGGTCGATCGACCAGGCAGGGGCGATGAAGCCGCGCGCGGCCTGTTCACGCTGGTCGTCCGTGTCGTTGTCGAGCTGCTTGGAGACCTGTGACAGGCGTGACAGATAGGCCTCGGCGTCGGCGGTATTTTCGATCGTGTGGTCGGTGTTCAGGAAGTCAGGCGTGCCGAAATAGACGCCGCCCTGCTGGAAGATCGGATAGGGCCGCTGGACGCTGTCGATGTTGAACCTTTCGGCGGGGATGAGCCCCGTTTCCATCTGGTAGATAACCACGTCGCGGTTGAGCCGGGCGGCGTCGGACAGGGTCGCGGGCGCCACGGCCCTGACCTCGGCGAGGTTCCGCCTGGCGATCGCCAGGTCTTCCTTGCGCGCCTGCGGATAGGGGCGAGTGTCGAGCTTGGACTTCAGGGCCGCATTCTCGCCCTTGTCGAGACCGAGGCTGGTGGCGAACTCGGGATAACGCTTCACCCGATCCTGGAAGATGTTCTCGAACAATACATTGAGCCGGGCGTCACCTGGAGCGGCGGGCCGGGCGCCCTGGGCAAGCGCGCGCGCGGGCAGCGGGAGAAAAGCGGTACCCGCGGCAATCGAGGAGGTGGTCAGAAACTGGCGACGGTCCATCAGCGAATCCTTTCGCCGCGGGACCTTAAGTCCCTGAACCTGAGGCGCAATGCTGTTGGTCGATGTGAGGCCTACGCTTGCAGATGATACTGCTTTAGCAAGTCGTAGAGCGTCGGCCGGCTGACGCCGAGCAGCTTGGCGGCCCCGGAAATGTTGTTCTCGGTCCGGGCCAGCGCTTGGCGGATGGCGCGGCGGTCGGCGATCTCGCGGGCGGCGCGCAGGTTGATCGGGATCGCCTCTTCCTCGCGCGGCTGCGCTTCGGCGAGATCGAGATCGGCGGCGGTAACCTGGCGGCCGTCGGACATGATCACCGCGCGCTTCATGCGGTTTTCCAGCTCGCGGACATTGCCGGGCCAGGCATAATTATCGATCGCTTCGAGGGCGTCGGCGCTGAGCCCCTGGACCTTCGGGTTCATCTCGCGGGCGAAGCGCGTGACGAAATGGCGGGCGAGCAGCACCGCGTCTCCCGGGCGCTCGACCAGCGGCGGGATCATGACGATGATCTCGGCGAGACGGTAGTACAGGTCCTCGCGGAACGTACCGGCGCCGATCATCGCCTTCAGGTCCTGGTGGGTGGCGCAGACAATGCGAGTGTCGACAGGGATCGGCGTGCGGCCGCCGATACGCTCGATAACCCGCTCCTGCAGGAAACGCAGCAGCTTGACCTGCAGCGCCAGCGGGATGTCGCCGACTTCGTCGAGGAACAAAGTGCCGCCCTGGGCGAGCTCGATCTTGCCGGGCGTGGTCTTGACCGCGCCGGTGAAAGCACCGCGCTCATAGCCGAACAGCTCAGCCTCAAGGAGGTTCTCGGGGATGGCCGCACAGTTGATGGCGATGAAGGCATGGCCGGCGCGAGAACCGCGCTCGTGCACGGCACGGGCGAGAAGCTCCTTGCCGGTGCCGCTGGCGCCGAGGAGCATCACCGACACGTCGGCGCTGGCGACGCGCTCGACGGTCCGCGCGACCTTCATCATCTCGGGCGCCGCGCTGATGATCGAGCCGAGAACAGCGCCGCCCGGCGTCGTCTCGGATTCCAGCCGGCGGTTCTCCTGTTCGATGCCGTGCAGGTGGAAGGCGCGAGCGACGATCAGCCCAAGCTCGTCGATGTCGACTGGCTTGCGATAGAAATCGTAGGCTCCGAGCGAAATCGCCTTAAGCGCGCTTTCGCGGGCGCCGTGGCCTGAGGCGACAATGACCTTGGCGTCGGGCTTCAAGTCCAGCAGCTCAGTCAGTGTCGCGAAGCCCTCGCTGGTGCCGTCGGGATCAGGGGGCAAGCCTAGGTCGAGGGTGACGACTGATGGCTCGTGCAGCCGCAGCATCTCGATCGCTTGCAAGCGGTTGGAGGCGGCGACGACGCGATACCCCTCATATGCCCATTTCAACTGGCGCTGCAGGCCCTCGTCGTCCTCGACAACCAGCAATACCGGAAGGTCATTTTTGTCCGTCATGCGCGTTTCCGTTTGGGTTCGGCCACCGGCTCGGGCGCCGGCAGTCGGATGGTGAAGCGGCTGCCCTTGCCGGGCCGGCTGGTGACTTCCAGGCGCCCGCCCATGGCGGCGACTAGCGCCCGCGCCTCGAAGGCGCCGACACCAAAGCCGCCGTCCTTCGTAGAAGCGAAGGGCTGGAACAGCTGGTTGCGAATGAAATCGGCCGACATGCCCTTGCCCTGGTCGACAACGCTGATCGCGACCTCGGAGCCATTCGCAAGCGCGTCGATCATCACGGCCTGGCTGGGTCCGCTGGCGTCGAGCGCATTGTGAATGAGATGGGTGACCGCCTGCTCGAGGGCGGCTGCGTCCGCCACCGCCCACAGCGACTGGTTGCCGCGCAGGCGGACGTCGCGCCCGCGGTTGCTGGCTTCGACCGCTGCCTCGAGGATCGGCTTCACGGGTTGCGCCTCCGGCTTCATGGGCCGCGATCCCGCTTGGGGCGCGAGGCGGGCGAGGAGGTCATTCATCTTGCCGACCGAGCCCTGCAGCGTCGCCACCATGTCGGCGCGGAACTCGGGATTGTCGGCGTGCCGCTCGGCATTGCGCGCCACCAGCGACAACTGGCTGACCAAATTCTTGATGTCGTGCAGGATGAAGGCGAAGCGGCGGTTGAACTCGTCGAACCTCTGCGCCTGGCTGAGCGCCTGCTGGCCATGCGCCTCGGCAAGGCTGCTGGCCGCCTGCCGCCCGGCGGTCTTCAGAAGATCAAAATCTTCCCAGTCGAGCGCGCGGCGATAATCTGGCGCGGCAAGCAGCAAGAGACCGACGAGGCGGTCATTGTGCATAAGCGGCACGCCGGCCCAGGCCGTCTCATCGGTCGCTAGCCACTCAGGCAAGGGCGAGGCCATGCCGCCATCGGCAGAGCCGCTGCGCAGCGCGTCAATGTCCAGGATCAAGGGCTTTTGTTCCAGCTCCTTCCAACGCACGGAATCGTTGGCGTCGGGGGCGAACGGACGGCCTTGCCAGTTCCATTCCGCGCCCTCTGAGACGGCACCATTCTCATCGGCGACGAGCAGCAGTCCGCCGGGGGAATCGAGAATGTCGGCAAAGGCCTTGACCAGCCGCTCGCCGAGCGGCGGCGCATCGGGTCCGCTGCGGCCGATGGTGGCGGCGAAGCGCAGCCATTCGGCACGATAGTCGTATCGATGCTCGAACAAATGTTGCGCGAGCTTGACCTTGGCCCAGCTGCGAGCCTTGGCCGACGGCAAGAGGACCATCGCTCCTAGCGTCATGGCGGTCAGCACCAGAACCAGGAGCGCTCGTGACCAGTCCCAGCCGGTGCCGCGCAGCGCGGTCGCCAGGATGGTCATGACCGCGAAATAGCCGCAGATGGCAAGGAGCGACAAAGACTGGAAAGTGGCGGCGCGGGACAGGCGCATCCGCCAGCCGTCTTCCCGTCCCGCGCCGAGCGCGAACAGAGGCGCAGTCAAGGCGATGAGCGCGCCGCGCCAGTCGAGGAGGCCGCGAGCTGCGCCGGGATCGAGGTAGAAGAGCGTATAGAGGTTCAGGTCGTAGCCCCAGGTCACGACAAGCGCGAGCATGGCCATGCCGATCGCCGCCCTGCTGACCGGAGCGGCCTGGCCGTAAAGGTTGTGGACCAGCACTAGCGACCCGGCGGCCGCGGTGATCCGTAGGATGGTCGAGGTCGCGATCACTCTCGGCCCCGGCATCTCGCCAAGGACGATTGGCAGCAGGTCGACGATCAGCTGCATGCCGAGCACGGCGGCAATTGCCGCATAGACCCAGCGGACGCCGTGCTGCCGCTCGCCTTCGCCGCCGCTCGACAGGCTGTGGAGGACGCCAACCCAGACGAGGTTGCGCATGGTCTCGGCAAAGATTGGCAGGGCGCTCGACGGCGCAATGGCCGACAGCCAGGCCCAGCAGGCGGTCAGCGCGAAGCCCGCAAGCATCAGCCGCTGCGCGGGCTGCCGCACGCCGATCCTGAGACGCCAAATGATTAGCGTCACGAACAGCGCGGCCGCGATCGCGTGGCTCCAGAAGCTCGTCAGTGTCAAATCCGCCGACATGCCCGGCAGTGTCGGATAAATTTACAAACAAAGATTGAACGCCGCGCTAAAAGATGCGGATGGCGAGCATCGAATTGCGCCCCGTAGGCAATAGCGGCCTCAAGGTCGCGCCCTTGGCACTGGGCGGCAACGTCTTCGGCTGGACCGCCGACGAGGCGACCAGCTTCCGGATCCTCGACGCCTTCGTCGATGCCGGCGGAACGATGATCGACACCGCCGACGTCTATTCGGCCTGGGTGCAGGGGCACAAAGGCGGCGAAAGTGAAGAAGTCATCGGCCGCTGGCTGAAGCGCGATCCGTCGAAGCGCGACAAGGTCGTCATTGCCACCAAGGTCGGTTTCATGGCGGGCCTCAAGCCGGAAACCATCGGCCCGGCCTGCGATGCCTCGCTGGAGCGGTTGGGCGTCGAGGCGATCGACATCTATTACCAGCATAAGGACGACGAGAGCGTGCCGCTGGCCGAGAGTCTCAAGACCTTCGATGATCAGGCCAAGGCCGGCAAGATCCGCGCGATAGGCCTCTCCAACTTCACCCCCGGCCGGCTGGCGGAGGCCTGTATCATCGCCCGCGTCGACGGCTTCCCCGCGGTCAGTGCTTTCCAGACCTGGTACAATTTGTTGGAGCGCCCGAAATATGAGGAGGCGCTGCGCGAGGTGGCGGTCAAAGAGGGCCTTGCCGTCTTCCCGTTTTACGCGCTCGCCAACGGCTATCTGACCGGCAAGTACCGAAGCAGGGACGATCTCGGCAAAAGCGTCCGCGGTCTACGCAACTTCGAATATCTGGAAGGCAAGGGGCCGAAGGTGCTGGCCGCGCTAGACGAGGTCGCGGCCGAAACGGGTGCGGCGCTGGCCAGCATCGCATTGGCCTGGACCATGGCTCAGCCGACGATCACCGCGCCGATCGCCAGCGCGACGAGTGCCGAGCAAGCGGAGGAGCTGATCGCCGGAATGACTCTGGAGCTGACCACCGGTCAGCTCGAGCGCTTGAGCGCGGCGAGCGCCTGATCAATCCTCGCAGACGCGCGACTTGATCGTTACCCAGCGGTCACGGCGGTCCGCGAAGGACCTGATCTCATCCCGGCAGTTCACGCCGGGCTTGCTGAGCTCCTTGATCGCGGCATAGCCGAGCAGCGCGGCGACCATCGCGCCTGCACAGACCAGCTTCTGCTGCGCCTTGTTCATGTTACCCCTTCTTTAGCACATCCAGCGCGGCCAAAGTGAGTGCTTCGGTGGCCGTAGCGATCACCGCCTCGGCTTCCGGAGCCCAGAAGGGACTGTGCAGCGAGGGCAGTTTCGATGCATCGCCGCCGGCCGCCTGGTATTGATCACGCGGGGTGCCGCCGACCCAGAAGATCAGGCTCTGGATCGATTTGTCGGCGAGGTAGTAGCGGGAGAAGTCCTCGCCGCCCATGACCGCCGGCGTCTTAATCACCCGATCCGTCCCGAAACTCTGAGTGAATAGCTCCAGCGCCCGGTTGCTGAAGGCGTCGGTGTTGAAAGTCGCCGGCGTATATTCGGCGTCGCGGATGGTGACGACCGGCATGCGGTCCTCAGGGATGCCGGCGGCGATCGCCTCGCCGCGGGCAATCCGTCGAATGCCGTCGAGCAGCAGTTTCCTCACCTCCGGCTTGTAGCTGCGCACGGTCAGCTGCAGTTTTGCCTCATCCGAGATAATGTTGTGCTTGGCGCCCGCCTGGAAGCTGCCAACCGTGACGACCGCCGGATTGGCGGGATCATTCTCCCGGCTCACCAGGGTCTGCAACGTGGTAACGATGCGGCTGGCAAGGACAATCGGATCCTTGGTCGTCTGTGGGTAGGCGCCGTGCCCGCCGACTCCGCGAACGGTGACGTCGACGCTGTCGACATTCGCCAGCGCATAGCCGGGCGTAATGCCGATGACTCCGGCTGGCATGGCGGCGGCGTCATGGAAGGCAAGGACATGGCCCGGCTTGGGGAAGCGGGTGAAGAGGCCGTCGTCGAGCATCGCCCTGGCGCCTTCGCCGGTCTCCTCGCCCGGCTGCAGGATCATGACCAAAGTCCCCGACCATTGGTCCTTCATCGCTGCCAGCCGCCTGGCGGTGCCGAGCCAGGCGGTCATGTGAGTATCATGGCCGCAGGCGTGCATGACCCCGGTCTCGACGCCGGAACGAGCGACCGCCTTGACCTTGGATGCGAAGGGCAGGCCGGTCTGCTCAACCACCGGGAGGCCGTCCATGTCGGCGCGGATCATCAGCACGGGGCCGGGTCCATTTTTCATGACCGCGACGACGCCGCTTTTGCCGACCTTCTCAGTAACGGTGAAGCCGAGCTTGCGCGCCTCGGCCGCAAGCTTGGCGGGCGTGCGCACTTCCTGCATCGACAGCTCGGGATTGGAGTGCAGGTCGCGATAGAGCGTCATCAACTGGGGCATGTCGACACGCACGGCATCGGAAATCGCACCCGCCGAGGCGGGCGTGGCGAAGGCAAGAGCGGCGGCGGCCAGCAATAGGCGTCGGGTCATTGGGTTGTCCTCAATTGGCGGGGACGAGTTCAATCACATCCGTATGGGATTCGAAAGCCGGGCTGGGGATCACCATCCGCCAGCGATTGGCGCCGATGCGCTCGACGAAGGCGGCTACGTCGCGATCCGGGTCGGTGCCATATTGCATCGCCCGCTGCTCGTCGCCGAGGATCATCGTGCCGAGGAACACCTGGCGCAGCGCATCGCC
>DATFEO010000080.1:0-7659 GCA_035250985.1 Sphingomicrobium sp. | reverse complement strand
GTTCCAGACGCCCATCCTGACCGCCAGCTCGCCGGAAGGGGCGCGCGACTATCTGGTTCCGAGCCGAGTCCATCCGGGCAAGTTCTACGCGCTCCCGCAGGCGCCGCAGATGTTCAAGCAGCTGATCATGGTTGCCGGCTTCGACCGCTATTTCCAGATCGCGCCCTGCTTCCGCGACGAGGACGCGCGAGCCGATCGCTCGCCCGGCGAATTCTACCAGCTCGACTTCGAGATGAGCTACGTGACCCAGGACGACGTCTTCAACGCCATCGAGCCGGTGCTTGCTGGCCTGTTCGAGGAATTCGCCAACGGCAAGTCGGTGACGCCTGCCGGGTCTTTCCCGCGCATCCCTTACAAGGAGGCGATGCTAAAGTACGGCACCGACAAGCCGGACCTCAGGAACCCGCTGCTCGTCGCCGATGTCGGCCGCCATTTCCAGGGTTCGGGCTTCGGCCTGTTCGCCAGGATCGTCGAGGGCGGCGGGGTTGTCCGCGCCGTGCCGGCGCCCGGCACGGCCGAGAAGAGCCGCAAGTTCTTCGATGACATGAACGAATGGGCGCGCGTCGAAGGCTTCGCCGGCCTCGGCTACGCCACCCGCAAGGGCGGCGAATGGGGCGGGCCGATCGCCAAGAACCACGGGCCCGAAGGCATGGACAAGCTGGCGGCCGAGATGGGCCTCGGCCCCGACGACGGGATCTTCTTCGCGGCCGGGAAGGAAGAGGAAGCGGTCCGGCTCGCCGGACTTGCCCGCACCCGCGTCGCCGAGGAGTTGGGCCTGATCGACCAGAGCCGCTTCGATTTCTGCTGGATCGTCGACTTCCCGATGTTCGAGTATAACGAGGAGCAGAAGAAGATCGACTTCTCGCACAATCCCTTCTCCATGCCGCAGGGCGAGATGGCGGCGCTGGAGACGAAGGACCCGCTGGAGATCCTCGCCTGGCAGTACGACATCGTCTGCAACGGGGTGGAACTGTCGAGCGGTGCGATCCGCAACCATCGGCCCGACATCATGTACAAGGCGTTCGAGATCGCCGGCTATTCGCGCGAGGAAGTCGACACCAACTTTGCCGGCATGATCAACGCATTCAAGTACGGCGCACCGCCGCACGGCGGCTCGGCGCCGGGCGTCGACCGCATCGTCATGCTGCTGGCGGATGAGCCGAACATCCGCGAAGTCATCCTCTTCCCGATGAACCAGAAGGCCGAGGATCTCATGATGAACGCACCCGCGGTCGTCGATCCGAAGCAGCTTCGCGAGCTCAACATCAAGCCCGTCGGCGAGGGAGCGGAGTTTTACTCTTGACCGTGCCAATTCGGGCAAGTGCCCGTTAATCAACGTTAACTCGATTGCGGGCGGATTCGGCTTGGGATAAGCCCGCGTCCGTGCCGATCAATCTGGCCGACATGGAGCGGGGGGCTCCGTTTACCGGTGACTATCCGGCAGCGCTGGCCGCGCTGCAGGAGCGATTATCGCGCCTGCACATGGCGCAGGTCGTCCATCGCCGACGCGCGCTGATCGTGTTCGAGGGGCAGGAAGGCGCTGGCAAGAAGGCGGTCCTGAGGCAGCTTTGCGCCGCCTTCGACCCCTGCAAGTTCGACGTCCATTGCGTGACGCCCGACCGCCGCCAGTCGAACGACGGGCACTGGCTGGCGCGATTCTGGAACCGACTGCCGGCCGCCGGCAGCACCGCCATCTTCCTGCACAGCTGGTACCGCCGCGTGCTCGAGGACCATGTCATGGATCTCGTTAGCGAGAAGGAATGGAAGCGCGGCTTCGACGAGATCAACGAGTTCGAGGCGCAGCAGCGCGACTACGGCACGCTGCTGGTCAAGCTCTTCTTTCACGCCACCGACAAAGTGCTGGATGAGCGGATCGCGGCCAATGCTGCCGACCCCTGGCGGCACCATTTGCTCGGCCCGGTCGAGTTACGGACGGTCGACGGCCGTGAAGCCTATCGCCAGGCGCTTGCCGCAATGTTCAAGCAGACCGATACGCGCTGGGCGCCCTGGGTCGGCATCGACGCCAATGACGAGCAGGCGTCGCTGATCGCGGCCCTGACCGCAATCGCCGATGCGCTGGAGAAGGCGCTTCCGGCCGAACCGCCCGAGCGCGTTGAGGCGCCCGTGCATTTCAAGTCGCCGCGGCTGTCGCCGGCCTAGGTCTCGGCCTCTCATGCTCGGCGGTCCGCCGTAAGGCCTACGCCTTTCGCGGATAGCGGATAGCCATTACCTCGTAGCTCTTGTCGCCCGCCGGCAATCGAGCGATGCGCTCGTCGCCAATGCGGGCGCCGATCAGCGCCCTGGCCAAGGGCGCGCTCCAGCCGATCAGGCCGGCCGAGGCATCGGCTTCGTCGTCGCCGACGATGGTCAGCGTCCGACGCTCGTCCTGGTCGTCGGCAAGCTCGATCGTCGCGCCGAAGCGGACCTGGTCGCGACTGGGCTGCGCCGCCGGGTCGACCAGCTTCGCCTGCTTCATGACCTTGGCCAAATAACCGAGACGGCGGTCTATCTCGCGCAGCCGCTTGCGCCCGTAGATGTAATCGCCGTTTTCGGAGCGGTCGCCGTTGGCCGCCGCCCAGGCGATGGTCTCGACCAGCTTCGGCCGCTCCTCGGCGAACAATTGCTCATATTCGGCGCGGATCCTCGCAAATCCCGCCGGGGTGATGAACCGCGGGTTCGTCATGCTCAGCCGGGCCGCGACTTGCCCAGGTACGACGACAGGGATCCGGCCGAAGCCGACTGCGGGTTCAGTCGGTCGTAGACCACGCTGTTCTCCAGCACCCGCTGGACATAACCGCGAGTCTCGGTGAACGGGATGCGCTCGATCCAGCGGATGACGTCGGTGCCCGGCTGGCGCGGGTCGCCATAAGCGCGCACCCACTTGCGGACATTGCCGGCCCCGGCATTGTAGCTGGCGACGGCGAGCACATGGTTGCCGCCCCAGTTGTCGAGCAGCCGCGCGTAATAGGCGGAGCCCAGCGAGACGTTATACGCCGGGTCGCTGGTCAGGCGCGAGTAGCTGTAGCCGATGCCCATCTTGCCCGCCTGCTCGCGCGCCGTGCCTGGCATGAGCTGCATCATGCCGCGGGCCCCGGCATAGCTCACCGCCGAGCGGTCGAACGAGGATTCCTGGCGGGTGATGCCATGCATCATCGACCACATGCGGCCGCCGGCGACCCGGCCGTAATGGGTCGGGAAGGCCGGCCTCACATAGAAAGCGGTGCCATTGTTGCGTGCTGCGCGGGCGGTCCAAACGGCAAGGTCGGGCCGGCCGATCTGCTGGCTGAAGTCGACGGCG
Source organism: Sphingomicrobium sp. (assembly GCA_035250985.1). Taxonomy (GTDB): domain Bacteria; phylum Pseudomonadota; class Alphaproteobacteria; order Sphingomonadales; family Sphingomonadaceae; genus Sphingomicrobium. Next base: position 4,361 of record DATFEO010000080.1, on the reverse strand, counting down.
AGCACGCGCTCCACCTCACTGTCGAGGCTTTCGGCGAGCGCCCGCACGAACAGGGCCTGCTCGTCACGGCGGCCCTGCTGACCCAACAGCCGCGTCGCCCGGACCAGCCTTTTCTGGTGGAAGGCCAAGCGCTGCGCGTCCGTTGCCAGCATTGCCGGCAGGCCGGCCGGCGCCGGCACCTGCCGTCCCAGCCGCTCGAGCGCCAGCTGGCCATAGAACAGCTCGGGATAGGCCGCGGCCTGGGCGAAGTAGGCGTTCGCCTCGGCGACACGCTTGGCATAGGCCAAGGCTCGGCCAGCCCAGTAATAGCCTTTCGAAGTCACCTGCAGCGATCGCCCGCCGTTCGCATATTTGTAGAACTGGCGGGCCGCGTCCGCATAGCGGTTCAGTCCGGACATGGCGGCCTCGCCGGCTGTCCAGGTCAACGAAGTATATTCGTCGCGGACCCCATAGGGCTGCAGGCTTACATCGGCGCCGGCCGGAAGGCTGTCGTCGACCTGGCGGGCGATGTCATAGGCCTGCTGGTAATTGCGGTTGGCCCAGGCGTCGCGCGCCAGGATCAACAGCATCTCGTAGAAGCGCTGCGGATCGGCGGGCCGATGAGTGAAATTGTGCGGCCGAGCCGCCAGCCACCGCGCCCCCGATACGTTGCGGTAGGTGTCCTTGAGGAAGCGCAACCGGTCCATCAGCAGCCCGGCGTCGGACGGCACCTGCGATTCGACCGCTCGGTAAAGCTGGTCGGCGTTGGCGGCACTGGTCTGCATGGCGATCCGCGCGGCGAAGGCGCCACGGCGGGCAGGCGATGCATAGCCGACGGCCCGCTGGGCGTCGGACGGCTTCTTGTCGAACAGCAAGGCATCGACGCGGCGGTCGTGATCGGCGCTGGTGAGACTCGACCAGAAACGGGCCCCGATCCGGTTCTGATCGTCGATTGAGAGATCGGGCGAGGCCCAGGCATCGCGGGCGGCGGCGGCCGCTTCGGTCGACTTGCCGGTTGCGAGATAGGCCTCGGCCAGGCGGGCAAAGCCGTTACCGGTCTTGGGCGCCTCGCTTCTGAAGAAGCTGATGACGGTGACCGGATTTTCGCCCGGCACCATCGCCTTTTCGGCCCAGCGGCGGAGCTTTGTTTCTTCGGGCCAGTCCGGATTGGCGATCAGGAAGCGCGCATAATCGGCGAACCGGTAGCCTCCGCTGGTCCTGAGACGCCGCCAGTCAGCCAGGGCGTAATTGATGTCAGTGACCGCGGATGCGGCGGCGGACGACGTGACCGGAGTCGCGGGCCGGTTCTGCGCAAGCTGGGCGAGCGCGGCCGAACCGATGACCAGTGGAAGCAGATAAGCGATACGCCTCATACTGGACATCCTGACGCGTGGCTCCTTATCAGCGGGTGAACAAGGCTCAGTCTAACTCCTTGGGCAATCTCGCGAGAAGGGAAAAAGTTCATGTTTTTCGGGTCGATACCCGCATTGGTGACACCTTTTTCCGGCAACTGTGTCGATGAGGACTCACTTCGCGAATTGGTCGAGTGGCAAATCGATGAGGGCAGCAATGCCCTGGTCCCATGCGGCACTACCGGGGAGGGTGCGACCCTATCCATTGACGAGCATCGCCGAGTCATCGGGATCACGGTTGAAGTGGCGCGAGGGCGCGTGCCGGTGATTGCCGGCTGCGGATCGAACGACACCGCCCATGCCATCGAGCTGACACGAAATGCCAAGGCAGCCGGTGCCGACGCGGCGCTCCACGTCCCGCCCTATTACAATCGACCCAACCAGGATGGCATCTACGCCCATCTTGCCGCGGTCTCCGATCTCGATATCGCGGTTATCCTCTACAATGTACCCTCGCGGACCATCACCGACATATCGGTGGAAACCATGGCCAGGCTGTCGCGCCTCCCTAATGTCGTGGGGGTGAAGGATGCGACCGGCAATCTGGCGCGGGTTTCGGCACAGCGGCAGGCCTGCGGCACGGAGTTCCTCCAGCTCTCGGGCAACGACGACATGGCACTCGGCTTCAATGCCATGGGCGGCAAGGGTTGCATCTCGGTCAGCGCCAATGTCGCCCCGAAGCTCTGCTCCAAATTCCAGGAAGCGACCCGCGAGGGGCGTTGGGAAGAGGCCCTGGAGTTGCAGGACCGTCTCTATCCGCTGCATGCGGCCCTGTTCAGCGACGCCTCGCCCGGCCCGGTGAAATATGCGCTGTCGCGGGTCAGGAAGGGCTTCCCGGCCGAGCTGCGCGCGCCGATGACCGAACCGTCGGCGGCATCGAAAGCTGCTGTCGATGCGGCCCTGGCGCACGCGGGATTGGCCTAGCCCACCTTGCAGGCTAATCGCGCGCCATGCCCCGTGAACGTCCAGCGCCGTTCGACAAAGCGAAGGTCGTCGCCGAGAACCGGCGCGCGCGTTTCGACTATTTCGTCGAAGAGCGGCTGGAGGCCGGAATCGAGCTTCAGGGCACCGAAGTGAAGTCGCTCCGCGGCGGTGAAGGCTCGATCGCCGAGAGCTATGCGACGGTCGAGGGCGACGAGGTCTTCCTCATCAACAGCCATATTCCGGTGTACCGTTCCGGCAGCTGGATGAACCACGAGCCGCGCCGGCCCCGTCGGCTGCTTCTCAAGGGCAGGGAGATCGCTCGCCTGCAGGGCGCCGTGACCCGGCAGGGCCTGACGCTGGTGCCCCTCTCCATCTATTTCAACTCGGCCGGCAAGGCGAAGGTCGAGCTGGCGGTCGCCCGTGGCAAGAAGACGCATGACAAGCGGGAGACTATCAAGGAACGCGACTGGAAACGCGAGCAGGGGAGGATCATGCGGGCCCGTGGCTGACCTGTTCCGCTTCTTCCGCAGGCAATATCGCCGGCATGCACCGACCAAGGAGGATCTGCAGCGCAGCCCCCTCTTGAAGCCGCTCGGCAAGCGCATCTGGGCGTCCGAATTGTGGCGGTTGTCCCGCCGGTCGGTGCCGGCGGGAGTCGCTGTCGGCCTGTTCGTCGGGATCGTCCTGATGGTGCCGGGGCTGCAAATCGTCGGCGCGGCACTGTTCGCGGTGCCGTTCCGGGCAAACATCCCGATCGCCGCCGCGATGACCTTCGTCTCCAATCCGGCGACGACGCCCTTCTTCATCATCGCCGCCATCGACGTCGGCAACCGTCTGGGTTTCCACGCGGACCTGGCGGCGTTCCAGCAATTGTCGGGGGCCCGCGCGCCGTTGCGGGACTGGGCCGCCTGGCTGCTGTCCGACGCCGCGCCGGCGCTGGTTAGCGGCCTGACCCTGATCGGCCTTGCGTTTGCGTTCACAGGTTATTGGGTGTCGCTTGTCGTCTGGCGCTTGTGGATCGGATCCAAGTGGCGCAGCCGCCTCCATCGGACGAATGACGTGGATATAGCGCCGACAGTAAGTGAATCAGTGGAGAGATGAGCATGAAGTCGAAATTGTTCCTGCTTGCCGGCACCGCCTTGCTTGCCGGTTGCGCGAGTACTCAGCAGCCGGCTCCGGCCGCGGTCGCGGTAGCCGAGGCGCCGCCGCCAGCAGCGCCCGCGCCGGCGCCGAAGCCCCAGATCGGTGAATTCGGTTTCGACGTGACCGGCATGGACCGGACCGTCGCGCCGGGCGACAATTTCTATCTTTTTGCCAATGGCACATGGGCGAAGAACACCCCGATCCCGCCTGACAAGTCCAACTATGGCATGTTCACCATGCTCGATGATCTGTCGAAGGAGCGGACCCGGGCGATAATCGAGGATGCCGCGAAGGATCCGGGCAACAAGATCGGCATAGCCTACAATGCCTACCTCGATCAGCCGGCCATCGACGCCAAAGGCCTAGGCCCAATCGAGCCCTGGCTGGACGAGGTTCGGGGGTTGCGCAGCAAAGCCGACTATCCGGCGCTCGCCGCCCGCGCCGACCGGATGGGTATTGGCGGCCCGTTCGCCGCCTTCGTCAATCTCGACGACAAGCAGAACGATCAGTACATCCTGAACATGCTTCAGGGCGGCATCGGCATGCCCGATCGCGACTATTATCTATCGTCCGATGCGGAGATGACCGAGGTCCGCAACGCCTATCGCCCGTTCATCGCCAAAATGCTGGCTTCGGCGGGCATCGACAATGCCGAGGCGCGGGCAAAGCGCGTTTATGACCTCGAAGCGAAGATCGCCTCATCTCATTCGACGATCGTCGAGACCGAGGATAGCTTCAAGGCCAACAACCCGTGGAGCCAGGCCGATTTCGCCAGGAAGGCGCCCGGCATGGACTGGAACGCTTTCTTCCAGGCGGCGTCGCTATCGACCGTCCCGACAATCGTCGTCTGGCACCCCGAACCGACCCGTGAGCTCAGCGCGCTGGTCGCGTCGGAGCCGCTCG
>DATFEO010000076.1:0-2370 GCA_035250985.1 Sphingomicrobium sp. | reverse complement strand
GCAAGAGGCTGGTCGCCGAGGGCGTGATCGACCAGTCGTGGATCGACAAGACGACCAGCGAGTTCACCCGCCTGCTCGAAACCGAGTTCGAGGCGGCGGGAAGCTATCTGCCCAACAAGGCGGACTGGTTCGAGGGCCGCTGGGCTGGCCTCGGCAAGCCGGATGAGCCCGTGCTGGGGCGCCGCAACATTGCGACGGCGCTCAGCGACGAACGCTATGATGAGATAGCCAAGGTCTTGACCACGGTCCCAGAGGGCCTCGCCATCCACAAGACGCTCGCCCGCATTGTCGAAGCGAAGAAGCAGACGCTCCAAAGCGGCGAGGGCATCGACTGGGCGACGGCCGAAGGCATGGCATTCGGCTCGCTGCTCGCCGAAGGCAAGAGTGTCCGCCTCTCGGGTCAGGATAGCGGCCGCGGCACCTTCAGCCAGCGCCACGCCGTCTGGGTCGATCAGGGAACCGGCGAAAAGTTCGTGCCGCTCAGCACGATTCCCGATGGGCGCTTCGAGGTGCAGGACAGCCCGCTCTCCGAGTTCGGCGTGCTCGGCTTCGAATATGGTTATTCGCTCGCCGACCCGAAGACGCTCGTCCTCTGGGAAGCGCAGTTCGGCGACTTCGCCAATGGCGCGCAGGTGATGATCGACCAGTTTGTAGCCGCCGGCGAAGCCAAATGGCTGCGGGCCAGCGGCCTCGTCATGCTGCTGCCGCATGGGTACGAGGGGCAGGGGCCGGAGCACAGCTCCGCCCGGCTCGAGCGTTACCTGCAGCTTTGCGCCGACGACAATATGCAGGTCGCCAATTGCACGACGCCCGCCAACTATTTCCACCTGCTGCGCCGGCAAATGCTGCGCGGCTTTCGCAAGCCCTTGATCGTAATGACGCCCAAGTCGCTGCTGCGCCACAAGATGGCAGTGTCGGCGCGCGCCGATTTCACCAGCGACAGCCACTTCCGCCGCATCATCTCCGATCCGACGCCACCGGCCGAGGGCAAGACGAAGCGGCTCGTGCTCTGCTCGGGCAAGCTCGCCTACGAACTGCTAGAGGCACGTGATGCAGCCTTGAAAGATGGGGCCGGCGACGCGCGCACCGAAATCATTCGCATCGAGCAGCTCTATCCATTCCCGTCAGAGCCGCTCGTCAAGCGGCTTAAGGCCATGCCCGAGATCGAGGAGCTGGTCTGGGCGCAGGAAGAGCCGCGCAATAACGGCGCCTGGGCTTTTGTTGAGCCGTTGCTGGAGGATTGCCTCAACCAGACCGGGCACCTGCTCAGGCCGCGCTTTGCGGGGCGCGACGCCTGCGCGTCGCCGGCGACCGGGCTCGCCAAGCGGCATGCCACGGAGCAGGCGGCCTTGATTGCGAGCGCGCTGGGGCATAGCAGCCAGCCGCAACCTCGCGCCAAAGCCAGCTAGAAGGACGCTCATGCCGACCGACGTCAAAGTCCCCGCGCTTGGGGAATCGATCACCGAGGCGACCTTGGGCCAATGGCTCAAGGCCCCCGGCGATGCGGTCGCCGCCGACGAGCCGATCGCCAGCCTGGAGACCGACAAGGTGGCGGTCGAGGTCAATGCCCCGGTGGCCGGCACGCTCGCCGAGCAATTGGTCAAGGAAGGCGACAGTGTCGAGGTCGGCGCAATCATCGCCCGGGTCAGCGAGGGGGCGAGCGCAGCAGCTGCGGCCCCGGCCCCTGCCAGGGAGGCCGCCGACGCCGCCACCAACCCGCCGGGACCGGCCGAGACACCGCTGCCAAAGGAAGACGAGCATGCGCCGACGGAGGAGCATGCCGATTTGACCCTGTCGCCGGCGGTACGGCGCGCGGTGCTGGAGCATCACGTCGACCCTTCGAAGATCCACGGGACCGGCAAGGATGGCCGCATCACCAAGGACGACGTGCTCGCTGCCGCCCAGGCGAAGGAAGCAGGCCCGGTTCACGAGCCGGAAGCCCGCAGCCCGGCGAAGGCTGAGCCGACCCGGGCTGCGGCTCCTGCACCGGGGCCTGCTCCCATTAAATCAGGTGAGCGGCGCGAAGAGCGCGTCAGGATGTCGCGGCTCCGCCAGACCATCGCCCATCGCCTGAAGGAAGCGCAGAACACCGCTGCGCTGCTCACCACCTTCAACGACGTCGACATGTCGGCGGTCATGGAAGCGCGGAGCAAGTACAAGGACCTGTTCGAGAAGAAGCATGGCATCCGCCTTGGCTTCATGGGCTTCTTCGTGAAGGCCTGCGCGCTCGCCGCCCGGGATATCCCTTCCGTGAACGCCAGCATCGATGGCGACGAGATTGTCTACCGCGACTATTTCGACGTCTCGATCGCCGTGTCCGCACCTAAGGGTCTGGTCGTCCCGGTCGTCCGTAACGCGGGAACGATGAGC
>DATFEO010000069.1:0-9994 GCA_035250985.1 Sphingomicrobium sp. | reverse complement strand
CGGCCAACTGGCCCAGAAGCCGCGCCGCGCCGCATCGCCATGCTCGGCGGCCATTAGTACGGCGCCGCCCCATTCACCGCCAACGGCGAAGCCTTGCACTAGCCTAAGCACAATAAGCGCGACCGGCGCCCAGATGCCGATCTGGGCATAGGTCGGGAGCAGTCCGATGAGGACGGTGGCGACGCCCATCAGTACCAGGCTCAGCATCAGCAATTTCTTGCGGCCGATGCGGTCGCCATAATGGCCGAAGACGATGCCGCCGACCGGCGGCGCGACGAAGCCGAGCGCGTAGGTCGCGAAGGCGAGCATGGTGCCCACCAATGGGTCGAAGTCTGGGAAGAAGAGGCGGTTGAACACGAGCGCCGCGGCCGAGCCGTAGAGGAAGAAGTCGTACCACTCGATGGTCGTGCCGATGAGGCTGGCAGCGACGACGCGGCGGAGTGGAGTGCGGTCTTCTCTGCTCATCTGTCGGCAAAGTAATCGGTGGCGCGGACCAGCCCATCGAGGATGCCGGGCTCGTCGTAGAGATGGCCACCGTCGGGAACGATCTGCAGGTCGACGTCGGGCCAAGCCTGCTTCAGCTTCCAAGCGGCGCTCGGCGGAGTGCAGCTGTCGTGGCGGCCCTGGACAATGACCCCGGGAATGCCCTTCAGGCGATCGGCGCCGGCCAGCAGCTGGCCTTCCTCCAGCCAGCCCCGGTTCGCCATGTAATGATTCTCGATGCGGGCGATGGCGATCGCCTTATGCTCCTCGGTGAATTCCTCGATCACCTCGGGCCGGGGCAGCAGGGTGACGGTCTGCCCTTCCCATTTGCTCCATGCCCGCGCCGCCTCCAGCTTCATCGCATGATCATCGCCGGTCAGGCGCCGGCGATAGGCCTCGATAAGGTCGCCGCGCTCCGCCTCGGGGATCAGGCCAATGAACTCGTCCCAGCCCTCCGGGTAGATTTCCGAAGCGCCATATTTGTAGAGCCAGTCGAGCTCGTTCTGGTGGAAGAGGAAGATGCCGCGCAGCACCAGCTCGGTGACACGCTCGGGATAGGTCTCGGCGTAGGCGAGGCTCAGCGTCGAGCCCCAGCTGCCACCGAACACCAGCCACTTCTCGACCTCGGCGACCTCGATTCGTAGCTGCTCAATGTCTTCGACCAGGTGCCAGGTCGTGTTGGCCTCGAGCCCGGCGTGCGGGGTCGACTTGCCGGCGCCGCGCTGGTCGAACACCAGGATCTTGTACTCATCCGGATTGAACTGGCGGCGGTGCTTGGGGCTCGAACCGCCGCCCGGGCCACCGTGCAGGAAGACGGCCGGCTTGCCGTTGGGGTTGCCGGACAATTCCCAGTAAAGGCTGTGGCCGTCGCCGACATCGAGCATGCCGGTCGAATATGGTTCGAAGTCGGGATAGAGGCTGCGGCGGTCGGCCATGCATTGCTCCGGACGCGAAAAGGGCGGCAGCTGGCTAGCCCAGCCGCCGCCCCTTGGCGACCCCTTAGAACTTCACGCCGAGCTCAAGACCCCAGATGCGTGGTTCGTTGACCATCGCAGTCAGGTTGTTGAAGTCGATGGCGCCAACGGCGCTTTCGTCATTGGTGATGTTGCGGACGAAGCCGGCGATGTCGTAGCGGTCGGTCTTGTAGCCGATGCGAAGGCCGCCTTCGAGCAGTTGGTCGTCGCTGAACTCGACCGATTCATAGAGGAAGAAGTTGACCTTCGAACGGTGGTACCAGTCGGTGAAGACATACACGTCGCCCGGCCCGACCGGATGCTCGTAACCGGCGGTGAAGTTAAACGTCCACTTCGGCGCCTGCGGCAGCGGATTGCCGTCGATGAAAACCTGCGCCGGCTGCCCGGTCATCGGGTTCGCGGCAACCGCGATCGGGTCGGTGAATGTGCAAGACGCGCCGCAAACCTCAACCGCCAGGGTATCATCGTCGATCTTGGTGTGATTGTAGCTGAGGCCGGCGGTCAGGCTTAGGCCGGTGACGGGCCGGGCTTCCAGCTCCGCTTCGAAGCCGTGGCCATCGACCGCGTCGGCGTTGAGCAGGAGGTTGGCGTTGGTGCCGCCGCCGACAGCAGAGAGCTGCAAATCCTTGGTGCGGAAATAATAGCCGGTCAGGTTAAAGCGCAGCCGGCGGTCAAACAGGACCGTCTTGATGCCGGCCTCATACGACATGGTGTGCTCGCTGTCGGCGCTCGACGGGTCGCGATCGAACAGGATGCGACCTTGGAGCGAGGGTGCGCGGTAGCCTTTGGCAACCCGGGCATAAACATTCACGTCAGGATTGATCTCATAGAGGGCGCTGACGTCCCAGGTGATGACACTGTCATCGGCTTCCAGCGTCACTGGCTGGACCGGGCCGCCGCCAATGAAGCCGGGCCTGAGGTCGAACAGTCGTTCGGCGGTCAGTTCCTTGTCGTCATTGTTCCAGCGGGCCCCGGCCTGCAGCGTCAGACCCATGTCGAACTCATAATTGACCGAGCCGAAGATGCCCCACGCCTCGGAATCCTGGCGCTGGTTGACAATAGCCGAGGGATCGGGGGCCGTGGGCGTGAAGAAATCGAAGCTCTCGATGTCGAGGTTCTCGTCGAAGTAGAAAATGCCAGCCTGGTAGCCGAGGCCGCCCGTGTTGTTCGAGGCGATGCGGATTTCCTGGGTGAACTGGTCGAGGCTCGGGATATTGTCCTGGCTCTGGGCCGAAAACGGAATGAAGCCCGGTCCCGATGCCGGGGGGTTCGCACAGAAAACGGCGCCGCACCCGAAGCCGCCGTCGATATCGCCGCGGCTTTCCAGCGTGCCATGCCAGTAGCTGGTGACTGAATAGAGGGTCACGGGCCCGAAATCATATTCGATGTGGCCCGCAATATTCTCGGTATTGAGATCCTGGAAATTGATGGCATCGGCGCGAACCTCGTCGCGCTCGAAGTCGCCGCCGTCGACCCCGACCAAATCGTTCGTGCCTGGCCGGATGGCATTGGCGCGGAAGATGCGGGCATCGCCGTCGAGGTCGCGAATCTGGCCGACCAGACGCAGTGTCAAGGCCTCGGTCGCCTGGAACTGCAGCTGTGCCCGCAGCGCGATGTCGTCATAGCCCTCGAGGTCGTCGTCACCCGGATCGTCCAGATTGTCGATCCAGTCGTCGCGGTGCTGCCAGAGGCCCGACATGCGGACCGCGAACTTGTCGGTGACCTGGCCGCCGACCGCGCCTTCCGCATTGATGGTCGAATAGGTGCCGTAGCTGATGCGCGCATAATTGCGCCCATCGCGCGGCTTGACGCTGTCGAACTTGACGATGCCGGCCGGCGTGTTGCGGCCGAACAAGGTGCCCTGCGGACCTCGCAGAACCTCGATCCGGTCGATGTCGAAGGCCGGGAAGCCCTTGAGGATCGGGTTTTCGAGGACGACCTCGTCATAGACCAGGCTGACCGGTTGCGATGCGTTGAGGTCGAAGTCGGTGTTGCCGAGGCCGCGGATGTAGAAGCGCGGGAAGGTCCGGCCGAAGGAGCTTTCGATGTTGAGGCTCGGCACGCGGCCCGACAGGCCGCGAATGTCGGTGCCGCCCGACATGACGGCGGCCAGGGTTTCATCATTGACGGTCGCCACCGACAAGGGAATGTCCTGCAGATTCTCGCTGCGCCGGGTCGCAGTGACGATGATGTCGGCAATACCCTCCTCGGCATCGGCCGCAGGCGTGTCCGTGTCCCCGGTCGCCTGCGCGAAGGCTGGCGAGGCGGCGAAGGTGAAGCTGCTGGCAATGGCCAACGCCACCAGCGAGGAGCGAGTGGAAATGCGCATCGATGTCTCTTTCGGAATAGTGCCCCGGACGAGCCCCTACGCGCCCGCCCCCAACGCTGCCACCTCTGCCCACGGCGGTTTAGGAGTCAACGGACGCGATGCGTTTACGTCAACTTTTCACGTCGGCTGTGACGTTTTGACGACTCAGGCTTCGGGAAACAGCATCCTCTGGAACGCCGCCTGCGCCGGCTGGCGGATCTTGCCCAGGTAGGTGAAGTGCGGCGGGTGCGCGAGCGGGAAGAAGCTCATGGTCGCATTGGCCTCGAACAGCACCACTTGCCCCTCGGGGTCGAGGCCGAAGTCCATGCCGAAAAAATCAAGGCCCATCCGTTCCTGCACGGCGGAGAAGACCTTGTGGACGGTGTGTGGAAGGGCGCCGTCAGGCCTCTCCATCAGGCGCATTTCCTCCTCGATCAGCGCCGTCCGGCCCGCCATGAAGCTTTGCCGCATGCTGACGTGAACGTTCCAGCTGTCGGCGACGATCATGTGGCGGAAGATGACGGTACCGCCGAACGACCAGAGACGGTACTTGCGGTATAGCCCGTCCGCGCTCCTGAAATCGATCAACTCCGTGAGGATGAATCGCCCCGGCCCGGCGCAGGCGGTTTCGAGGGCATCCGGGCCGTCGGCCACCCCGACGATCTTGCCGGTATGCGTGCCCGCGAGGCGGACAATCAACGGATAACCGAGCCCGGCGCGCTCGACCGCCACCGCCGCCGCGCCCGGCTTCGGATTTTGCTGCCTGATCACCTTGGGCGTGCGCAGGCCGTCAATTCCGGCCAGCCGCTTCGCGACCTGGTCGCGGGTGGTCCTGAGTACGGCCTCGGGCCGATTGATCACCCGGCCACGATGACCGCGCAGCAGCTTGCCCAGCCGCTCCAGAGTCCGCGGATGCTGGTCGGGATCGGTGACCAGATTCAGCACGCATGGGTAGCGGGCAGGGTCGATTCGCTCCTGCGTCCTCAGGAATTGCTTGCTGAGGTTGAGCTGGTCGAAGGCAAAACCGTCGGGCAGCAGTTTGTAGACATCCGAATTGCCGCCGACCCGGTAGCCGCCTCGCCGCGCGCTGGCATTGGTGTCGCTGCCGAGGATGATCAGCAGTGGCGGCGTACGGACGCCAAGCGCGGAGAGGCCGTAGGCGCCCGGGTTGGCCATCGCCCTAGAAGCTGAGCTCCGCATAGATGCGGCGGACATCGCCGGCCCACTCGTTGCGGAACTTGTCGAGCAGGCGATCGGCGGGAGTCATGCCGCTGGCGACGACCTCGCGCAGAGGGTCGAGGAAGCCGCCTTCATTGTCGCCGCTGGCATTGAGTTTTCGACGCGCGGTGAGGCCGGCAGACGCCATGTCCACTATTTGCGCAGCAAGCTCGCGCATCGTGCCGCCGCCGGGCACAGGCGTATCGAGCGCCAGCCTCGGGACAGTGTGGCGCAGTGCCCCGCGTTCTTCGATCGTCCAGTGCCTCACCCGATCCCACGCGGCGTCGAGCGTCGACGGATCGTAAAGCAGCCCAACCCAAAGTGCGGGTAATGCGCAGATCCGTCCCCAGCGCCCGCCATCGGCGCCGCGCATTTCCAGGAAACTTTTCATCCGAACTTCCGGGAATGCGGTCGACAGGTGGTCGGTCCAGTCGCTGAGCCGGGGCTTCTCGCCGGGTAGCTGCGACAGTTTTCCGTCGAGGAAATCGCGGAAACTTTCGCCGGCGACGTCAACATATTTGCCGTCGCGGTAGACGAAATACATCGGCACCTCGAGCGCATAGTCACAATAGCGCTCGTAACCGAAGCCGTCCTCGAAAACGAAGGGAAGCATTCCCGTGCGCGCCGGGTCGGTGTCCTCCCAGATATGGCTGCGGAAACTCTTGTATCCGTTGGGCTTGCCCTCGGTTAGCGGCGAGTTGGCAAACAAAGCCGTGGCAACCGGCTGCAGTGCCAAGCCGACACGGAACTTCTTCACCATGTCCGCTTCGGACGCATAGTCGAGATTGACCTGGATGGTGCAAGTACGGAGCATCATGTCGAGGCCGAGCGTGCCGACCTTGGGCATGTGGCGCAGCATGATCTGGTAGCGCCCCTTGGGCATGATCGGTAGCTCGGCACGCGTCTTGTCCGGCCACATGCCGAGCCCAAGGAAGCCGAGGCCCAGCCGGTCGCCAATCATCTTGCACTGGCCGAGGTGACGGGCGGCTTCGGCGCAGGTCTGGTGCAGGGTTTCGAGCGGGGCGCCGCTAAGCTCGAACTGGCCGGCCGGTTCCAGGCTGATGGTCCCGTCGGGACCGGTCAGGGCGATGACCTTGCCGTCCTCCTCGACCGGCTTCCAGCCGAATTCGGTGAGGCCAATGAGGAGGTCGCGGATCCCGCCTTTTTCCCCCCAAGAGGGGGCGCGGTGATCGTCGCAGCGATAGACGAATTTCTCGTGCTCGGTGCCGATCCGCCAGTCTTCCTGGGCCTTCTCGCCGGCGGAAAAGACGGAGAGGAGGTCGTCGCGGCCCTCGATCAGGCGATGGCTCGCCGGCGTGTCGTCGGTTCGGGTAGTCATTCGAACCGCCGTTAGCGCCAGTCCCCGGCGAGCGCCATCCATGTTGTTACGGCCGCGAGCGCGGCGGTCTCGGCGCGCAGGATACGTGGCCCGAGGCTGACCGCGGTCGCATCCGGCTCGGCGCGGATCATGGCGCGCTCCTCTTTTGTGAACCCTCCCTCTGGCCCGATCAGGATGGTCGCCGGGCCAGGCTTGAAGGCCTCGACGGCCGGCGCCCCGCCGCCCTCGTCGGCGAAATAGAGTGTGCGTCCGGCATGCATCTTCAGGAAGGAATCGAGCGATTGCGGCTCGTCGATGGTCGGGATCGAGGTCCGGTTGCACTGCTCGGCGGCTTCGACCGCAATTGACTGCAGCCGCTCCAACTTGACGCGTTCGACGATGGTTCGCCGGGTCGTGACTGGCAGCAACCGGGCGATGCCGAGCTCGGTCGCTTTCTCGACCAGCCAGTCGGTCTGCGCGCGCTTGACCGGGGCGAAGGCCAGCCAGAGGTCCGGAACCGATTCCTGCTCGCCCGTTCGCCGCTCGACGGCAAGGGTCATGTGCTTCCTGCCAATCGCGCTGACTCTCGCAAGCCATTCGCCCGAGGCGCCATCGAAGACCAAAGCTTCGTCCCCAGCCTTCAGGCGCATGACGTTGCCGAGGTAATTGGCCTGCCCCGGCTCCAGCTCAACCGACGCGCCTCCGTTCAACGACTGGCGGACGAACAGGCGTGGCAGGCTTTTGGGCGGCCAGGCGGGGGTTGCGGGCATTGACGCCGCCTAGCATCGGGAAATGTCGAACGCTAATGGCCGAGACATGTCGATCGACCTGATCTGCCTCGATGCCGACGATACGCTCTGGCACAACATGCGCCACTTCGAAGCGACCTATGACGCGCTGCTCAAGATGCTTGAGCCATTCGCCGATGCGGGGATCGCGCGCGCCGCGATGGAAGCCTGCGAGATCCGCAACCTCAAGCTCTACGGCTACGGCGCGAAGGCCTTTACCCTGTCGATGGTGGAGACCGCGCTGGAACTGGGCGGCGACGACGTGCCGGCTTCGGTCATCCGGGATATCCTCGATGCAGGCAAGGCGCTGCACGCGCATCCGGTCGAGCTTTTCGACGGGATTGAAGACACGCTGAGCGCGCTTGCCGACCGGGGACGGCTGGTGCTGGTCACCAAGGGCGACTTGTTCCACCAGGAAGCCAAGCTCGCGGCATCGGGCCTGGGCGAACTGTTTTCCGGTATCGAGATCGTCAGCGACAAGAAGCCCGAAACGTTCGCGGGGATTTTCGACCGCTATGGAGTCGGTCCCGACCGCGCGCTGATGGCCGGGGATTCGATGCGCTCAGACGTGATCCCGGCGCTCGAGGCGGGGGCTTGGGCAGCTTATATCCCGCAGCCGTTGGCGTGGAGCCACGAACAGCGGCCGGCGCCGTCCGACCATCCGCGCTTTGTCGAGTTGCCGTCGCTGGCAGCGCTGGTGCATTGGCTCGACAACGCGCCGGTCACGGCGTGACCGCGGTCGAAACCGTCCCCGACAGCGAGCGGCGCGGGCTGATCGGCCAGCTGCCGCCAGGCCTGCGGCCTTTCGCTTCACTGATGCGGATCGACCGGCCGATAGGGACCTGGCTGCTTTACTGGCCCGGCGCCTGGGGCGTGGCGCTGGCCGGGGTAAGGGGCCGCTGGGACCTGTTCCTGTGGCTGGCGCTCGGCGCCTTCGCCATGCGCTCAGCGGGCTGCGTCTATAATGACATCGTCGACAAGGACCTAGATCGGTCCGTGGAGCGCACGCGGCTCAGGCCATTGGCGAGCGGGCGGACCAGCCTCGGCGCCGCCTGGGGGCTGACGGTCGCACTCTGCCTCATCGGCCTGGTCGTCCTCCTCCAGCTCAACCGCACGGCCCAGCTGGTCGCGCTCGCCAGCCTGGTTCTGGTCGCCGCCTATCCGTTCATGAAGCGCATCACCTGGTGGCCTCAGGCCTGGCTCGGGCTCGTGTTCAGCTGGGGCGCCCTGGTCGGCTGGCCGGCTGTGACCGGATCGCTCGACCAGCCGGCGATCCTGCTCTGGCTCGGCAGCGTCGCCTGGGTGGTTGGGTACGATACGCTCTATGCGGTCCAGGACATGGAGGACGACGCGCTGGTCGGCGTGAAGTCGAGCGCCCGCCGCCTCGGCGATAAGGCGCCGCTGGGTGTCGCAATTTTCTACGCCCTCGCGCTTGCCGGCTGGGGCGCGGCGATCTGGCTGGTCAAGGCCGACTGGCTAGCGCTGATCGCCCTGCTTCCCGCGGCCATCCATCTCATGAGCCAGGCGTTGCGCGCCGACCCGAAGGACGGAGAGGGTGCCCTGGCCCTGTTCCGCTCCAACCGCTGGTGCGGGCTACTCGTCTTCCTCGCCATGCTCGTCGTGGGGTTGAGCGCTAACTAGTGTCCCTGCGGAGGCAGGGACCCAGGCGCGCTGCGATCAGCAGCGCCGAATTGGCTCGCGCTATCGCGCTCGGACTGGGCCCCTGCCTTTGCAGGGGCACAGAGCGCCTTTGACGTGGGCTTCACCAACTCTTAACCGCGACCCGATGTTGAGCGTCGAAGAAGCCCGGAACAAAGCCGGGAAACTGGTCGAACAGGCGCGCGCCGCCGGCGCCGGAGCGGCCGATGCGGTTTATGTCGGCGAGCGGTCGAGCGGTGTGCGGGTGCGCAAGGGCGCGCTCGAGGACGTGCAGCGCTCGGAAGGCGAGGAGATGGGCCTCCGCGTCTTCCTCGGCTCCAAGTCGGCCAGCGTCGCCTCGTCCGATCTCAGCGACGAGGCGCTGTCGGCCCTGGTCGGCCGAGTACTGGCAATGGCAAGGGAAGCGCCGGAAGATTCCTATGCGGGGCTTGCGCCGGCCGAGCTGCTGATGTCCGGCGATTTCGCCGACCTCGACAATTGGGATGCGCAGGAGCCCGATCCGGCGACGCTGAGGGTGCGCGCACTGGAGGCCGAAGCCGCGGCCCTGGCGGTCAAGGGCGTATCCAACAGCAACGGCGGCAGCGCATCGGCGTCAGCCTCGACCTTCGCGCTGGTCACGAGCCACGGCTTTTCCGGCGGCACGCGCGCGTCGGGTCACAGCTGCTCGGTCGGCGTCGTTGCCGGCGAGGGCGGAAACATGCAGCGCGACCATGCCTGGCACAGCGCCCGCCATGCCGACGACCTCGAACCGCCCGCCGACATCGGCCGCCGGGCCGCCGAGCGAGCCGTTAGCCGCCTCGGCAATGTCAAGATCGCGCCCGGCCGATACCCCGTCCTGTTCGAGCCGCGCGTCGCCGGTTCGCTGCTCGGCCATTTCGCAGCGGCGATCACCGGCAGTTCGATCGCCCGGAAGTCCAGCTTCCTGATGGGCAAGCTCGGCGAGCCGGTGTTCGGCAAGGGCATCACCATCCATGACGACCCGTTGCGCAGGCGCGGCATCAGGAGCCGCGCGTTCGACGGCGAAGGACTGCCGGTGCGAGCGATGGACATCGTCGCCGATGGCGTGCTGACGACATGGCTGGCGACCAGCGCCGACGCGCGCCAACTCGGCATCGAACCGACGGGCCATGCGGTGCGCGGGGTCAGCGGCGCACCCGGCTTCGGCCCGTCAAACCTTTACCTGTCGGCGGGCTCGCGGGCGCGCAAGGATCTACTGGCCGCCTTCCCACGGGCGATCCTGGTCACC
>DATFEO010000055.1:0-17461 GCA_035250985.1 Sphingomicrobium sp. | reverse complement strand
TCACGGGCCTGGAATCGCGGCCATATGTCACCGCCACGAGCAGCCAGAAATGCGTCCGCGCCGGCGGCAAGCACAACGACCTCGACAATGTCGGCTATACGGCGCGCCACCACACATTCTTCGAAATGCTGGGGAATTTCTCCTTCGGCGACTATTTCAAGGACCGCGCGATCGAGCTGGCGTGGACCCTGCTAACGAAGGAATGGGGGCTGTCGCCGGACCGGCTGACGGCGACCGTCTATCATACCGACGACGACGCCTTCGACTTGTGGAAGAAGATCGCGGGCTTGCCTGAGAGTCGCATCATCCGCATCCCGACCAAGGACAATTTTTGGGCGATGGGGGATGATGGGCCCTGCGGCCCTTGCTCGGAAATCTTTTTCGACCATGGCGAGCAGGTCCCGGGCGGACCGCCGGGCTCGCCAGATGAAGACGGCGACCGCTTCATCGAGGTTTGGAACCTGGTCTTCATGCAGTTCGAACAGGCGGCCGGCGAGATTGTCTCCGAGCTGCCGAAGAAGTCGATCGACACCGGTATGGGCCTGGAGCGGATTGCCGCCGTCCTGCAGGGTACGACCGACAATTACGAAACGGACACGTTCAAGGCGCTGATCCACGCCAGCGAGGAACTGACCCGGACCAAGGCAGAAGACGAAAATCAAGCCAGCCACCGCGTGATCGCCGACCACCTTCGCGCCTCGGGCTTCCTTGTTGCCGATGGCGTGCTGCCTTCTAATGAGGGCCGGGGCTATGTCCTGCGCCGGATCATGCGCCGGGCCATGCGCCATGCCCATTTGCTCGGCGCAAAGGACCCGCTGATGCATCGGCTGGTGCCGGCCTTGGTCGCCGAGATGGGCGCAGCTTACCCCGAGCTGGTTCGCGCCCAGCCATTGCTGGAGCAAGTGCTTGCGCAGGAGGAGACCCGCTTCCGCCAGACGCTCGCCAATGGCCTGAAGCTGCTCGACGAGGCCACGGCGACGATGGCTCAGGGCGGTACCTTGCCGGGCGAGACGGCCTTCAAGCTCTACGATACCTACGGCTTCCCATACGACCTGACTGAGGACGCGCTGCGCGTCCGCGGCCTTCACGTCGACCGTTCGGGCTTTGATAGGGCCATGGCCGAGCAGAAGGCCCAGGCACGCGCCGCCTGGAAGGGGTCCGGGGAGAAGGCCTCTGACGAGCTCTGGTTCGACCTTGCCGAGGAGTTCGGATCGACCGAATTTACCGGCTATTCGGGCGATGAGGGCGAGGGTGTG
Source organism: Sphingomicrobium sp. (assembly GCA_035250985.1). GTDB lineage: Bacteria > Pseudomonadota > Alphaproteobacteria > Sphingomonadales > Sphingomonadaceae > Sphingomicrobium. The sequence goes on along the minus strand of DATFEO010000055.1, from coordinate 16,205 downwards.
GTGCTCGCGATCGTCAAGGACGGCAGCAAGGTCGAGGCCGCGGAGGTCGGCGAAACCGTCGAGATCGTATTGAACCAGACGCCTTTCTACGGCGAGAGCGGCGGCCAGATCGGTGACACCGGAAAATTGTCTACGATCAAGGGGTTCGCAGGTGAAGTTGAGGACACCTCAAAACCGCTCGGCAAGCTGCACGTGTTGCGGACCAAGGTCGCAAAGGGCGAGCTATCGGTCGGCGAGACCGTCCACCAGACTGTCGATGCCGAGCGTCGCGACCGCGTCCGCGCCAACCACAGCGCGACCCACCTCGTCCATGCCGCGCTTCGCCGGCACCTGGGCACGCATGTGACGCAAAAGGGCAGCCTGGTCGCACCTGATTATTTCCGCTTCGACTTCTCGCACCCAAAGGCGATGAGTCGCGAAGAAATCGAGGCGGTTGAGGCCGAGGTCAATGCGCAGATCCGCTCGAACGAGCCGGTGACGACGCGGCTGATGACGCCCGACGACGCCATCGCCGCAGGCGCCATGGCGTTGTTCGGCGAGAAATATGGCGACGAGGTGCGCGTCCTCTCGATGGGCCAGTTCGATGCCGGCGACTATTCGGTCGAGCTTTGCGGCGGCACGCATGTCCGCGCGCTCGGCGACATCCAACTGTTCAAGATCGTCTCAGAGAGCGCGGTCGCTTCTGGTGTTCGCCGCATCGAGGCGCTGACTGGCGAGGCTGCGCGACAGTGGCTTGGCGACCGCGACACAAGGCTGCGCGAGGCGGCTGCGGCGCTGAAGGCAGCACCCGACGAAGTGCCGGCGCGCGTCGCGGCGCTCGTCGAGGAGCGCAAGCGGCTCGAGAAGGAACTCGCCGATGCGAAAAAAGCGCTGGCCATGGGTGGCGGCGCCAAGGCGGAGGCCGTTGGGCCCGAACAGGTCGGCGGCCGTGCCTTCCTCGGGCAAGTGGTCGACGGCCTCGATCCGAAGAGCCTCCGAAGTGAGATTGACGCGCTGAAGCAGCGACTTGGCTCGGGCGTGGCGGCGCTGGTCGCCGTGAATGAAGGCCGCGGCAGCGTCGCCGTCGGCGTCACCGACGACCTTGCCGGCCAAGTCAGCGCAGTCGAGTTGGTCAAGGCTGCGGTCGCGGCGCTCGGCGGTCAGGGCGGGGGCGGGCGCCCCGACATGGCCCAAGGCGGCGGGCCCGACGGATCAAAGGCTCGGGAAGCGCTCGCCGCGGTCAAGGACGCGCTGGAGAAGGTAGCGGCCTAATTTACCTTTTGGATGACGGCGTTCGAGCTGCCGACGTGGATCCCATATTTGCGGATCGTGATCTTGCTGCGCGCTGATTGCCGGTCGGCTGCCGGGATTAGCCACTGCTCGACCGACACGCTGCCGTCCATCCGAAAGCGGAAGCGGTATTTGCCGTCGATTTCCTCGACCGTGACCGGGCCTTTCGCCTCGGACATCGTGCCAGAATAGCGGCCGGGGCCGACTCGCCGCATGTGCCAGCGCCGCTCGCGCGGCTGCTCACCTTGGTCGTAAATGCGCTGCACCAGCACCAGCGAGCCGTCCGGCTTTATCTCGCCGTTGCCAATCGCCTTGCTCCGGAAGGGCTTCTTCATCATCAGGTGGACGGTTCCGACGCTCTCGGTCCGGCCCTCGAAGAATTGCAGCGGATCATCGGCTGCGACGGCCGATTGGCTCGGAGCCATAGCCAGACTCAGCGCTACCGCAAATGCAATCGCCCGCATCCTCATCATCCCACCACTTCGACTGAACGGCCTATTGCAGGAATCCGAAAATAGCCGCGCGCGGCGGACATCCGACATTAGGAAAAACCCAAAGGCACGAAGGCAAGCTTAACAGGGAATTCCGGTTCGCCAAGGCGCTAGGGAAATCTCCCTATCCCCGACGCAGATTTCGCGGCCCATTGTTGCCGCCATGAACATACGATTCCAACTGCTCGCCGCTTCCAGTGCCCTCCTGCTCGCCGGCTCGGCATGGGCGCAGCGTGTTGAGCGCGGCGACCGGCCGCTCATCCAGGCCGCACAGGAGCTGAAGAATGGCGAGTTCGTCTGGGCGCCCGAACTCAGCCCCGACGGGCCTATTCTCATGATCGTCAACATCGCGACGCAGCGTGCGGTCCTATTCCGCAACGGAGTCCCGATCGCGGCGACAACCGTTTCTACCGGCCGGTCGGGCAACGACACGCCGACCGGTGTATTCACCGTCCTGGAAAAGAAAAGGGAGCATTACTCGAAAACCTACGACAACGCGCCAATGCCAAACATGCAAAGACTGACTTGGAAGGGCATTGCGCTGCACGCTGGGAAACTTCCCGGATATCCAGCCTCGCACGGCTGCATTCGGCTACCGCCACAATTCTCGTCGCTCCTGTTCGGTGCAACCCACCTTGGCATGACAGTCGTAATCACCAGCATCTCCGCTCGTCCGCTCATCTCCACGGCGCCGGATATGGCGATCGTCAGGCCGCCGGCCGGCGATGCCTCGCTGGCGCGAGCGCCCTACGAGTGGCATCCGGATCGCTCGAGGGCCGGCATGATCTCGGTTATCGTCAGTGTCGCGGACCAGCGGGCGATCGTCCTCCGCGGCGGCGTCCAGATCGGCTCCGCGCCGGTCCGTGTGCGCATGCCCGTTGATCGTTCGATGGCCTATGTCGTCCGTTCCTGGGACAAAAACGGCCCGCAATGGCTCAAGCTGCAATTCTCAGGCGCTGGAGGAGAGATGGATGTGCGGCCAGACGAGAAGGAGCAATTTGAGACGCCGTACGAGTTTCGCCGCGCCGTTGCCGCCTCACTCAAACTCGGCAGCGTCATCATCGTCACGCCGGAATCCCTGACCGCCGGCAGCCCCGGCAAGGCGCTGACTGTGATCGATGACAGTCCGGCGACGAATTAGCCCGGCGGCACCGCATCCCTGAGCCGCCGGCGCCCAAGGCTTGGCTCCTCGGCCAGTTCCGCTTCCTTCATGATCTCGGCGCGGAGCTCGCTTCGCTTCTCGTGAATACTGGCGATTACCGGACCCATGGCAAGGCCGATGTCGACCAGCACTGCTTCGCTGAGCTGCAGCGAAGCTTCCAGCGCTTCCGGCACGGCATCCGTTACCCCGGCACGATAGAGCCGCGCCGCGTGATCGGTGTCGCGCGCGCGGGCGACGATCGGCAATCCGGGATGCTCCGCGCGGAGGCGCCGGGCGACCCGCTGGGTGAGCACCGGGTCATCCATGGTGAGGACAACCGCCGCAACTTCGCCAAGCTGCAGCTTTTCGATCAGTTCGCGCCTTGAGACATCGCCGTACAGCACGGAATACCCGGCCTTTCGGGCCGCGGTGAAGCCGTCGATGTCGCTTTCGACGGCGAGGTAGGGGCTGCCGTGCTCCGCCAGCATGTCGGCAACCATCTGGCCGACACGGCCGAAGCCGAAGATTACGGTCTTGCCGGCAGTCGGACCGACTTCCTCCTCCAGCAATCCGGCATGCGCCACGCGCTTGGCCATGAACCGGCCAAAGCTTGCCAACAGGGGAGTCAACGTAAGGCCGATCGCAGTCACAGCGGACCAGAAGCCGACGGTCTCGGCGCTCAGTATGCCTGCCAGCCCGGCGGCGCCCAGGATGATGAGTGTGGTTTCGGACGGGCTCGCCATGAGGATGCCGGTTTCGCGCGCCACCGCCGGAGTTGCTCCAGCCATCTTCAGCAACGCGCTCGTTACCACCGCCTTGACCAGAATGACTGCCGCCAGCGCGCCCAGCAGCGACGGCCATTGCGTCATCAGCCCACCGACATCTATGCGCATGCCAACCGTGATCAGGAAGACGCCGAGCGCCAGACCCTTGAAGGGCTCGACCACCACCTCAACCTCGCTGCGATAGTCCGTTTCGGCGATGACCAAGCCGGCAACCAGCGCGCCCATGATCGGCGACAGGCCGACCGACGCGGTCACTGTTGCGGCCAGGATCACCACCAGCAGCGAGATCGCGAGGAACAGCTCCGGCTTCTTGGATCGCGCCGCCTGGGCAAACAATGTCGGCAGCAGGAAGCGCCCGATGACCAAAATCGCGGCAATGACGAGCGCTCCTTGAAGCGCAATCTGCCCGAGATTTCCGGCCGCCGCGCCGCTGGTTGCGCCGATCAGGAACAGCATCGGCACCAATGCCAGATCCTCGAACAGGAGCATCGCCAGCGCGGCCCGGCCGACGGCGGATTGAGTGCCCGAGATCGGCAGTACCAGCGCGGTCGACGACATGGCGAGAGCAAGCGACAACCACAAAGCGCTCTTCGTCGGCCAGTCGACCGCGACCAGTGCGGTGCCGATCAGCAAGGCCGTGAGCACCATTTCGGCAGCGCCGATTCCAAACACCATTTTGCGCATGGCGATCAGGCGCCGGAAGCTCAACTCCAGGCCGATCGAGAAAAGAAGCAGGACAATGCCTAGCTCAGCAAAGGGCTCGATGCCTTCAGGGTCAGTGATCGAAATCCATGACAGCCAGGGATAATCGCCCGTCAGGGCACCGAGGCCGAAGGGCCCGGCAATGATCCCAACCAGGATGAAGCCGATGACAGGATTGATCCTGAAACGGGCGAACGTAGGGATGACGACTCCCGCCGCGCCGAGGATCGTGAGCGCGTCACTTAGCGCCGGGGTGATGTGCAGCCCACCTGCCATGAGCCCATTAAGCAGGGCTGGGCCGCGCTGTCACCGCCGGGTTGGCGTCATGCCGTCGCCGGTTGCGCCAAATTCGCCATCGCCGCTTCCAGGTTCGTCCGGATCGCCTCGAAGAACTGCTCGGTCGTCATCCAGGCCTGTTCGGGCCCGACGAGTAGGGCGAGGTCCTTTGTCATCTGGCCGCTCTCGACCGTCTCGATGCAGACTCGCTCGAGCGTCTCGGCGAACCTCACCACTTCGGGTGTTTCGTCGAGCTTGCCGCGGTGCTTAAGGCCGCCGGTCCAGGCGAAGATCGAAGCGATCGGGTTGGTCGAAGTCGCCTTGCCCTGCTGGTGCATCCGGTAGTGGCGAGTGACGGTGCCATGCGCCGCCTCGGCCTCAACCGTCTTGCCGTCGGGCGTGAGCAGCACCGAGGTCATCAGGCCCAGGCTTCCGAATCCCTGGGCGACCTGGTCTGACTGGACGTCGCCGTCATAATTTTTGCAGGCCCAAATGAACTTGCCGCTCCATTTCAGCGCTGAAGCGACCATGTCGTCGATCAAGCGGTGTTGGTATTCGATGCCGAGCTCGCCGAACTTGGCTTTGAATTCGCTGTCGAAAACTTCCTGGAAGATATCCTTGAAGCGGCCGTCATAAGCCTTGAGGATCGTGTTTTTGGTCGAAAGATAGACCGGCCAGCCACGGCTGACTCCGTAATTGAAGCAGGCGCGGGCGAAGGCGCGGATGCTGTCGTCCAGATTGTACATGCCCATGGCGACACCGGCGGACGGAAAGTCGAAGATCTCCTCTTCGATCACCTGGCCGTCCTCGCCCTGCCATTTGATGGTCAGCTTGCCCTTGCCCGGCACCCTGAAATCGGTTGCCTTATATTGGTCGCCGAAAGCGTGGCGGCCGACGACGATCGGGTCAGTCCAGCCGGGAATGAGGCGGGGAACGTTGGAGATGACGATCGGCTCGCGGAAGACGACGCCGTTGAGGATGTTGCGGATGGTGCCGTTGGGCGACTTCCACATCTTCTTAAGGCCGAACTCCTGCACGCGCGCCTCGTCCGGGGTAATCGTCGCGCATTTGACGCCGACACCATGCTGCTTGATCGCATTCGCGGCGTCGATCGTCACTTGGTCGTCGGTTGCATCCCGGCTTTCGATCCCGAGGTCAAAATAGATGAGGTCGACGTCCAGGTAGGGCTGGATCAGCCGTTCACGTATCCACTGCCAGATGATTCGCGTCATTTCGTCGCCGTCGAGCTCGACGACCGGGTTTTTCACCTTGATCTTGGCCATGGTCCGTTCCTGCAATTTCGCGAGTTGGCGCGCATTAGGGCGCGCCCGGGGGCAAGGCAACCGGCCCGCCGAGACCGGTGACATTGTGCGCGCGTTCGCCGCTCACTAAGGAGGCGCCATGCCTGCCATCGACAAGCCCGACAGCCAACTGACCGCGGTCAAGTGGCGCGTCCCGTCCGTCCATCCCGAAGGCCGCAAATTCGTCCTGATCGCCGGCTTCGCGACGTTGATGACCTATTGGATCCTCGGCGACTTCCTGGGTTTCCTGATGTTGGCCGTCACCGTCTGGGTCGCGGTATTCTTCCGTGACCCGATTCGCACGACGCCAATCGACCCGAAGCTCGTGATCGCGCCGGCCGACGGGCTGGTGACGATGATCACCCGCACCGGCCCGCCGCCCGAGCTGGCCGGGGAGGGCGGAATGGCCGGGGAGTTTACCCGCGTTTCGATCTTCATGAGTGTGTTTGACGTGCACATCAATCGCTCCCCGATCGCCGGTCGGGTGCGGCGCCTGGTCTACGTTGCCGGCAAATTCCTCAACGCCGACCTCGACAAGGCCAGCGAGGAAAATGAGCGGCAGCATATCCTGGTTGAGAGCGAAGATGGCGCGATGATCGGCTTCACGATGATCGCCGGCTTGGTCGCGCGGCGCATTGTCAGCTTCGTCAGTGAAGGAGAGGCGGTCAGCGCCGGCGAGCGCATCGGCCTGATCCGCTTCGGAAGCCGGGTCGACGTCTATCTGCCAGCGGGAACCGGCAGCCAGGTGCTGCTCGGCCAGCGGACCATCGCCGGCGAGACGGTGCTTGGCCAGCTCGGCGTCGACCCGGGCCTCGGCGGCGTTAGCCAGTGACCACGGAGAGCCGCGCCGGCGGGATTCCCCTCCGGGCCATCCCGCCCAATGCGATCACCGCCCTGGCGCTGTGCTTCGGGCTCAGCGGCGTGCTGTTCGCCATCAAGGGGGATTGGGAGAAAGCGCTGGCCTCCGTGGTTTTCGCCGGCGTGCTGGACGGCATGGATGGCCGGATCGCCCGGTTACTGCGCGCCAACAGCCGGTTCGGGGCCGAGCTCGATTCGCTCTCGGACGTCACCGCCTTCGGCGTTGCCCCGACGCTCATCATGTTCCTCTGGTCGTTGCAGCATGCGCCCAAGTTCGGGTGGATTGCGGCACTCGCCCTGGCAGTCTGTTGCGCTCTGCGCCTCGCGCGTTTCAATGCCCGGATCGACGTCAAGGAGCAGCCGCACAAGTCGGCTGGCTTTCTGACCGGCGTCCCGGCACCGGTTGGAGCCGGTTTGGCCTTCGTGCCCGTCTATCTCTGGCTGCTTACTGGAAATGACGGATTCCGCGCCTGGTACCTCACCATGCCCTGGCTGGTTTTCGTGGCGCTGCTGATGATCTCCAACATCGCCACCTTCAGTTGGGGATCGCTGCGCCTGAGGCCGTCGTATCGTCTCCTTGCCTTGGCCGGGGTCGTCCTGGTGGTGGCGGCGCTCATCACCGAGCCCTGGTTCACCTTGTTTGCGGTCAGCGCCATTTACGTGGCGCTGATCCCGTTCAGCATTCTTGCTTATGCGAGGGTCAGGCGGCGGCGCGCAGCGCAGGCCTGACCCGGCGAAGCGGCCGTCCGTGCAAGGCATCGGTGATTCGAGAGCGGTTTTCCTGGAGGGTTGTGGTTACCGCGCAGGCGGCCAGCACGACCGCGCCGATGAAGACGAAAGAAGCGAGCATGGCGAACATCTGTGATCTCCCTGTTGGATCACATGTTCCCTGTTTGTTCTCTTCTTGTCAAGCAGGTCGCAACCCCTTGAAAGAGCTGGCCGCTTCGGCTAGGGGCGCCGCCATCCCACAGGTGGAGCGCACAGACCGGTGTCCCGGATCATATTCGGGATGACTTGCTCCATCGAGGCTGAACCGGAAGGAGAAAGATAATGGCGACCAACGTCGTCACCATGCAGCAATTGCTCGAGGCCGGGGCGCATTTCGGCCACCAGACCCATCGCTGGAACCCGCGGATGAAGCCGTACATCTTCGGCGACCGCAACGGCGTTCACATCATCGACCTATCGCAGACGGTGCCGCTCTTCGCCCGCGCGCTGGACTTCGTGCAGCAGACCACCGCGCGCGGCGGCAAGGTGCTGTTCGTCGGCACCAAGCGCCAGGCGCAGGATGCGGTTGCCGAGGCGGCGCAGGTTTCGGGCCAGCACTTCGTCAACCACCGCTGGCTGGGAGGCATGCTGACGAACTGGAAGACCGTCTCCAACTCGATCAAGCGGCTCAAGAGTCTTGAAGAACAGCTCTCGGGCGACACGACTGGCCTCACCAAGAAGGAGGTCCTTCAGCAAACTCGCGAGCGCGACAAGCTGGAGAAGTCGCTGGGCGGCATCCGCGACATGGGCGGCCTGCCGGACGTCATGTTCGTGGTCGACACAAACAAGGAAGAGCTGGCGATCAAGGAAGCCAACGTCCTCGGTATTCCGGTCGTCGCCGTCCTCGACTCGAACTCGAACCCCCAGGGCATCGCCTTCCCGGTTCCGGGCAATGACGACGCCAGCCGCGCCATCCGCCTTTATTGCGAGGCGGTCGCCAACGCCGCCAACAGCGGCAAAGCCGGCGGCGCCGCGGCCCGTGGCGAGGACATCGGCGCGATGGCCGAGCCGCCCGCCGAAGCCGCGCTCGAAGCGTAACTTTCAGGCACAAGGAGCCACGACATGGCCGAGATCACCGCTGCTTCGGTGAAGGAACTGCGCGAGCGCACCGGCGCCGGCATGATGGATTGCAAGAAGGCGCTGGCCGAGGCCGGCGGCGAGATGGAGGCGGCGGTCGATTGGCTGCGCGCCAAGGGCTTGGCCGCGGCCGCCAAGAAGGCTGGGCGCACGGCCGCCGAAGGCCTCGTCGGCGTTGCCGTCGAAGGCCCGAAGGGCGCGGTCGTCGAGGTCAACTCGGAGACCGATTTCGTTGCCAAGAACGAGCAGTTCCAGGACTTCGTTCATAATGTTGCCGGCCTGGCGCTGGAAACTGGCGCGGATGTCGAGGCGCTGAAAGGCGCAGCTTACCCCGACGGCGGCACGGTCGAAGAGAAGCTGACCGACAATATCGCGACGATTGGCGAAAATCAGTCGCTGCGCCGCGCCGCAATGCTCGAGGTCGCCGAAGGCGTCGTCGTCAGCTACGTTCACAATGCCGCTGCTCCGAACATGGGCAAGATCGGCGTGCTGGTCGCGCTCGAGAGCTCGGCACCGCGCGATGCTCTGCAGGCGCTCGGTAAGCAGCTGGCCATGCACATCGCCGCGGCGAACCCGCTGGCGCTCACCGCCGACGACCTCGACCCGGCGCTGATCGAGCGCGAGCGGGCGATCGCCGTCGAGAAGGCCAATGAAAGCGGCAAGCCGGCCAACATCATCGAGAAGATGGTCGAAGGCTCCATGGCCAAGTTCCGCAAGGAGCATAGCCTGGTCAGCCAGCTGTTCGTCATGGACAACAAGACGCCGGTTTCGGACGTCGTCGCCGCCGCCGGCAAGGACGCCGGCGCGCCGGTCGAGCTCAAGGGTTTCGTCCGCTTCCAGCTGGGCGAGGGGATTGAGAAGAAGCAGGACGATTTCGCAGCGGAGGTCGCGGCTGCAGCCGGCGTAAAAAAGGATGAACCGGTCGGCTGAGCGGGCCGGAAGTCCAGATAGGGAAGGGCGGGGCTTCGGCTCCGCCCTTTTCGTATCAGCGCAGCTTGGCGGCTTCGGCCTTGCAGTCGTAAGGTAGGTCGGGCTCGAAGCAGAAATCGGGCAAGCTGCGGCTTGCCACCCAATAATCCACCAACCCGTAGCGCTTGGCGATCCGCATGAACCGTAAGTCGCGGCGAACGTCCGCGAAAGAGGGCCGGAACATGATCTCGATCACGCCGGGAGCTTTTACCGGGTCCGCTGCCAGCAGGGTTTGGATCAGTTCCTCATCGCGATCGAACTCCGCCAGGGTCTGCATATAGCCCGACAGGGCCTCGGGATACTGCTGATACAAGGACCCAGCATGGCTGACCGCCCGCTCAATCAATGCCGGTGAGCGGTCGATCCGGGCCTCAAGAAACGTTCGCTGCATCGGCGTCGCCGGAGCTGTTATCGCCCCTGTTTCCAGGATGTCGAGCGCTCGCCGGGCATCGCCATAGCGCAGGAGGAAGCGGTATCGCGCCGACAGCAGGTTGGATGCTCCTGGCCACAGTCGTTCGGCTTCCTCCAATACCTTGAACCCCGCTTCCATCTGCCCCGAATATACATATGCAGAGGCCAGTGCGTCGCGGACGCCAGGCGAGAGAGGATCGATCTGGACCGCTCGCCGTGTGTCTGCAATCGCATCGCGCATCCGGCCGACATACTGGTAGCCGCGTGCCCGCTCGACAAGCGCGACGGCATTGTTCGGATTGCGCTCCACCGCCTTTTCGGCCAGCCGCATCCAGGTGTTGATCGGGCGAGGCGCCTGAAGCCAAGCTTCGGCCAGATAAGCCTCCGCCATGTCGGGATTAATCTTTCGTGCCTCGACAACGTGCCGCTGCAAGGATTCCCGCGCGCTGGGTTGGGAATCGGCATTCTGGAAGGACTCCAACTCTGCAAGCAGCAACTTCTCCCAACCTCCTTCGAACCGCGGAGCCTGTTCGGTGACCCTTGCGAACACACTGATCAAATTGCGGGGGTCGGCCTCCCACAGGCTGTGCAGCTCGGCGCAGCCGTTCAAATAGAGCTTCAATGTTTGCGGCCGCAGGTTCGATGACAGGGCTTCGGCCGCGCAATTAAGGATGCGGGCGGCGGTGTAGGCGACTTGCTGACGCAAGTCGGCCACCTTCCCGCTGGGCGGACGGAAGTCGCGCGACCAGAGCAGATTTCCGCTGTTCGCCTCGACCAGGGCGAGGCTTCCCAGCGGTCGATTCCCTTCACTGGATGCACCGACCCGGAAGATCAGGTCGGCATCGGAGTCGGCACCTGACTCGACGAGTTGCAGCGCGTCGCTGTCGGTCGATTGCAGGCTGCCTAGCTGGACAAGGAGGTTGCCGGCGAGAGCGCGTGAAGCGGAGCTTGCGTCGGCTGGAGAAACCTCAACATTGGGCACCTCTGCCGCGCGGCGCGGGCCATTCATGACAAGTCCGACAAATAGACCCAGTGCGACAACCGCCAGGATTGCTAGTCCCGCAATAACCAGCCCGCGGGGCGGGGCTAGCTTTGGCGCAGTTGCAGAGGTCGGAGGTGAAGCGGGCAGGGATGCTTGAGGTGAACGTCCGCGCAGCGCTTCTATGGAAGCGAGCAGCTCGGCGAAGCGCGGCGGCTTGCGGCGGCCTTTCCAGCCGGTGAAATCCAAATTCTGATATTGCCGAAATCCCATCGGAGGCGTGACTGGCTCTATCAGGATTGGGATCAACCGCCCGCCGTCCCGCCCGGCAGCGGCCTCGTCGCGGACCCAGGCGGAGTCCACCGAATTGGCCGACCACAGGACGACGACCGCGTCTGCTGCCTCGAGCGCCTGTTCGATTACCTTGCCATATTCGGCGCCGCCCTTGATGTGCAGGTCCCACCAGACAAAGTGGCCGGCGGGCTCGAGGGCTTGGGCGATGACCCGGGCCTTGGCTCCGTCCTCGCGATCGTAACTCAGGAAGACTTGCGCCATGGGGCCCCCGCCGCCTCAGCTCAGCTTAGCAGCTTCCGCCTTGCAGTCGTAGGGCTGATCCGGGTCGAAGCAGAAGTCGGGCCACTTTCCGCTTTTCGTCCAGTAATCGAGCAGGCCGACTCTCTTGGCGACGATCATGAAGCGGGGATCGTGACGGAACTTGCGCAGGGCAGGGCGGAAAATGACACCGGACAACGCGCTTATATCCTCGCTGGCAGGCAGCCGAAATATCAACTTGTACAAGTCATCTTCACGACCAAGCTCACCATAGGGCTGGGAATGACCAACGACGTCCTCAGCGGTGAGTCCGCGGCGGCTGTAAAGCCCGCTCAGGAATGCCATGAAGCGATCGATGTTGGCCGGAGTAGGGTCGGCCCGCGTACGATAATACATTTGCATGCGGGGGTTGGCCTGCTTGAACTGGTCCGTTTTCAACAGTTCCTTGGGGTCGCCAAAACGGAGCAGAAAGGCATATTGCAGCTCCTGGAGCCGTCCGGTGCCGGGCCAAAGCCGCTCGGCGCGCTGCAATTCGGCGCGAGCCGCGTCGGTCCGCCCTGAATATGCAAGCACTCGTACATAATTGTTCAAGGCATCCGGTGACGTCGGTTCCAGCCGAGCCGCCTCTTTGGCGTCCTCGACGGCCTCGGTCAGTCGGCCGACACTTGAGAGTGCGACGCTTCGATAGCCGATGACCAGCGCATTGCCGGGGTGGTCTTCCTTCGCGCGGTCGAGCAGTTGAAGAGCTTCTCCAAAAGCCCTGGTGGGCAGAAGCGTAACTTCTGCAAGCGTCGCTTCGGGCATCTGGGGATCTAGCTTGCGCGCTTGCGCGAGATGCCGCCGCAAAATCACTCGATCTCGAGTGGGGTCCTCCGCCACCGCATCGCTCTCTGCCAGGAGAAGCTTGGCCCAGGCGGCTTCAAAGCGCGGAGCATCCTTTACCACCTCCTCGAACACTCGAATGACCGATAACCTGGCTTCGTCGTCGGATTCGGCATATTGCGAACAGCCGGTAAGGTAGAGTTTCAGCGTCTGCGCGCGGAGTGCTTTTCCGCCCGGCTCAAGCCCCTCCAACGCACAGCCGAGAACCCGTCCGGCGGTATAGACCATTTGCAGCTTGAGGTCGGCGGACGTGCCCGACTTACCCCCAAATTCCTTCGACCACAGGATCGCGCCATCCTTGCCGCCCAACAGGGCGAGATTGGCGTCGCCATTCGGGCCCGGGGCTTGAGCCTCGAAAACCAGGTCGGGTCGATCCTCGCCTGCTTCGCCGAGCAGCTGCACCGACCCTGTCTGCACGGAGCGAATATTCCCCAGATTTTTGAGCAGGTCCCGCGCAAGGGACGCCGATGGCGGGTCCGCAGCCGTGATGGCGACGATATGTGCGTCGTCCTTCCCACCGCGGTTGACCAGGAAATAGGCCAGCGCAATCGCGGCGAAGACCAGTAGCGTCAGCAAGCCGAGCCGAACGGAGCGGGACATTTCCGGCATGAGGGGCATCGCCGGCTTGGCAGATGCGGGGCGCGGCGGCACTCCCTCTTCGCCCAGCGCCCCGTCGATCGCATGCAGGATCTCCGGCAGGCGCGGGACCGTGCCGCGGCCTTTCCAGGCGCTGAGGTCAATGGTCTGGAATTGCCGGAAACCTAGCGGCGGCTCGGTCTTGTCGAGCGCGACTGGCACCAGCCGGCCCCGGTCGCGGCCGCTCGCGGCCTCGTCGCGCACCCACGGGGATTCGACTGATCGCTCCGACCACAGCACGACGACGACGTCCGCCGACTTCAGCGCCTCTTCGATGACCTTGGAGAATTGGGTGCCGCCGCGGACATGCAGGTCCCACCAGACCGAGTGGCCGGCTTTCTCGAGCGCAGCCGCGATCTGGCGCGCCTTGGGCGTGTCATCTCGTGCATAGCTGAGGAACACGCCGGCCATATTGGGATCCCCCGGCCGTAAAGGTGCATCGCTTGTTAGCGGTTGGCAACGGGTCCGGTGCACCATAAGAGCGTGGCGCCCAATTAACAGCCAAGGCCGCTCGATGACCCGACCCAAGTTCCACCGGATCCTGCTCAAGCTTTCCGGCGAAGCTTTGATGGGCCAGGGCCAGTTCGGCATCGATCCGGATACGGTCGCGGGTCTTGCCGCCGAGATCGCCGCCGCGCGTTCCGCCGGCTTCGAGGTCTGCTTGGTCGTCGGTGGTGGCAATATCTTTCGCGGCATGGCCGGGGCCGCCAAGGGCATGGACCGGGCGCAGGCCGACTATATGGGCATGCTGGCGACCGTGATGAACGCGCTCGCCATGCAGAACGCGCTCGAGCAGCTGGGCGTCGAGACGCGGGTCCAGTCGGCGATCAAGATGGACCAGGTCTGCGAGCCAGTGATCCGTCGCCGGGCAGAGCGGCACCTCAGCAAGGGCCGCGTCGTCATCTTCGCTGCCGGCACCGGGAGTCCTTATTTCACCACGGATACCGGGGCAGCCTTGCGCGCCGCCGAGATGAAGTGCGACGCACTCTTCAAGGGGACCAGCGTCGACGGCGTCTATACGGCCGATCCGAAGAAGGTCAGCAGCGCCAGCCGCTACGAGAAAATCGGCTTTGACCGGGTCCTGGCCGACGATCTCAAGATCATGGATGCCGCCGCGGTCGCCTTGTGCCGTGACAACAACATTCCGATTGTCGTCTTCAACATCCGCCAGCCGGGCAATCTGACAGATGTGCTGGCAGGCAAGGGCAAGGCGACGATCGTTCAGAACGAGGAGTGAGAAAAGATGCCGAGCTATGACAAATCCGACCTTCAGCGCCGGATGCATGGTGCGGTCGAAGTCCTGAAGCACGACCTTGGCGGCTTGCGTACTGGCCGGGCATCGACGGCGCTGCTCGATCCGATCCATGTCGAGGTCTATGGCGCGCAAATGTCCCTGAATCAGGTGGCAACCGTGTCGGTCCCGGAGCCGCGGCTGCTTACGGTCCAGGTCTGGGACCGCTCGAATGTCCAGCCGGTCGAAAAAGCGATCCGAGCCGCGAACCTCGGGCTTAATCCCGTGACGGACGGTCAGCTGATACGCTTGCCGATCCCGGACATGACGGAGGAACGCCGCAAGGAGCTCGCCAAGCTCGTTGGTCAATATGCCGAGAAGGCTCGGGTCGCCGTGCGCAACGTGCGGCGCGATGGGATGGACCACTTGAAACAGGACGAGAAGAAGCACGAGATCAGCGAGGACGAGCACAAAAGGCTCGAGCACGAGGTGCAGAAGCTGACCGACGACACCATCAAGGAGATTGACGTCGCCGCTCACGCCAAGGAACAGGAAATCCTTGGCAAGTGACCGCGAGCCCCGCCGCAACGGAGGGGGCTGAGACCGCCGCGCGGGGCGCGGGCGGTGATGCTCGCATACCGCGCCACGTTGCAATCATCATGGACGGCAATGGCCGCTGGGCGGAACGGCGCGGCCTGCCGCGTGCCGCCGGCCATCGTGCGGGGGCGGAAGCCGTGCGCAAGACGCTGCGTGCCGCCGCGGAAGCTGGTGTGGAAGTCCTGACCCTCTACGCCTTTTCGTCCGAGAATTGGCGCCGGTCTGAGGAGGAGGTCACTGACCTCAAGGGGTTGCTGGCCTATTATGTCGAGAAGGAGCTCGATGAGCTCCACCGGGAGGGCGTCCGCTTGAGGCTGATCGGCGATCCCGCGCCATTCGGCCGGCAGCTCGTCGAGCGGCTGCAGCGCGCCGTCGCTCGCACCAAGGACAACGGTCGGCTGACCCTGGTCGTTGCCCTCAACTATGGGTCGCGAGCGGAAATCGCCGCTGCGGCTCGCCGGCTTGCTGCGGAGGTCAAGGACGGCACGCGCGATGCGGGTTCGATCGATGAGCAGGCAATCGGTGATGCGCTCGATACCGCCGGACTGCCGGAGCCCGACCTGCTCATTCGAACGTCGGGGGAGCTTCGCCTGTCCAACTTCCTGCTGTGGCAGGCGGCCTATGCCGAGTTGCTGTTCGTCGACACGCTTTGGCCCGACTTTGACGAGGCCGCGTTCAAGCAAGCCTTGGACCAGTTCGCAGGACGCCAGCGCCGGTTTGGGGGCCGATGAACGAGCTTGTCATCCGCAGCCTGGCTGGCGTCGTGCTCATCCTGCTGGCGCTCGGGACCGCGTTCCTCGGTGGCTATGCGTTTGCAGTCTTCGCTGCGCTCGCCGCGGTGATGATTTTCTACGAATGGCGCCGTCTGGTTGCGGGTTGGGGGTTCGGCTGGAAGGCTGCCGGTTTCATCTATGCACTGCTACCTGCTCTGTCGCTGCTCTGGATCCGCGATCGTGCGCCGCACGGCCTCGAGCTGCTGCTCTGGATTTTCATCGTCACGTGGACGACCGACATCGGCGCTTATTTTGCCGGACGTGCTATTGGCGGGCCGAAGCTCGCTCCGAAAATCAGCCCGAACAAGACCATTGCTGGCCTGGTTGGCGGCATGGTGAGCGCAGCGCTGGCCGGCTATGCATGGGCAGAGCTCACAAGCCTGTCGGCGGTCCTGTTCTGGCTTGCGCCCTTGCTGGCGCTGGCTGCCCAGGCCGGTGACCTGTTTGAGAGCTGGATGAAGCGGAAGGCTGGAGTGAAGGACAGTGGCAGTTGGCTTCCAGGTCACG
>DATFEO010000045.1:0-2282 GCA_035250985.1 Sphingomicrobium sp. | reverse complement strand
TTGCCGCCATCGAGGCCCATCAGAAGGGCGATCGCACGACCGCCCAGGAGAAGCTATTCGGCCCGGAGCACGAGCGCGTGCAGACCGCACTTCTCGACACGGTCGCGCGGTTTCGAGACCTGACCAACGCCCGTACGGGCGGGCGCTCAACGAGGCGCAGGCGCGCAGCGACTGGTTCGCCGTCGCGGCCAAGTCGATGCTTGGCATCACCGCCGCCCTGTTCCTGAGCGTGCTCTATTTCATTCTCAAGCGCCGCGTCGCCATGCCGCTCACCCGCATGAGTGGGATCGTCACGCGTCTCGCCGAGCAGGACTACGCTGTGGAGGTCCCGCTCGATCGGCGCCGCGACGAGATCGGCGAGATGAACCAGGCGATCCACATCTTTCGGGAAAACGGTATCGAGCGTGATCGGCTCGATGCGGAGCGGCGCCTGGACCAGCAGACCAAGGACCTCATCCTGCAGATGATGCACCGGCTGCAGGCCTGCCAGAGCCAGGACGAGCTGGCTGAGGTCGTGGCCCGCTTTGCTCCGCAGGTCTTTCCGAAGCTCGCGGGCCATCTCTACGTGCTGAACGACAGCCGGACGCTGTTGACACGCGTCGGCAGTTGGCTCGATCCGCAACATTCCACACCGACCTTCCCGTCCAGCGCCTGCTGGGGGCTTCGCCGCGGCCGGCCGCATGTCAGCAATCGCGGTCATAGCGACATCGCCTGCCAGCATCTCGACGACGAGGGCGCGGTCGGTCTCTGCGTGCCGCTGACAGCCCAGGGCGATACGATCGGTCTCCTCTATTTCGAGGAGCGCTCTGACGAAACCTTCGCAGTCGAAGCGTCGCGCCTCTATCTCGAATTGATCGCCGAAAACATCGGGCTCGCCGTCGCCAATCTTCAGCTGCGCGAGAAGCTCACCAATCTGGCGGTGCGCGACGCGCTGACGGGCCTGCTCAACCGGCGCTGCCTCGACGAGGCGTTGAACCGTGAGCCGCGCGGGCAGGGCGGCAAGCCACTCACCTGCTTGATGATCGATATCGACCAATTCAAGCGCTTCAACGATGAGTTCGGCCACGATGCCGGCGACGTCGTCATGCAATATGTCGCGCAGATCATCGTCGATACGGTGGCCGACGCCGGCAGCGCCTATCGTTTCGGCGGCGAGGAATTTACGGTGTTGCTGCCGGAAGCAGGCGAGGCGGCCGGCTTCGAGCTTGCCGAGCGGCTGAGGACCAGGATCGGCACCACCCCGCTGTCGCATCGCGGCCGGATCCTGGGCACGGTTGCAGTCTCGGTCGGCATTGCCTCGGCTCCGGACGACGGGCCCGTCGCCACCCTGTTGACACGGGCTGACGCCGCTCTTCTCGACGCCAAGAACCACGGCCGAAACCGCAGCGTGCGGGCCTCCGGGCTGACTTTCGGCGATGACGAGGCGCGGCGCAGTCTCGCCTGATCCTCCGCTTACCGCCGCGCGGCAATCGAATGTCCCGCCTTGAAACGGGCGCATTCGATGCTATCTATTGCCGCGATAGAAATTTGAACAGGATACACGCATCGATGGATTTCACCCTGACCGCCAAGCCGAACCGTCTTGCCATCAGGGAAAACCGTATCCATGCCTGCTTCGATTTCACTCTCCCAACTTTCGTGGTCCACGCCTGAGGGCCGAAGCCTCTTCTCCAATCTCGACCTGAGCTTTGGTGCTTTGCGCACCGGTCTCGCCGGCCGCAACGGCGTCGGCAAGTCGACGCTGCTGCGGCTGATCGAAGGTTCACTCGCGCCGCAGGCCGGCAAGGTCACCGTCGCGGGCAGCCTCGGCATGCTCAGCCAGACCGTCCAGGTCGCGGCCGACGAGACCGTCGCTGATCTCTTCGGCGCCTCCGACGCGCTTGCCGTCCTCAGGCGGGCGGAAGAGGGGTTGGCAGGCATAGGCGAGCTTGCCGCCGCCGACTGGACACTCGAATCCCGGCTGGAGGCGGCACTTGCCCGCGTCGGTCTGGATGCGTCGGCTGGGACGCGCCTTGCTGCACTTTCCGGCGGGCAGATGACCCGCGTGAAGCTTGCCGCCCTCGTCTTCAAGGAGCCGGATTTCATCCTGCTCGACGAACCCACCAACAATCTCGACCGCGAGGGGCGGGCTGCCGTTGCCGCGTTGATGGCGGGCTGGCGCGGCGGCGCCATCGTCGTCAGCCATGACCGCGAACTCCTGGAGACGATGGATGCGATCGTCGAGCTGACGTCGCTCGGCGCCACGACCTATGGCGGCAACTGGAGCCACTACCGCGAGCGCA
>DATFEO010000041.1:0-4817 GCA_035250985.1 Sphingomicrobium sp. | reverse complement strand
GCAAAGCGCTGACGCAACAAGGGACCGGTATCTAGAGGCCAAGCGCGATACCGTCCTTGCGCGATTCCGATCCACCGGTCAGCGTGCCGTTCTCCCAGTCGATGCGGATCGCCTGCGCGCCGCCGATCGGGTCTTCCGCCGGAACGATCGCGAAACCGCGCCGTGTGAGTTCATCGGCGGTGGCAGCAGGCAGCGTGTGTTCGGCCTCGACGCGGGTACCGTCGGATCTCGGGATCAGCCGCGGCAGGTCGATTGCCTCCTGTAGGTCCATGCCATAGTCGAACACCTTGGAAATCAGATGCGCGTGGCCCATGGCCTGGTAGTAGCCGCCCATCACGCCGAAGGGCATTTCCACCCTGCCATCCCGGGTCACCATCCCCGGAATGATCGTATGGAGCGGACGCTTCAACGGCGCCACGACATTCGGATGACCCGGATTCAGCGAAAAGCTCTGGCCGCGATTGTGCAGGACCACGCCAGAGCGCGGCGCGACGAGACCGGTGCCAAAACTGTCGAAGACCGAGTTGATGAAGCTGACGGCGTTGCGGTCCCGGTCGACCACGGAAATGTAGACCGTGTCGCGGTGAAGCGGCATGTCGAAGGCCGGCAGGTCGGTCAGCGCATGGTGCAGGTCGATCATATCAGCCAGCCGATCGGCGAGCGCATCCGACAACAGCTCTTCCACCGGCACGTCCGCCTTGTCCGGATCGGCGAGCCAGGCGTCGCGCGCGGCATAGGCGAGCCGCGTCGCCTCGATTTCTATGTGCAGGCGGTCGGGCGATTGCGGGTCGCCCTTTGCCTCGAAGCGGCCAAGGATGTTGAGGATCAGCAAGGCTATGATGCCCTGGCCGTTCGGCGGGCATTCGTGGACCGTGTATCCGCGGAAGTCCGTGGCAACCGGGGTCACATAGTCTCCGCGCGCGTTTGCAAAATCCTCCATTGTGTGCAGGCCGCCGAGCGAGCGGAGATAGGAGACCATGTCTTCTGCAACGGGGCCCGTGTAGAAGCCATCGCGCCCATCGGCCGCTATGCGCCTCAGCGTCGCCGCAAGCTCCCGCTGGCGGTGGACCTCGCCGATCTTCGGCGCCCGTCCTTCCGGCAGGAAAATCCGCGCAGCGGTCGAGTCGGACTTGAGCAGTTCCTCCTCCAGCAGCCAGTCGCGATGCACGCGCGGCGAAATCGCATAGCCCCCTTCGGCAAAGCGGATCGCCGGCGCAAGCACATCGGCGAAGGGAAGCCCGCCATAATCGGCATGGAGCCGCACCCAGGCGTCAATCGCACCGGGAACAGTCACCGCCGACGGCGACTGGCGCGGCACCTCGGTCAGGCCCCGCTCTGTGAACCAATCGAGCGTCAGCGCTGCCGGCGTGCGGCCGGAGCCGTTATAGGCGACGACCCTGTCGGAACCATCGGGCGCGAAAAGCACGAAACAGTCGCCGCCGATGCCGGTCGAGCCCGGCTCGACGGCGCATTGCACGGCCGAAGCGGCAATGGCCGCATCCATAGCGTTGCCGCCGGCCTCCATAATCTGCAGGGCCGCAAGGGTCGCCGACGGATGTGACGTCGCCGCCATCGCTTGGCGGGACACGGCGATGGATCGTGTCGGCTTCTCGAAATTGCGCATTCTGTTCCTCTCCTCGCAGATAGTCAGGGGCGGGCTCGATAGGGGGTGAGCCAAAGTTCGAGCGCGTTCAGCGCCCGTATGATCGTGAAGTTGAGCGTCAGGTAGATCGCACCGGCAGCGACGAAAACCTCCACGGCACGATAGGTCTGGGAAATCAGGCCCTGCGCAATTCCCGTCACCTCCATCAGCGTGATGATCGAGGCGAGCGACGTGCCCTTGACCATTAGGATGATCTCGTTGCCGTAGCTCGGGATCGCCTGCCGGAAGGCGAGCGGCAGCACGACGAGCCTGAGCGTCAGAAGCCGCGACATGCCGGAGGCGGACGCTGCCTCGACCAGGCCGCGCGGAACGCCGCGGATGGCGCCGCGCAGGATCTCGCTGCCATAGGCGGCGGTGTTGAGGGTGAGCGCGAGGATGGCGCACCAGTAGGGCTCGCGGATCAACCACCACAGGCCGACCGCCTGAAGCGAAGGGCGGAACTGGCCGAGGCCGTAGTAGATCAGGAAGATCTGGACGAGCAGCGGCGTACCGCGAAAGACCACCACGAACGTCCGGATGGGCCAGACGGCCGCGCGATGGTTTCCGTGTTGGGCGAGCGCCAGCGCCAGCGCGAGCACGAAACCGAGTCCCAGCGAGGTGCCCGCGAGCTGCAAGGTCAGCGGCAGACCGGAAAGCAATGTCGGGATGATCGAGACGAAGAAACCAAGATCGCTCATGCGAATGCCACGCCTCGCCAAGCCCGCGCTTCGCCAAGGCGGAAGACGAGGCCGGTCGCACCCGCAATCAGGAAATAGAGGGTTGCGGCCGCGATGTAGAAGACGAACGGTTCGCGCGTCGATCCTGCTCCGATCTGTGTCTGGCGCATGAGTTCAATGAGGCCGATGACGGAGATCAGGGCCGAATCCTTCAGCACCAGCTGCCAGACATTGCCGAGCCCCGGCAGCGCATGGCGCATCAATTGCGGCACGATGACCAGGCGAAGGGATTGAAATCGGGTGAGGCCGAGCGCCTTGCAAGCGTCGAACTGGCCGCGATCGACGGCGAGATAGGCGCCGCGATAGACTTCGGCCTGGTAGGCGCCGGAAATGACGGCGATAGCGATAACGCCGGTCGCAAACGCGGGCAGGCCGACGAAGCCCGCGCCGCCGAAGATCCGGCCGACCGCCGTCAGCGCCACGCTGCCGCCGTAGTAGAGCAGGTAGATCGTCAGCAGATCCGGAACGCCGCGAAACACGGTGCCGTAGGCACCGGCTAGCCACGCGCTGATCCGGGATGGGGAAAGCCGCCCGGCTGCTGCCAGCGCGCCGAAGAGTGCGCCGAGCAGAAAGCCGAGAAGCGACAAAGTAAGGGTGACGCCGGCGGCCACTGACAGCGCGGCGCCCCAGCCGCCTTCGCCGAAGCCGAGTACATGCATAACATCAACCATGGACACTCAAAGCCTTCCTGCCCACCACCCGGCGCGCATAGCCCGCCGGACAGGGTCCGCCTGCGCCTACTTGACCGGTGTTACATCCGTCTTCACCCACTTCTCCGAGATGCGTTTGATCGTGCCGTCGGCGATCGCCCCTTCGATGGCCGCATTCAGCATGTCCTTGAGCTTGGCGTCCTCCTTGCGCAGGCCAGCACCGGTGCCGAGGCCGAAGACGCCGCCGACGAAGCCGGGGCCGGCCAGCGTGAAGTCGGCGAATTCAGGTTTGGCGAGCGTTGCCGCGAGCGCCGTCTGCTGGGCGAACAACGCATCGATCCGCCCGGCGGACAGGTCGAGATCATGCTGTTCAGTCGTCTTGTATTCGCGGATTTCCACCGTGTCGGCGAAATATTTCTTCACGAATTCGAGATTGGTGGTGGCCGCCTGAACGCCGACCACCTTGCCTTTGAGCAGGGGCTTGAGCTTCTCGATCGCCGCTACGGAGGCCGCCTCGTCCTCCAGCTTGAATTTTTCCGCCGAGAGGCCGAGCTTGCCGAGATCGGTGTCCTTCGCCACGGCAAAGCCGGAGGGATCGACGGCATAGGGCTGGGTGAAATCGATGGTCTCCAGCCGCTTCGACGTGATGAACATGCTGGCCATGATCACGTCGAACTTGCCGACCGTTAGCGAGGGGATCAGGCCGTCCCAGTCCTGGGCGACCACGGTGCACTGGACCTTCATCCGGGCGCACAAGTCGTTGGCGAGTTCGACCTCGAGACCGTCGAGCTTGCCGTCGGCGGTGGTGAAGTTCCAGGGCGCGTAGGCGCCCTCGGTGGCGATCGTGATCGTTTTCGGCGCGTCCTGGCCGAACACGGCCGGGGCAAATCCAAGCATGCTAAATGCGGCCGCGAGCGCGACCATGCGACGGATCGTCATGGGTTATCCTCTTTTTGTCGTGCCGTTGAACGGCTGTTCCCCTGCCCGCGCCAGGTATCTTCCCGGCTACGGGCGATTAACCGGCCGGCGTTAGCGCCGGCTCGGGCTCGCAAACTCGGCCAGCATGGGTGCCGTGCCGAGAATATGATCCTGCATCACCTGCTCGGCATGGCGCGCATCGCCCGAGCGTAGCGCGACGATCAAGGCGGCATGCTCCTCGCGCGCGGAGAGCGGCTTGTCGACATAGTCGAACCAGATGCGCATGTAGGGCTCGATGACCACGTGCAGCGCCGAAATCTGGTGGATGAGCTTGGGCCGCCCGCTGAGCGCATAGATCCGGCCGTGAAATTCCTGATGGCGGACCACCCAGTCGCTGCTGCCGCTCTGGCCGGCGCGCTCCATGCGCTCGAGCAACCGCTCCAGTTCGTCGAGCACGTCCTCGTCGATTCGGGGAATGGCCAGGCGGGCGGCGAGGCCCTCCAGTACGGAGCGCATCTCGAAGGCTTCGTAGAGTTCGTCGAGCGTGAGGCCGGCGACAATGCAGCCACGGTTGGGACGCAGCACCACCAGACCGTCCGAAGCGAGCCGCCGGAAGGCCTCGCGCACCGGCATGCGGCTCATGCCGATCTCGGCGGCGATGTCTTCAGGGATCAGCCGTTCGCCGGCCTTGTAGCGGCCGAGACGAAGCGCCTGTTGGATATGACGATAGGCCTCCTCCTCGGCGGTGGCGGCGGAATTTGGCTGGCTGGAGAAGCTTGTGGGCATGGCATGGATCCAAAAAGTATTTTTGTATCCACTTATCCAATCACCACCGATATGCGCCGTCAAGATGGGGGCATCAAATACTCA
>DATFEO010000077.1:0-4335 GCA_035250985.1 Sphingomicrobium sp. | reverse complement strand
GGATTGACCGATGCGGCGGCAAGCTGCGCGGCGATGAATAGTCCGATCATGCAGGCTGAAACGCCTGGACCTAGGGCTTCTTTCCCGAATCCGGCCTTTTGCTATCGAGGCACTCGCGCACCGCGGCGTCGAGCGCGTCCGGGCGGAAGGGCTTGGCGAGCAACAACGCATCCGGTGCCGCTGCCCGGATCGCCTCCGTCTCATTATAGCCGGAGACGAAGAGGATTGGCTGGCCGGGCACCTCGCGCAGCATCCGCGCCGCCACCTCGCTGCCCGACATGCCGGGCATGGCATAATCGAGGATGACCAGGTCCGGTCGCTTTTCACCGAAGGCTTTCAGGCCTCCCGCCCCGTCCGCCGCCTCGCGCACCGCATAGCCATAGTCGCCAAGGCTGACGGCGATGAAGTCCCGGACATCGGGATCGTCATCGACGACCAGCACCGAAGCCTTGCGCCGCGACGCCTTGCGGCCGGCGCTGCCGGACTCGGCGGCTTCCTCGACCGTCTCCTCGGCGCGGCGGAAGAAGAGGCGCACGCAAGTCCCCTCGCCAACTTTGCTGTCGATCCGTGCAGTGCCGCCCGACTGGCGGGCGACCCCGTAGACCATGCTGAGCCCCAGGCCGGTGCCCTTGCCGACCTCTTTGGTCGTGAAGAATGGCTCGAAAGCGCGGGCCACCACCTCCTCGTCCATCCCAGCGCCGGTGTCGCGCACGCTAAGCTCGACATAGTCGCCATCCTCCAGCTCGGGGTCGCCGGCGATGCTCACCGCCTGCGTAGCGAAGGTCAGGATCCCGCCGGCCTCCATGGCGTCGCGGGCGTTGATCGCCAGGTTCAGCACCGCGAGCTCCAGCTGGGTCGGGTCGGCCATGATCGGGATCCCTGTTTGGGAAAGCTCGAACCTCTTCTCGATCCCCGGCCCCAGCACGTTCTTCAAGAGCGGCCGCATTCCCTCGATCAGCGGCGCGACCAGGGTCGGCTTGACCTCCAGCCTTTGCACGCGGCTGAAGGCCAGGAGCTGCGCCGTCAGCCGCGCCCCACGCTCCGCCGCCGTCAGCGCATTGGCGGCGTAGCGCTTCAGCCGCTCCTCCTTCACCTGCCGCGCGATCTGGTCGAGCCCGCCCACGATGACGGTGAGCAAATTGTTGAAGTCGTGGGCGATGCCGCCGGTCAGCTGCCCGAGCGCCTCCATCTTCTGGCTCTGGCGGAGTTGCTCGTGCGCCAGCACCAGCTCGCCCGCCTGCGCTTCGACCATCGCCTTGAGGTCCAGTTCCGCCTCCTTGGCGAGCGTGATGTCGGTGGCGACGCCGATGAAGCCCGCTAGCTCCCCGTCCGGCCCGAAGCGCGGCTGCGACACGCTGCGGAGCCAGCGATATTCGCCGTCGTGCCGTTTGTAGCGTCCCTCCAGCGTGAACATCCTGCGCGACGCCTCGCCGGCGATGCTCTCGGCGACGATGCGATCGACATCGTCGGGATGGATTCGCTCCCGCCAGTCGAGGCTTCGCGCCTCCTCGGGATCGCAGCCGGGCCCGCAGGCGAACTCGGCATAGGCTTCGTTGACGAAGTCGCGGCTGCGGTCGAGCCGGGTCACCCACATCATCACCGGGGCGGAATCGGCGATCCGGCGGAACCGAGCCTCGCTTTCCTTCAGCGCTCGCTCGGCGGTCCGCTGCTCGGTGACGTCGGTGACGAGGACCACGATGCCCTCGACCGCGCCGCCCGGCCCGAATTGCGGCACATATTCGGCCTGGATGGCGAGCGGCCCGCGGCTGGGATGCGGGAAGTCGGCGACGAAGAACTGCCGCTCGCCCGAGAACGCCGCGTCCATCATCGGTTTGCGGACTTCGTAAAGCTGCGGCCCGAGCATTTCGAGAACGGTGCGGCCAAGGATTTGCGAGCGCGGCCGCTCGAAAAAGTCGGCGAAGGCGCGGTTGCAGAAGATGTAGCGCCGCTCCTTGTCGAGCAGGGCGATCGGCATCGGCAGCGCGTCGGCGATACCGAGGACCTGGGCGAAATCCGGTGGCGCAGGCGCCGGGCGAGGCGGCGCCCGCTTCGGACGCGTCCCCGGCTTCAGCGACTCACTGCCCCGCTTGCTCGCCATGCCCCTAACTTCACTATTTTCACGGACTCAGCGACCCAATTTTGTGAATTCAGGGGTGGATCGCCACGCCTGGGGATTGAGGACAGGAAATTCCACCCGCCGAGAGAGGCGAATAGGGGATTGCTGATCTGTATGGTAAACGAAAATTTAACGACTCGATTTACAAGAGCGGGGGGCAGTCATGCGTAAGTTCGTCGCAGTCGCACTCGGATTCTCGGTTTGTCTGACGCTGGCCGCGGCCAAGCCCGGCGGTGGCGGCGGGGGCGGCGGCGTTTCACCCCCACCCAACCCGCAGATCGCCTATCGCCTGCTCAGCGGCAAGACGGTCAAGCTGGTCGTCGCCAATGAGGACAACACCAACCAGGCGACGCTCTACAGCTCGGCGCGTTCGTTCAACTTCGACCTGGCGCCGCGGGGGCAAGACCAGATCGCCTTGTCGACCGGGACCGGCGCCTCCTCCAAGCTCTCGATCCTGACTTACACGGTCACCGGATCGGGCACGTTCGCGCCGGCAGGCATCGTCGATTTGACCCCGGCGCGCGAGGGCACGCGGATGGATTTCTCGCCGGACGGCCGCAGGATCGCTTTCGCCTGCTGCTTCGACGGCACCAACGAGACGCTCGCCGTATACGACCTCGACGACAATACGGTGACGTCCTGGGCGACCGGTCCGTTCTTCTGGGACTTCGCCTGGTTCCGCGACGGCAATTCCATCGCTTATTCGACGTTGCTACCCACGCAGCTGTGGGAGCTGCCCGGACCGGGCGCCGAGCCGATCCTGCTCTACACGGGCCAGGGCGAGATCAATGTCGATGCCTCACGGATCCACCCCGGCCGGCTGGTCGTCAGCTACAATGACGCATCGGGCGATGCGCGGATCGGGCTGTTCGAGGAGGGCGCGTTCATCGACGAGGACATCGCCCACAGCGCCCGGGCCTGGCAGGGAACGCTGAGCTGCTATGACACCAAGCTCGCCTTTATGGGCGTGCAGAACACGTCGGGCAGCCAGGCTTTCTACATTCGGGACCTGACGACCAACCTGAACTCGCTGGTGTCGAAGAACTCGAACATCCTGCTGCAGTTCTGGCCAAGTTGCGGCTAGTCGGCTCAGCCCCTGCAGGACGACGCGGCTAGGGGTGCGCCACCGCCCGGTAGCGGGCGCCGCCGCCGGCGCCTTCCTGCCGGTACCATTCGCCGCTGCAGTAATAAAAAGAGGCGCCTTCCTCGATCAGTTTCATGCAGCCGCCCGGAAGCGAGGCATAGATCTTGCCGATGACATGGGGCTCCGCGGGCGGCGGCGGGGGCTCGGCGGGTGCGGCTGGCTCCTCCACCACCACCTCGCGCTCGATGACGTGAACCACCTCCCGCTCGACCACGTAGGCGGGGAAGGCGATGAAGCCCTGGCCGACGAACTTGCCGTGTCCGCCGTGCCCGCCGCCGCCGTGGCGAGGCGGGTTGCCCCACCCGCCGCTGACGACCCGCCCCTGGGCATCGGCCTCCGATGCGGCGAGGATCAGCATCGCCGACATCGCCGCGCTCAGCGCCAGGAGGTGAGTGACCTTCATGTTCATGACCCTTGCGCCGCAACTTATCAGAAGCCAATCGGGTGCACTACCGATGGCACCTCTTCACATCCTGCGGCGTTCCTGCCGAATGCGATTCCTGATCCCGTTGCTTCCGATTCTCGCCCTGCCCGCCTGCTATTCGGGCACCGGCTCGCTCCACGACATCCACGTCGACCAGGCGAAGGGCTACTGGGCCTGGTGCCTGAGCCCGAGCGGCGAGGCGGTCGCCTGGGCGAGCGAGAGCCGCGACGCCATGGGCCGCACCTACGGCACCTGCGCCCCGCCGAACCGCTTCGTCCATGTCCATGCCTGCGCGCCGGGCCAGGTCGATGCCGGCGAGAGCCCGGCGGCGCTGGCCGAGCGGGTGCGCCTCAGCGGCGACAATTCGCTGGTCGGCGACAGCTTCGAGGGCCGGCCCTTCTGCGCGCCGGTCCCGCCGGCCTAGGTCACTCCCTGAACGCCGGCGTCGCCTGCATTTCCCGAGCGATGGCGATCGCCCGCTCCGGCTCGATGGCGCGCTCGGGATAGGCGTCGAGCACGATGCCGGGGATTAGCCGCTGCGTCAGGTCGGAGTAGGTGAAGCCCGGCAGGCCGTCGCGCGGGCCGGTCGCCGCCACGATCGCCTCGACCTCGGCCTCCGCGAACCCCAGCTCGGCGAACCGCGGGCCGAGC
>DATFEO010000015.1:0-7734 GCA_035250985.1 Sphingomicrobium sp. | reverse complement strand
TCGCGGCGGTTTCCTGTCCGGCGGCCAGAACCGCGGCCGGCTGAGCTTGTCGCTGACCCACAGCGTCAACCTGGCCGACGAGGCGGTCATCGCCGACGACCTCAAGCTCGACTATCTGGACGGCGATGCGGTCAACAATTTCGGCGGGCGACCGCGACACGAGGTCGAGATCCGGGCCGGCTGGGCCAATAATGGGCTCGGCGCGCGCCTGTCGGGCAATTGGCGCAGCGGCACCAGGGTCGAGGGCGGCGATTCCGGCGATCTCAAATTCTCGCCGCTGGCGACAGTCGACCTGCGACTATTTGCCAATCTCGGCGAACGCTTTGAGCTGGTCTCCAAGCATCCTTGGCTAATCGGCAGCTCGGTGCGCCTGGAGATCGACAATCTCCTGGATGCCAAGCCCAAGGTCCGCGACGCATTTGGCGATGTGCCCTTCAGCTACCAGCAGGACCTCCTGGATCCACGCGGCCGGACGGCAACGTTGAGCTTCAGGAAGCTGTTCCTGCCTCAGCGCTTCCGGGCGCGCTCCAACGCTTCGACGATGACGCGGTAGGCATCCTCGCGTCCGCCCCAGCGGCCGACCCGCACCCACTTTTCGGGCTCCAAATCCTTATAGTGGGTGAAGAAATGCTCGATCTGCTGCAGCGTGATAGCGGGCAGGTCGGTCGCCTCCTGGATGTCGGCATAGTAAGGGCTGGTCTTAGTTTCAGGCACGGCGAGCAGTTTCTCATCTCCGCCCGCCTCGTCCTCCATGACCAGCAAGCCGACCGGCCGGGCGCGGATGACGCTGCCGCTCATCAGCGGCCAACGGGCCATGACCAGGCAGTCGAGCGGGTCGCCGTCCTCGCCCAGGGTCTGGGGGATGAAGCCGTAATTGGCCGGATAGCGCATGCTCGTGTGCAGGATGCGGTCGACGAACAAGGCGCCGCTCTTCTTGTCGAATTCATATTTCACCGGGTCGCCGCCGATCGGGACCTCGATGAGCACATTGATGCTGCGCGGCGGATTGGCGCCGGCGGGAATCAGGTCGATGTTCATGATGGGGGGCGCCCTAATCCCACCACCTTCAACTGACTACCCCCAATGCGGGTTTTGTCCGATGGAAAGGCATTCCCTGCTCCGCCAGAAGCCGGAGCCCAACCAAAGCAGAGGGAGGGTTTGATGAGCGGCAAGGGCTTGGCCGAATTTCTCGGCACTTTCTGGCTGGTGCTCGGCGGCTGCGGCAGCGCAGTGCTGGCAGCCGCTTTCCCCGACGTCGGCATCGGCCTACTGGGCGTGGCGCTGGCCTTTGGCCTGACCGTCGTCACCATGGCCTATGCCATTGGCCATGTCTCCGGTTGTCATCTCAACCCGGCCGTGACGATCGGTCTCTGGGCGGGCGGCCGCTTTCCGGCACGGGACATCCCGCTCTATGTCGCCGCGCAGGTGCTGGGCGCCATCACTGCGGCTTACGTGCTTTATATCATCGCCAGCGGCCAGTCGGGCTTCGTGCTGGCCCCCAACGGCCTTGCGGTGAACGGCGTCGGCGACATGTCGCCGGGCGCCTACTCGGCCACGGCTGGAATTTTGACCGAGATCATCATGACCGCCTTTTTCCTGATGATCATCATGGGCTCGACGCACAGCCGCGCTCCGGCCGGCTTTGCGCCACTGGCGATCGGTCTTGGCCTGACGCTCATCCATTTGATCTCGATCCCGGTCACCAACACGTCGGTGAACCCGGCGCGCAGCACCGGTCCGGCGATCGTTGTCGGCGGCTTGGCGCTCCAGCAATTATGGATCTTCTGGGTGGCGCCGATCGCCGGCGGAATCATTGGCGGCGCGCTCTATAGGGTAATCGTGCCGGAGCAGGAGAAACGACCGGACATCGAAGGCGCGGCCGCCTCCGCTTGACGGGCGCTTGGCCAAATCGCGGCTTGCGGTTATCCGCCGGATGGATGGCGAAGATCGAAGCGCCCCAACCGGTCCGGGGCACGCAAAGCCTGCTGGGAGAAGAGGCCGACCGCTTTCACGCGGTCGTCGCGGCCTTCGATCGCGTGCGCCGCCTGTTCGGTTTCAAGCGGGTCGAAGTGCCGATCATCGAGCCGACCGCCGTCTTCGCCCGCACCATCGGCGAGACTACCGACGTCGTTTCCAAGGAGATGTACAGCTTCGAGGACCGGTCGGGGGATTCGATCACGCTCAGGCCCGAGCTGACCGCCGGCATCTGCCGCGCTTTCCTGTCGGAGGGCTGGCAGCAGCATGCGCCGCTCAAGGTGACGAGCTGGGGCCCGGCCTTCCGCTATGAGCGCCCCCAGAAGGGCCGCTTCCGCCAGTTCCATCAGTTGGACGCCGAGATCATTGGGGCGGCGGAAGCACAGGCGGATGTCGAGGTCATTGCGCTCGGAGCGCAGCTCCTCGCCGAGCTCGGCATCAACGAGGGCGTCACCCTGAAGCTCAATACGCTCGGCGATGCGGACAGCCGCGATGCGTGGCGGACGCAACTGATCGCGTATTTCTCTGCTCGGGACATTTCGCCTGAGAGCCGTGAGCGGCTGCAGAAGAACCCGCTGCGCGTGCTGGACAGCAAGGACCCGCGCGACCAGGCCGCCGTCGCCGGCGCTCCCATCATGCAGCCCACGGCCGAGGCCGAGGATTTCTTCGGCAAGGTGCGCGCCGGGCTGGACGCAGCGGGTGTTGCCTATGAGCTCGACCCCCATCTCGTGCGCGGTCTCGATTACTACCGGCACACCGCCTTCGAGTTCGTCACCGATCGCCTCGGTGCCCAAGGCGCGGTCATAGCCGGCGGGCGCTACGACGGACTGATCGAATCGCTGGGCGGACCGCACACGCCGGCCATCGGTTGGGCAGCCGGAATCGAGCGATTGTCGATGCTGGTCGAGGCGCCGAAGGGTGAGCGCCCCGTCGCAATAGTCGTGCCGATGGGAGCGAAAGCCGAGGAACTAGCGACGCGGCTGCTTGCCGAGCTTCGCGGGAGCGGCATCGCCTCCGACATGGCCTTTCGCGGCAATATGAAGAAGCGCATGGCGAAAGCCGATGCTGCAGGGGCACGGTTTGCAATCATCATCGGCGACAGTGAAGTCGAGGCGGGCGCGGCACAGGTGAAGAACCTGCAGTCCGGCGAACAAAATGCGGTGCCGTTCGGCGCGCTGGCGGAGGCCGTCCGCACGTGACCAAAATTTCGCTCGAGCGCATTACTTCGATCGAGGCGAAGAAACATGATCTCGCCGCGGCGATGGCGCGCGCCGATCTGCCGCCGGACGAGTTCGTGCGCCTCAGCAAGGAATATGCCCAGGTCGAGCCCGTTGCCGACGCTGCCCGCGAGGTGCGCCGCCTGCGCGCGGAGCTGGAGGTGCTGACAGGCCTTGCCCACGATCCCAATGCGGAAGCCGAGCTCAAGGAGTTGGCGGTCCATGAGATCGAGGAGATCAGGACCAGGCTGCCCGAGGCCGAGCGGGAACTGGCGGTCAAGCTGCTGCCGCGCGACTCCGCTGACGAGCGCGCCGCCATGCTCGAGGTGCGCGCCGGGACTGGGGGCGATGAGGCCGCTTTGTTCGCTGGCGACCTGCTGCGCATGTACCAGCGCTATGCCGAGGAGCGGGGCTGGCGGTTCGAATTGATCTCGGCCAGCGCCTCGGACGTGGGCGGCTACAAGGAGGCCATTGCCTCCATCGCCGGCGCCGGCGTCTTCGCGCGGTTGAAGTTCGAAAGCGGCGTGCATCGGGTCCAGCGAGTGCCGGTGACCGAGAGCGGCGGCCGCATCCACACCTCTGCGGCGACGGTCGCGGTGTTGCCCGAGGCCGAGGACGTCGACGTCCATATCGACGAGAAGGACCTGAGAATCGACGTCTATCGCTCGTCAGGACCCGGCGGCCAGTCGGTCAACACCACCGACAGCGCGGTGAGGATCACCCACCTGCCGACCGGCCTAGTGGTCATCCAGCAGGACGAAAAATCGCAGCACAAGAACAAGGCCAAGGCGCTCAAGGTGTTACGCACGCGGCTGTTCGAGATGGAGCGCGAGCGGCTGGCGAACGAGCGCGCGGGCGCGCGCAAATCGATGGTCGGCTCGGGCGACCGCTCGGAGCGCATCCGCACCTATAATTTCCCGCAGGGCCGGGTGACCGACCACCGCATCAACCTGACCCTGCACAAATTGGATGCGATCCTCGAAGGGCCGGGCCTCAATGAGCTGATCGACGCGCTGATCGCCGAAGACGAAGCGGAGCGGCTGGCGGGGCTCGAGGAAGCGTGACCGCCATCGCGCGGGCGCTTAGCCGCGCTACCCAGCAATTGACGGCCACCAGCGACACGCCGCGCCTCGACGCCGA
Source organism: Sphingomicrobium sp. (assembly GCA_035250985.1). GTDB lineage: Bacteria > Pseudomonadota > Alphaproteobacteria > Sphingomonadales > Sphingomonadaceae > Sphingomicrobium. The sequence continues at coordinate 3,403 of DATFEO010000015.1, read as the reverse complement.
GCTGCTGATGGCGCATGCGCTGGGCATCGAGCGCGACGCGCTGCTGCTGTCGCGTCAGGAAGGGTCGGTCCCGGCGGGATTCGCCGGCTTCCTCGACCGGCGCAAGGCCGGTGAGCCGCTTGCCTACATCACCGGCAAACGGGCCTTCTGGAACATCGAGCTGGAGGTCGGTCCCGGCGCTCTCGTGCCGCGGCCGGACAGCGAGACCTTGATCGTCGCGGCGGTCGAGCATTTCGCTGGAACGTCCGGGCCGAAACGCATCCTCGACCTCGGCACCGGCCCGGGAACCTTGCTGCTCGCCGCGCTGGATCAATGGCCGAAAGCGACCGGGATCGGTGTCGATTCCTCCAAGGTCGCGCTCGATTATGCTGCGAAGAACGCCAAGCGGCTCGGCCTTGCCCAGCGCGCTCATTTCCGCCGCGGCGACTGGGCCAGCGGCATCAGCGAGCAATTCGACCTCGTCCTCATCAACCCGCCCTATGTCGCGGAGAACGCCGAGCTGGGCCCGGGCGTCGCCGAATATGAGCCGGCCGAGGCGCTGTTTGCCGGCAGCGAAGGCCTCGACGAATATCGCCGGCTGGTCCCCGTGATCGGCCGGTTGATCGTGCCGGGCGGCCTAGCCGCGCTGGAGATCGGCCAGGACCAGTCCGATGCCGTCCGGCAATTGTTCGAGGCTCAGGGTCTCAATCCGCGGCTCGCCTGCGACCTTGGCGGCCGCCCTCGCGCCATGCTGATTTAGGTCAAACAGAAAATCGCTTGGAATATCGCCGAACTGCCACTACATCTTGGCTCAGGCACGGGGCCGCTTCGAACAATCGCAAGAGCGCCTCCGCCGCCACCCCCGACGCCATCGGCCCATGCACCGAACAATGGTGCATAGGAGAGGACAGGGGCAGTCAGCGCCTTGGCGCCGGCGGCCTGGGCGCGGGGAAACGGACCTTCGGATGCGAAAGGTTTTGCGGCGCCGGTGAGGCGCCAGTGCGATAAGGAAAAGACAGCTTGATCAGTAATCGACAGGGCGGCCGTCGTCGTGGCCGCGGTGGGCAGCGTCCACAGGGAATGGCCGGAGGCGGCGGTGGCAATCGCCAGGACAATCGCCAGCGCGGCAATGCCGCCCAGCTGCTCGAAAAGTACAAGAGCCTGGCGCGCGACGCACAGCTCGCCGGTGACCGCGTCCAGACAGAATATTACCTGCAGTTCGCGGACCATTATTTTCGCGTGCTGAGCGAGAGCCGGGTACGCTTCGACGAGCAGCGCCGTGGCCGCGATGAGGATGGCGACGCCGAGGACGAGACCGAGCTGGTCGAAGCGGATGGCGATGCTGAAGCCGAGACTGGCGAACGCCCGCAGCGCCGCCGCGGCCGCGATCGCGACGACCGTTTCGAGCGCCGCGAGCACCGCGCCAACGGCCAGGACCGCGCCGACCGTCAGGAGGAACGCGGCGAGACCGACGAGCGGGATGAGCGGATCGCATTCGATGCGCTGCCGCCGGCGATCGGCTCCGAAGCGGAGGCCGGACCCGGGGAAACCGGTGACGAGGAGGCTCCCCGCCCGAAGCGGCGGGCGCGCCGGCCCAAGGCCGATGAAGGCGACACGGACATCGCTCCAGCCGCCTGACGCGGCACCGATATTTTAGGTAAAGAGGGGCGGTGCCTTCGGGTGCCGCCCTTTTCTTATGCGCCGTCGATCGGCCGCGGCCGATGCTGCTCGTCCAGCGCGACGAAGGTGAACAGGCCTTCCGTCACCTTGATATGCGTGGCGCCGCGGTCGCGCGTGGCGATCACCTCGATCCGCACGCCCATCGACGTGCGACCGACGCGCTCTACTTCGGCATAGACGCTGATCAGATCGCGCAGGTGAATCGGCGCAATGAACTCCATTTTCTCGATGGCGACGGTAGCGACCGGCCCATTGGACCGGCGAGAGGCAATGATGCCGGCGGCGATATCCATCTGACTCAGTACCCAGCCGCCGAAGATGTGGCCGTTGGCGTTGATGTCGCCCGGCCCGGGCACGATGCGAAGGACCGGCTGCCGGTCGGCGTGGATGGTGGTCAAGGCATTGCCCTCCGGCAGTGGGTGAACTTCTTCCCTTTGCTGGGCGTTCGTGGGAGTATCAACCCCTCGACTCTTGGTACTTCAGGGAGGCGGGCATGAGCATTGCCGCGATTCTGGCGTCGAAGGGCACTGATGTTGCCACCATATCCGGCGACGAGCCGCTGAGCGCCGCAGTGGCCGAACTCGGCGCCCGCAAGATCGGCGCCCTGCTGGTCGTCGACGGCGGGGAGGTCACCGGCATCATCTCCGAACGCGACATCATCTATTGCCTGCGCGAGCATGGCGCCCAGACGCTCGACTGGGCCGTCAGCCGGGCGATGAGCGCGCCCGTCACGCATGTCTTTCCCGATACGGAAGTGCTGCATGCCATGGCGCTCATGACCCAGCAGCGGATTCGCCATTTACCGGTGATCGATAATGGGCAGCTGAAGGGAATCGTCTCGATCGGCGACCTGGTGAAGTATCGCATCGACCGCATCGAGCGCGAGGCCGAGGCCATGCGCGCTTACATTCAGAGCTAAATGAAAACCAAATAGAATCATTTGCTTAGCCCTTGTATCCAGCGAGCGGATCGCCATATAGGGCGAGCGGGAGCGGGGGTTTCAAAACCACCGGCCGGCAGTGCGGAACCGCCTTTGTCGCACCCATTTGCGAAAATTTCGCGACAGGGTGTTGACGGCCAAATGGGCTTTCCATATATGCCTCTCCAGCGACGGAGCACGGTCCATCGGGCCGGGCACCGTTTTGCGCCTGTCTCAATCGGCACAACCGGTGCCCGGAACCAAAAGGACCGGGTCGAAGCAGCGCGCGGCTCTTTGACATTGTCGGTTTAGATGAAGGGACATGTGGGCGGCGGCCCGGTCTCCGATAGCCTCTGGGTGTCGGTCGATCGGTCAAATTTATGCCGTTCCTTAATGTGACTTTCGCTGCGGCTTGCCGTGGCGGAACGAGCAAATGTCCTCATACGCAAACACACCAGTTTGTATATTTGTGCAGGAACGGCTCCCAGAGATGCCGGCCTGGCTTCGGGTATTCCCCCGGGGTCAAGTCGTACATCAACTTGAGAGTTTGATTCTGGCTCAGAACGAACGCTGGCGGCATGCCTAACACATGCAAGTCGAACGAGACCTTCGGGTCTAGTGGCGCACGGGTGCGTAACGCGTGGGAATCTGCCCTTCGGTTCGGAATAACTCAGGGAAACTTGAGCTAATACCGGATGATGACTTCGGTCCAAAGATTTATCGCCCAGGGATGAGCCCGCGTCGGATTAGCTAGTTGGTGAGGTAAAGGCTCACCAAGGCGACGATCCGTAGCTGGTCTGAGAGGATGATCAGCCACACTGGGAC
>DATFEO010000013.1:0-2182 GCA_035250985.1 Sphingomicrobium sp. | reverse complement strand
GCGGCGCCATCGCGCATCGCCAAGTCGCGCTGATCCAAGGCCAAACCATGGCCTCGGCTGCCCAGCCTGCCTCCGCTCGCCCGGCCCGCCCGGCGCTGGCCCGGATCATTGCGTTGCTGGTGCCGGTTGGTCTGCTCGGCGGCGCACTCGGTTCGCAATATATCGGCGGCCTCGCGCCGTGCGAGATGTGTTACTGGCAGCGATGGCCGCACGCCGCGGCAATCTTGCTGGCGGCGCTCGCTTTCACCTATTCGGCCGCCAGGCCGGGCGCGCGCCTGTTGACTGCGCTGGCGGCGCTCGCGATCGCCATTTCCGGGGGCATCGGCATCTTCCACGCCGGCGTCGAACTCGGCTGGTGGGAGGGTCTGACAAGCTGCACGGCCGGCGGCGCCATGACCCTCGAGGACCTGATGAACGTGCCGCTGGTCCGCTGTGACGAGGTGCAATGGTCGCTCCTCGGAATCTCAATGGCCGGCTGGAACGCGATCATTTCCCTTGGCTCGGCCGCGGTGATCCTCGCCTTGCTCGCAAGGACCCGCCCGTGACCGGCTGGAAGCCGGGCGAGCGAAGGCCCGATGCGGCGAGCATGCTGCGCGTCGACCAGGCCGGCGAATATGGAGCGACCCGTATCTATGCCGGCCAACTGGCCGTACTCGGCCAGAGCGGCCCGGTGGCGCGGGCGATTGCCCGCATGGCAAGCCAGGAGCAGCGGCATCTGGAGCGCTTCGATGCCTTGATGGCGGAGCGTGGCGTCCGGCCGACAGCGCTGCAGCCTCTGTGGAAGGTGGCTGGCTTTGCCCTCGGTGCCGCGACCGCCTTGATGTCGGAAAGGGCCGCCATGGCCTGCACCGACGCAGTCGAGACGGAAATAGACCGTCATTACGGCCGCCAGCTGGCGGAGCTCGGCGACAGCGACCCGGAGCTCGCCGCCGACATTGAGGCGTTCCGGGCCGAAGAGTTGGAGCATCGCGACACCGCCCGGGCGCATGGCGCCGCCGAGGCACTCGGCTATCCCCTATTGACCGCGGCTATCCGTGCGGGATGTAGGATAGCGATCGGCTTGTCGAAGCGCATTTGAGGAACAAGGGCGGCGAGTCGACCGCTGTAACGATGAAAGGACGCCAGTAATGTCGAAGCTGCCATTGATGCTTGGAGCCGCGGCCATCGGCCTTGCCGGGCTGGCGCTGCCGGCGGCCCCGGCCTTGGCGCAGCAGGCGCGCGTCAACGAGATCATCGTGTACGGTACCGATCCTTGCCCGCGCTCCACCGATGATGAGATCGTCGTCTGCGCCCGCAAACCGGAAAGCGAGCGTTACCGAATCCCCGAAAACCTGCGCCAGGGGGGGTCGCTGCAGTCGCGCCAGGCATGGGCAGCGCGCGCCAAGCAGTTCGAGACTGTCGGACGCACCGGCATCAACAGCTGCTCGCCGGTTGGCCCGGGCGGTTGGACCGGCTGCACCGAGCAGCTGATCAACCAGGCCTTCACCGACCGCGAAGAGCAGCTGAAGAGCGACAGCGCGCCGGAGCAATAATTACGAGCGCGCCTTTTCGCTCGCGATCCACGCATTGATCTGCGCTTCGAGCGTGTCGAGCGGCACTGAGCCTTGGCCGAGGACGGTGTCGTGGAAGCGGCGGAGGTCGAACTTGCTGCCCAGCTCCTGTTCCGCCTTTGTGCGCAATTCGCGGATCTTCAGCTCGCCCAGCTTGTAGGCCAGCGCCTGGCCCGGGTTGGAGATGTAGCGATTGACCTCTGAATCGATGTTCTTGTCGGTGAGTGTTGTATTGTCCTTCATGAAGGCGACGGCCTGTTCCTTGCTCCAGCCCTTGGAATGGATGCCCGTGTCCACGACCAGGCGCGAGGCCCGCCACATTTCGTAACCGAGCCGGCCCATGTCTTTCTGCGGCGTGTCGTAAATGCCCATCTCGATGCCGAGCCGCTCCGAATAAAGGCCCCAGCCCTCGACGAAGGCGGTGAAGAAGGCGCCGTATTTGCGCCACGCCGGCATATCCAGCTCCTGCTGGGTGGCGATCTGCATGTGATGGCCGGGCACCGCCTCGTGCACCGTCAGCGCCGGCAGTTCGTACAGAGGCCGTTGATCCAGGTGTGACGTGTTCACCATGTAACCGCCGGCCTGACCCTGCTGCATGCTGCCGCCCCAGTAACGGCCCGTGGTGTAACCCT
>DATFEO010000071.1:0-15757 GCA_035250985.1 Sphingomicrobium sp. | reverse complement strand
ATGCTCTACCTCTACTGGCGCATTTGCTACGGCAAGTTGCCGGAACCGACACCCGAGGAGCTTTCGGCGAAGAAAAAGGAAGGCCACTATCGGTTCGCAGCTGAAATGCCCGACCTCAGCATGCGCGAATGGTGGCTACTTGGCCCCATAGCCGCCTGCGTTTTCTGGATGGGTCTCTATCCGGAGAGCTTTTTGAGGCCGATGCGCGCCGATATCGGGCGGCTGCTCGAGCGGGTCGAGCGCGCCGCGCCTCCGGGCGAGGCGCATCTGACCGCCGGCAAGCCCGCGCCCGCGGCCCACGAAGCGGCGGCGCACTGATGAACCTTTCCGCCATCCTTCCCGAGCTGATCCTGACCGCCGGCGCGCTCGTCCTGATGATGGTCGCCGCGCTCGGCCGGCGCACGGCGACATTCACGACCTGGGCCTCGGTCGCCATCCTGCTGGCCGCCAGCTTTGCCTTGCTCGGCGATCCGCAGGATGCCGGGCCACTGTTCGGCGGCCTGATCGTCGCCGACGGCTTCGGCGCCTTCGGCAAATTGATCGCCTTCCTGTCAGCCGCAGTGGCCATCGTCGCCGCCCACGGCTGGTTCGAGCGCAATTTCGAGCATGGCGCCGAATATCCGGTGCTGATCCTGTTCAGCGCCGTCGGCATGGCGGTGATGGTTTCGGCGACAAGCCTGATGACTCTCTACGTTGGCCTCGAGCTGACCAGCCTGTCGTCCTACGTCCTGGCGTCCTATCGCCGCACCGACGAGCGCTCGGCCGAGGCGGGCCTCAAATATTTCGTCCTTGGCGCGCTTGCCTCGGGCATCCTGCTCTACGGCATTTCCCTGCTCTACGGCTTCACCGGCACGACCAGTTTCTCCGGCGTCGCCGCCGCTTTTGCGCGCGAGGAGGTCCCCTCGATCGGCCTGCTGTTCGGCCTCGTCTTCACGCTGGCCGGCATGGCCTTCAAGATCAGCGCCGTCCCATTCCACATGTGGACTCCGGACGTTTACGAGGGCGCGCCGACGCCGGTCACCGCCTTCTTCGCCTCGGCGCCCAAGGTCGCCGCTGTCCTGCTCGCGACGCGCATCTGCCTCGACGCGATGGAGCCGGCGATCCTCGCCTGGCGCCAGATCGTCATCTTCGCGGCGCTGGCTTCGATCTTCCTCGGCGCCGTCGCAGCCTGGGGTCAGACCAATATCAAGCGCCTGCTGGCTTATTCGTCGATCAACAATGTCGGCTTCGCGCTGATCGGCCTCGCGGCCGGCGGGGTGCAGGGCGCGTCCGCGGTGCTGTTCTACATGGCGATTTATGTCGTCATGACGCTGGGCGCCTTCCTCTGCGTGCTGCGCATGCGCGACCAGAAGGGTGAGCCGGTCGAGACCTTGGCGTCGCTCTCCGGCCTTGCCCAGACGCGGCCGGCCCTTGCCTGGGCAATGGCCTTCTTCATGTACAGCCTCGCCGGCCTGCCGCCTCTGTTCGGCTTCTGGCCGAAGCTGCTGGTCTTCTGGGCGGCGGTGGGCGAGGGGCTGATCGCGCTCGCGGTCGCCGGCATCGTCGGCACGGTGGTCGGCGCCTATTATTACCTGAAGATCGTCAAGATCATGTTCTTCGACGAGCCTGCCGAACCCTACGGTCGCGTTCAAGCACCGGTCGAGACCGCGCTCATCTTCGCCTCCGCAGTGATCATCAGCCCCGTCGGCTACCTGCTCATCGGCCCGCTCGGCAGCCTCACCGACCGGGCGGCGGGAAGCCTGTTCTGACCCGCATCCGCATCGTCGAGCGCACCGGCTCGACCAATACCGATCTGCTCGCCGATGGCGCGGCGATCGAAGGGGAGTGGCTGGTCGCGCTGGCGCAGGATGCCGGCAAGGGCCGTCAGGGCCGCCAGTGGCAGTCTCTGGACGGCAATTTCTTCGGCTCGACCCTGGTCCAGTTGCGGGCCGCCGATCCGCCGGCGCCATCGCTGGCGCTCGCGGCGGGCCTCGCCCTGATCGAAGCGGTCGACATTGCAGCGCCGGACCGCGGGCCGATGCTCAAGTGGCCTAACGACCTGATGCTTGGGAAGGCCAAGCTCGGCGGCGTCCTGCTGGAGCGTTCGGGCGATCGCGTGGTTGCCGGTTTCGGCGTCAATCTGGCGAGGGCCCCCAAAATTGAAGGCAGGGCCACGGCCGATCTCGGCGGGGCCATCGTTCCACAGGCTTTCGCGCCGCTGCTCGCCGCCAGCTTCGCGCGCCTTCTTGCCGCCTGGCGCTCGGCAGAGCCAACCGCTTTCGCTCGCGCCTGGCTGGCTCGCGCGCATCCGATGGGCACGGCATTGACCGTACATTCAGGTCCTGAGGACACCGTCTCCGGCACCTTTGCGGGCATCGACCCGGACGGCGCCTTGCGGCTCGACATTGGCGGGCAAATCCAGCTCATCCACGCCGGCGACGTCAATTTGATCTAGCCGCCGAGTCGACGTCTCGCCGCCGTCATCAACCGCTGATAATGCCCATCTCGTTTCGCGAGCGAGTCGAGGCATTCGGGCGGGGGCTGTTGGCATACCCGACCCCCTCACGAGACCGCAGCGCCGGTCCTGACGGCCGGCACCCCAGCGGAGCAAAAGGCATGCCCTTCATCACCACGAGAGACGGGACCGAGATATTCTACAAGGATTGGGGCCCCAAGGACGCGCAGCCAATCGTCTTCCACCATGGTTGGCCGCTCAGCGCAGACGATTGGGACAACCAGCTGATGTTCTTCCTCGGGCACGGCTATCGGGTCATCGCCCACGACCGTCGCGGCCACGGCCGCTCGACGCAGACCGATGGCGGCAACGACATGGACACCTATGCGACGGACGTTGCCGATTTGGTCACCCAGCTCGACCTCAAGGATGCGATCCACGTAGGGCATTCCACGGGCGGCGGCGAAGTCACGCGTTACGTCGCGCGCCATGGCGAAGGGCGAGTGGCCAAGGCAGTGCTCATCGACGCGGTGCCGCCGGTCATGGTCAAGAAGCAGTCGAACCCGGGCGGCACGCCGATCGAAGTGTTCGACGGCTATCGCGCGGCGCTCGCGGCGAACCGCTCTCAGATCTACCTCGATACCGCCTCGGGCCCGTTCTACGGCTTCAACCGGCCTGGCGCGAAAATATCGGAAGGCCTGATCTACAACTGGTGGCGCCAGGGCATGATGGGCAGCGTCAAGGCCCACTATGAGTGCATCAAGGCCTTCTCGGAAACCGACTTCACCGAGGACTTGAGGTCGATCGACGTACCGGTGCTGGTGATCCACAGCGAGGACGACCAGATCGTTCCTTATGCGGACTCGGCGCCCCTGACGGCCAAGCTGCTGAAGAATGGCCGGCTGGTCACCTACAAGGACCTGCCGCACGGCTGCTGCCAGACGCATCCCGACATCGTCAACGCGGACGTGCTGGCCTTCATCCGCGAGGAGGCGCCCGTGCCGGACGAGAAGATCGAGGTCCGTATCGTCGACGCGCCGACACTGGCGTAGTTTTGCATTCGGGATCCGGAGGGCCGGGTCACGCCCGGCCCTCCGAGGGGGAGCGACACTTGGTTGAGATCAGCGAACTCCCGACTTACGCGACCCGCGGCGAGCAGATGTTCCTGACGCTGTCGGACGAAGAGATCGATCGCCTGTGCCGGTTCGGCCAGCCGCGCAGCTACGCCGCCGGCGAGGCGGTGGTGCGGGTCGGCGAGGTCGGGCCCGGCTTGGCGCTGGTTCTCGACGGCGAGATCGAGGTCACCCAGCACGACGAGATCGGTTCGCCGCGCCACATAGTCACCCACAAGCGCGGCAATTTCATGGGCGAGCTGGCCCAGCTTTCCGGGCGTCCATACCTGGTCGACGAGATCGCGCTGACCGATGCGGCGATCATGGCGATCCCGCCGGACAGGCTTCGCGCCCTGCTCATCGCCGAGGCATCGCTTGGCGAGCGCATCATGAGGGCGCTGATTTTGCGCCGGGTCGGCCTCATCGAAGCCGGAGCAGGCCCGATCGTCATTGGCGAGGAAGGCAGCGCCGATGTCCTCCGCCTGACCAATTTCCTCCGTCGTAACGGGCATCCGCACCAGAGCCTCGATCCGGCAACGGACAATTGCGGCCGGACGCTGGTGGAGCGCTTCTCGATCGCGCCGGAAGAAATGCCGATCGTACTTTGCCCCGGCGGCCAGATCCTGCGCAATCCGAGCGAAGGCCAGTTGGCTCGCTGTGTCGGGCTGGTCGGGGCGATCGACGAGAACCGGTTGTTCGACGTCGTCATCATCGGGTCCGGGCCGGCTGGTCTCGCCACCGCGGTCTATGCCGGATCGGAAGGACTTTCTGTACTTGCCATCGACTGCCGTTCCTTCGGCGGCCAGGCCGGCGCCTCCGCCCGTATCGAAAACTATCTCGGCTTCCCGACTGGAATTTCCGGCATGGCTCTGATGGGCCGCGCCTTCAGCCAGGCGCAAAAGTTCGGGGTCGAGGTCGCCATTCCCGACGAAGCGGTAACGCTCGAATGTGGCAACGACCCTTGCAGGATCGACCTTGCAACCGGCGAACGCATCCAGGCCCGCACGGTCGTCATCGCCACAGGCGCGCGCTACCGCCGCCTCGACGTTGACCGTCTCGAGGAGTTCGAGGGCGACTCGGTCCATTACTGGGCTTCGCCCTTGGAGGCGGACCTCAGCCGCGGCGAGGATATCGCATTGGTGGGCGGCGGCAATTCCGCGGGCCAGGCAACCGTCTTCCTCGCCGAATACGCAGCCAGGATCACCCTCGTCGTCCGCCGGCCGCTCAGCGAGACCATGTCGCATTATCTGGTCGAACGGATCGAGGGCCTGCCCAACGTCACCGTCGTCGCCGGGGCTGAAATTGCCGCCCTCAAGGGGAACGACGGCGACCTGCACTCCATCTGCATTCGCGACCGCCTCTCGGGCGAGGAGAGCTGGCATGACGTGCGCTACCTGTTCTCCTTCATCGGCGCGGAGCCGAACACCGACTGGCTGGCCCAATCCGGCCTGAAACGTGACAGGCAAGGGTTCCTGATCGCCGGCGAAGAAGGGCGGCTGCCGCTCGAGACCAGTCGCGAGGGCGTTTTCGCCGTCGGCGACGTGCGTTCGGGCTCGGTAAAGCGCGTCGCTTCTGCCGTCGGGGATGGTGCGCAAGTGGTTGCCGCCATCCATTCCTACCTCGGCAAGGCTCGGCAGCAGGCGACTGTACCCCAGCCCGCCATGGTCGTTACAGCCGTCTGACGGCTTTTCCGCCCTCGACTTTGCCCCTAAGTGCGCTTCCATGCTTCTCGCCATTGACGCCGGCAACACTAATGTCGTCTTCGCCCTCGTCGATGGCGGCGGCATAAGAGCGCGCTGGCGGATCGCCACCGAAGCGCGTCGCACCGCCGACGAATACGCGGTCTGGCTCAACCAGCTGCTCGAGCTCGAGGGCCTGAGCCGCGGCGACGTCAGCGCGGTCATCATCGGTACGGTCGTGCCCCGCGCTCTCCACAACCTCGAGGTGCTGGCGAAGAAGTATTTCGGCGTCGAGCCGATGGTCGCGGGGCAGGGCAGGGCCGAGTGGCCGATCGCGCTTGACGTCGATGAGCCGCACAATGTCGGCGCCGACCGCGCCCTCAACGCCATCGCCGCCCATGCCCGCCATCCGGGCGACCTCATCATCATCGACTTCGGCACGGCGACGACCTTCGACGTCGTCGATTTCTCGGGCTCCTACAAGGGAGGGATCATCGCCCCCGGGATCAATCTCTCGCTCGATGCCTTGGTCGCCGCCGCGGCCAAGCTGCCTCGCATCGCCATCGAGGCGCCCGACGACACCAGCGTCATCGGTCGCACGACCGAAAGCCAGATGCTGACCGGCATCTACTGGGGCTATGTAGCGATGATCGAGGGCCTGGTCGCGCGCCTGAAAGCCGAGGTCGGTAGGCCGGTCACCGTGATTGCCTCCGGTGGCCTCGCGCCCCTGTTCGAGCGTCACGGCAAATTGTTCGACGCGGTGGAACCCGACTTGACGATTCAGGGGTTAAGCCTGCTGCATGAACAAGTGACGGCTACCCACGCGGGATGACCCCGGGCGACGAAATCCTCTTCCTGGCCCTCGGCGGCTCGGGCGAAATCGGCATGAACGTCAACCTCTACGGTTGCCGCGGCAAATGGCTGATGGCGGACCTTGGGCTGACCTTCGCCGACCCCGATTATCCCGGCATTGACCTCATCCTGCCGGATCTCGACTTCATCGAGGAACGGCGCGGCGACCTGGTCGGGATTGTCCTCACGCACGGCCATGAGGACCATATCGGCGCCATCCCCTATCTCGCCGCCGACCTCAAGGTGCCTCTCTACGCGACTCCCTTCACCGCTGGCCTCATCGCCGGCAAGCTGGAAGAGGAGGGACTGACCGGCCAGGTCGAGCTCAATATCATCGAGCGCGACGGCTGGATCGACCTCGACCCGTTCCGAGTCGAGTTCGTGGCGCTCGCCCATTCGATCCCGGAAGGGAACGGCTTGCTGATCGAGACGCCCTACGGCCGCATCTTCCATACCGGCGACTGGAAGATCGACGAGACGCCGGTCCTGGGCGAGCCGTCGAGCGTCGAAACCCTGATGAAGATCGGCGACGAAGGCGTGCTCGCGTTGGTCTGCGATTCCACCAACGTCTTCCAGGACCAGCCGTCCGGTTCCGAGGCGGGCGTGCACGACGGCCTGTTGGGCGCGGTCCGGTCCGCTCGCGGCCGCGTCCTGGTCACGACCTTCGCCTCCAATGCCGCGCGGCTGGAGACGATCGGCCGGGTCGCCAATGAAACCGGCCGCCGGGTCTGCGTCGCCGGCCGGTCGCTCGACCGCATCCTGCGCGTTGCCAGGGCTACCGGCTATTTGCTCGACTTCCCGGAACCTGTTCGGTTCGAGGATGCGATGCGCCTTCCGAAGGAAGAGGTGCTGATCATCGCCACCGGCGGGCAGGGCGAGCCGCGCGCCGCTCTCGCTCGCATTGCCTTCGGCCAGCATGAGCTGAAGGTCGCCGAGGGCGACACGGTCATCTTCTCCTCGAAGATCATTCCCGGCAATGAAATGGCCATCGGCCGCATCATGAATGCGCTGAGCGATTCCGGCGTCATCATCGTCACTGACCGGCAGGTGCATATCCACGTCTCGGGCCATCCCGGACGGCCCGAGCTCGCGGAAATGTACGGCTGGATTCGCCCGCAAATCGTCATTCCCGTGCATGGCGAGGCGCGCCACATGGCCGAGCAGGCCCGTTTCGCGCTGAAGCAGGGTGTGCCGTCGGCAATCTACCAGAGGAATGGCGACATCGTCCGGCTCGCGCCGGACGGCCCGGAAAAGATCGATGAAGCGCGCACCGGCCGCCTGGTGCTCGACGGCGACGTCATTCTGCCCGCCGACGGCGCCACCGTGAACGAGCGTCGGCGGATCGCCGTCAATGGCCTGATCGCCGTCGTCGTGCCGGTCGATTCGGACGGCCGGCTGGCCGGCGAATTGGTCGTGCGGCCATTCGGTGTACCGATCGAGCAGGACCGCGACGACTTCATCGCCGACGCCGCCGACGCCGGCCGCCGCGCCGTAAGCGACGGTGTCGATGAGGAGAAGGTCCGCGAGGCGGTACGGCTGGCCGTGCGCCGTTGCGCCACCCTCTGGACCGGCAAGAAGCCGATCGTCGAGGTGATGCTTGCACTGGTTCACCAATGAAGCTCGGCTCGATCCTGGCGATCTACTTCTTGTTCTGGGTCGCGAGCGCCTTTCTGCTCCTGCCGTTCGGCGTGCGCACCGACGAGGAAGTCGGATTGGAGAAAATCCCCGGGCAGGCGGACAGCGCACCGCACCGCTTCGACATTCCCGCCCATGTGCTGAGGGCAAGCTTGCTCGCGACCGTCCTGTTCCTGATCTACTACCTGAACTGGCACTTCGGCTGGATCACCGCCGACGACCTGGATTTCTATCATTAACCGGCATGTCGGGACTGCCCCCGGGGGCAGTCCCGGACCGTTCAGGCCTGGCGGGCGACCACCTGGACAAGGGCGGCGTAGAGCTTGCCCATGTCGGATGACATTAGCGTCACCGCCATAAGGCCGCCGTCGCGCTCCGGGTGGACCCGCCGCAGCATCGCCTCGAAATCACGGACGTAGCGATTGACCGAGTCGTGGAACTCGCGGTCGGTGTCATAGTGGGCGGCGATCGCCTTGGTCTCAGTGCCGCCGATGAGCCGTGAGGCCCGCCGGGTGAAAATGCTGCGATCGCCTTTCAGATAGGCGCCCCAGGCGCGGTCATCGACCTCGTCGGACAGGATCTTGCCGACGTCGATCGATGCCGAATGCATGGAGTCGATCAGCAGCGACACGCGCTTGGCGAAATGGTCGCTGTCGTGCTGGCGCTGGAGTTCCGCCGATTCCTGCAGGTGCGCGTCGAGAGCCGCCGCGCTCTGGCCGATGTTGACCATTTGCTGGGTCAGGCGTTCGGAGACACCGCGCGCCGCCTCCAGCGCTCGGGCCGCAACGGTTTCGACCTCGCCCAGCTGGCGCGCAACCGAGTCGTGGACCACCTTCTCCAGGGCATCGCGGGTCGCATCGGACAATTGGCTGGCGCTGTCGGGAATCACGGCGTTGATCGACTCGCGGGCCCGCTCGGCAGCATGGGCCGCGGCCTCCTTGACCTGGAGCAGCGCCGCAACCATTGCCGGTCCGGTCTCACCCGACAGCCTCGACGCCTCGCCGTCTGCCGCGCGGATCGCGTCCGCCAGTTCCGAAAGCCGCTTCTCGGCGCCACCGACGCCAGTGTCGACCGCCGCAAGCAAGGCGGCAAGGCGGTCGTGCTGGGTCTCGATCGCGCTGGCGCCGGCTTCAAGCCTCGACCCAGCCTCGATCGATGCCTCACGCGCCCATTCGATTTCCGGCCGCGCCGACTCGGCGGCGGTAAGTATGCGTTCCGTTCCGGCCTGCGCCCCGCTGATCTCTGCGGCGAGCTGTTCGATCGACTGGCGAAGCGCTGCGGTGCGTTCGGCCAGACCGCCAATGGCCCCGTCCTGCACGCTTGATTGTTCAGACAGGCTCTCAAGGTCGGCGCGCATGCGATTGAGTGCATTGATGACGGAAGCGGCACGAGTATCTCCGTCGTTCGCCAATTGAACGAACCGCTCGTCGAGCGTCGCGACGCCCATGCCGATATCGGCGATCATCCGCTGCGACGCGCGTTCCTGCTCGGCGATGCGTGCCGTGAGCGCATCGAGAGAGCCGGAAGCCGCTTCCAGCCTTTTGCCCATCGCATCGGCGGCATCGATGCCGGCCCGGCCCAGTCCGGCCGTGGCCTGTTCGAGCAGGGCAGCGACGGCCGATGCCTGGATGTCGATTCCGCTGCGGATTTCCTCCAGCGCCTCGGCCGCGCGCTGCAGCAGCGCGTCCATGGTCGAGGTCGACTGGCCCGCCGTTTCGGCGAGCTTGGCGTTCGCTCCGGCGGCCGCCGTCTCGATCGCCGTCACATCGGCCAGCAGTCTCTGCGCAGCATTGCCGACGACGGCGTCTGCCTCGCGAGCCCGCTCGGTCAGGGTTCCGACCTGAGTCTCGAAGAGCGCTGCCTTGTCTACGGCCTCGGCGCCGGCGCTGCGCAGCGCCTGTGCCATTGCCACGGCGGTGGCTTCGGCCCGCGGCAGGTCCTCCAGGACGACGCCAATGTCGACGCGCGCCGCCGCCGCTGCGCGGTCCAGGGCCTCACCGTGGGCTGCGAGTCGCTGCGAGCCCTGTTCGAGGTCTCGGGTCACCGCTCCGATGCGGCTCGCGGCCTCATCGCCAAGGCCCATCAGCTGGTTGGTGATGGCATTGAGCGCGGCATGGTTCTCGCCGATTCGCTGCGACAGGACTTCGAGCAGCGCCTCGAGCGAGCGTGCCTCGTGCCGCATATGAATGACCGAGCGGGTGAAGGCCTCCGCCTCCTTGCGCCGCGTCCGGCCGAATATCAGCCAGGCAAGGCCGAGAAGGGCGAGCGGGCCGGCGGCTATCGCGACCCACTGGGCGAGTGCGGGCGAAGTCAGCTGCTGGCCGGCGAGCTCGCGCCCCGCCGACCAGGCGGTGTAGGCAATCCACAGGGCTGCCAAAATCGCCAGCGTCCAGCCCAGCACCGCGCGTCCGCCCGCGCCGCGCCGCTGCGGCTCAGCCTCGGGCATGCCCCATTCCGCTTCCTCGCCGGCCGGATCCTCGGGCTGGTCCTGCATGAGTTCGAGGGGGATGTCCTCAATCGGTTGCGGGACGGGCGCGGCGCGGTGCGGGAAGGCGGTCATGGATTCAATTTACCAAATTTATCAAAGCGTGAAAGCATGTTCGCGCTCGGGCTGGAAAGCCGGGCTCGCCTTGGCCTAGAACCGGGCACCGAAAGTTCGGGAAAGGCGGGGGAGGAATGGCGCTCGGCGCCCTGATTGGGGCTTATCAGGAGGATGAGCACGGGGGGCTTCGGGCACTGTTCCCGCTGGCTGGCCGCACGCTCGTCGAATATCAGGCCCGTTGTGCCGCCGCCGTCGGCGCGGCCCCCATCGTCGTCATGGTCGAGCGCATCCCCGTTGCTTTGAACGAGGCGCTCGAGCGCTTGCGTGCCGAGGGCATCGCGGTCGTGCCAGTCACCGACGGCAGTGAGGCCGCCAGCAGGTTCGAAGCCGGGGCGCTCATCCTCCAGATCGCCGACGGCCTGGCCCCGGATGTGCCGCTTTTGGCCAAGCTTGCCGAATTTGCCGAGCCCGCCATCGCCGTCGTCCCAGACGACGAAGCGCACCACGATCATGAGCGGATTGACGATTCCAGCCGTTGGGCCGGGGTCGCATTGGTCGAGGCGCACGAGCTGGGATCGACCGCCGCCATGCTCGGCGATTGGGACCTGCAATCGACGCTGCTCCGCCGGACCGTGCAATCGGGCGCCCGCAGGATCGCTTCAGGCGATGCCGGCAGCGGCGCTCTCCTCGTCCATCGCCCTGAGGACCTGGCCGATTTCGAGCGGCGGCTGTTGGTCGCGACGCGTGGCGAGCGCCACGATTGGTCGAGCCGATACGTGCTTCCGATTGTCGAGGAATTCGCCACCGAGCGCCTCATGGACAGCCGGGTCCGGCCGGATTGGCTCGTTGGCGCCGCGCTGGTCCTGACATTGGCTGCGGCCTTTTGTTTTTCGCGTGGCTGGCTGTGGCCGGCGCTTGGGCTGCTGATCCTGTCGACACCGCTCGATCTGGTCGGCGCTCGCCTCGCCAGCCTCAGGCTCCAGCCCCTGCCGCCCCAGCATCTCGGAAAGCGCTTGCTGTGGCCTGCCGCGGGCCTGGCATTGCTGGCGCTCGGCTGGTGGAGCAGCAACCATGGCGGCGGATGGGGCTCGCTTCTGGCAGCTTGGGCGACGGCGGCCTTCGCCGAGGCCGCCCGGATCGAGATGGCTGGCTCCGGTTTGCCGCCGCAGCCATGGACCTTCTCCCGCCGCAACGCGATCTTGCTCGCGGTTCCATTCGCGATTGGCGGCTGGTGGGTGCCCTATCTGGTCGTTGTGGCCGCTTATGCGGCTTTGTCCTTCTTTGTCGTCCAGCATCTCCGCCATGGAATTGTTCGAGATTGACGACGCATTAACCTCGATCGTCTAACGCTGAATCCGATGATGCCCGAGGAATGGCCGCTCGCTGCAACGGCAGCCGACCGCCCGGTCGAATCCGCGCGCTCGCGCGGGAGCCCGCGCTTGGCCAGTGTCCGCCGCGATTTCTTCCTCGATCCAGCGCATCGTCTGACCGAGCAGGAGCGGGCGCTGATGACGGCCATGCTCCATGATCTGGTGGGAACGGCTGCAGAAGAAGTGCTGGCCGCCTTGCCCGCCTATTCAGGCGAGGCTCCCGACCAGGCTGAGCTGGCGCTGCGCCTGTCGAGGGCTGGGCTGCTCGATCGCGAAGCCCTCGTTTCCCTGCTTCTCCGGCGCGCGGACGAGCACCGCATCGCCAGCCTCTTCGCTGGCCGGGCCGGTCCGCGAAAGTTGCCGCTGCTGCCGATGTTCGTCGGCGACAAGGACGCGTCGGTTGCCGCCGCGGCCATGGCCCTGGTTGTTGCCCGGGGCCGGCGGCGCGACGCATTCGGCCAGCCGCGGATCGAGCTCGCCGATTTGGCTTTTAACGAGGCGGCGAACCTGGCCTGCTCGGTAGCCGCGGCGCTTGCGACCGATCATAATGGCGGCCAACTGGCTCTTGCGGATGCAGCGCGAACGGTGGCGGCAGCGCATACGCCGTCGGATTCGCTCGATGCGGCCGTCGCCAACCTTGTCGAGGCTCTCGATGGCGCCCGCCGGAACGATGACGCTTTGGCCGAGGCCACCGCGGAAGACGGTGAGGCAAGCCTCCTGGCCGGGCTGCTTGCCGGGCGCGCGGCGATCTCGATCGACACGGCCTGGGGTTATTTGATCGGCGGCCAGGAGGACGGTCTGGCGCTGCTGGCGCGCATGGCTGGACTTCGGCGCCCGACTGCCGCGCGGCTGATAGCCGAGTTCGGCGCCTTGGCGGGCATGTCGATCGAAGATGAGATCGCGCGCTTCGATGGTCTCGACGAGCATGAGGTCCAGTCGGCGCTCGATTGGTGGCGGCTGCCACCGGATTTCCGCGCTGCGCGCACGGCGCTCAAGGTAGCCCATGGCTAGCGCGCCCGACATGCCGCCGCCGGTGACGGGCCGGGTGGACGCCATTGGCCGGCTGGTCGAGGCGGACCCGATGCTTGCCGACCTGCAAACCGAAGCGGGTTCGGAAGTCGGCGCGAAGCTCGCCCTGCCGCAGCTGGCGGCGGTGGCGCGGCTGGTCCGCAAGCTCAGCATCTCCGTCTCGCGACCGGCGGTTGTGGCCGGGCGCGACCATGACGTCGAAATGTGGGTGCGGGCCGAGCCGGACGGCGAGGACGTGCTGCTGTTCATCGAAAAATGGAAGAAACGTCCGCCGTCGCCGTCGCGGCTCGAGATCGCTGGGAGCGATAACGACCTGGTCGGCAAGGCCCTCCGTAACAGCTGGGCCACCGACGTTGAGCTGCGCTTCACATCCGTTTCCACCGAGCTGGCGGAGTCCATGGGGGTCGAGCCCTCCGAGGCCGTGGGCCAGCCATTGACGCGCTTCCTTCGTCTCGAGGAAGGCGAGGATGGCGCGATGCCGCTGCTGACCGCGCTTGCCGCTCGATCCGCCTTTGCGGGGCAGCCCGCGGTCTCGCGCGCTGCCGGCGGCCAACGCCTGATGCTGAGCGGGGAGCCGATTCTTGGGGAGGACGGCGTCACCGGCTTCCAGGGCAGGGCGCTGCCCGATCACGTCCAGCTTCCCGAGGCCGCCAACGAAGGCGCGACCATCGACCCGGCGCTCGACCAGGCGCTGCGGTCGCCGCTGGCGCGGATCATCCAGGCCGCCGAGGGCATTGTCGAGCGCGCCGATGGGCCCCTGCGCAGCGATTATGCCGCTTACGCTGGCGACATTGCAGCCGCGGCCCGCCACTTGCTGTCGGTCATCCGCTCGATGGTCGATCAGCCGGCTGACGCTACCGACATTGTCGACCTGGCAGCCCTTGCAGCCGAAGCCATTGCCCTCGTTCAGCCCCAGGCCGATGAACGGAACGTCACACTCGAGCTTCGTGGCGCGGCGGCCATCCCGGTCCACGGCGACCGACGAGGGGTCATCCAGATCCTCGTCAATCTGCTCGGCAATGCCGTCCGGCACTCGCCGGAAGGCGGCGTGGTCACTCTGGAATTGGGCAAAACCGACCGGTTCGGCGAAGCCAGCATCGCCGATGAAGGCAAAGGCATCGCCAAGGCCGACCAAGAGCGGATTTTCGAGAAGTTCGAGCGCCTGGAGGACGGCGGCGGCGCCGGCCTCGGCCTCGCCATTGCCCGCCGCCTTGCCCGGTCCATGGATGGGGAAGTCGCGCTGGTCAGTGCGCCGGGCGAAGGCGCCCGTTTCACCTTGTCGCTGCCGCTCGCCTAGCGCTCATCGACCGGGACATAGTCCCGCTGCGTCGCCCCGACATAGAGCTGGCGCGGCCGGCCGATTTTCTGTTCGGGGTCGGAAATCATCTCGTTCCACTGCGCTACCCAGCCGACGGTGCGGGCCAGCGCGAACAAAGCGGTGAACATCTCGGTCGGGAAGCCGATCGCGTTCAGGATGACTCCGGAATAGAAGTCGACGTTCGGATACAGCTTCTTCTCGATGAAATAGTCGTCATGAAGGGCGATGTGCTCGAGCTCCTTGGCGACATCGAGCACCGGGTCGCTCTTGCCGAGCTCCTTCAGCACCTCTTCGGCGGTCGCCTGCATGACCTTCGCCCGCGGGTCGTAATTCTTGTAGACCCGATGGCCGAAACCCATCAGCCGGAACGGGTCGTTCTTGTCCTTTGCCCGGGCGATATATTCAGGGATGCTCTTCACGCTGCCAATCTCGCGCAGCATGTTGAGTGCCGCTTCGTTGGCGCCCCCGTGTGCCGGGCCCCACAGGCAAGCGATGCCGGCGGCGATGCAGGCGAAGGGGTTGGCTCCCGACGATCCGGCCAGCCGGACGGTCGAGGTCGACGCGTTCTGCTCATGATCGGCATGAAGGATGAAAATCCGCCGCATCGCGTTCTCGACGACGGGATTGACGTCATAGGGCTCGGCCGGGACGCCAAAGGTCATGCGCAGGAAATTACCGGTATAGCTTAGGCTGTTGTCCGGATAGAGGAACGGCTGGCCGATGCTGTATTTGTAGGCCATTGCGGCGATGGTCGGCATCTTGGCAATCAGCCGGTGGGAGGCGATCAGCCGCTGCTGCGGGTCGGTGATGTCGGTGCTGTCGTGGTAGAAGGCCGACAGGGCGCCGACGACTCCGCACATGATCGCCATCGGATGCGCGTCGCGCCTGAAACCCCGATAGAAGGTTGCCAGCTGCTCGTGCAGCATGGTGTGGCGCGAGATGGTGTAGGTGAACTCCTCCAGCTCATCCTTCGTCGGCAAGTCTCCGTGGAGCAGCAAATAGGCGACCTCCATGAAGGTCGACTGCTCGGCCAGCTGGTCAATCGGATAGCCGCGATGGAGGAGAATACCCTCATCGCCGTCGATATAGGTGATGGCGCTTTGGCAGCTGGCGGTCGACGTGAAGCCGGGGTCGTAGGTGAACATCCCGGTCTCGGCGTAGAATTTGCGGATGTCGGCGACCGAGGGACCGACCGAGCCGGGCAGGACCGCGGACTCAAACTGCTTGTTGCCCGCCTTCAGGGCCGTTGTTTCATCATTCATGCTTCGGCTCTTTCACTCTGGTCGGCGATGCGCGCCAGGCTCTCGTCCCTGCCCAGCAGCACCAGCACATCGAAGATTCCCGGCGAGGTAGTCTTGCCGGTCAATGCGGCACGCAAGGGTTGGGCAAGCTTGCCAAGCTTCACGCCCGCCTCTTCGGCGACATTGCGCACTGCAGCATCGAGGGCGTCATGTTCCCAATCAGTCAATTGTGCAAGCGCAGCATGCGCGCGGGCGAGGAGGGAACGTCCGTCTCCGTTGAGTAGGTCCGCGGCGCCGGGCTCGATGGTGATCGGACGGACGGCGAAGAGGAAAGCGGCGCCATCCGCCAACTGATTGAGATTGTGCGCCCGAGCCTTCAATTCGGGCATGGCACGGACCAGAAGTTCCTTGCGTCCGGATCCGGCCCCCAGCTTCGGTGAGATTAGCTCCGCGAGCCGCTTGTCGTCGGCCTCGCGGATGTAGTGGCCGTTCAAATTCTCGAGCTTCTTGAGGTCGAAGCGTGACGGCGCCTTGCCGACATGATC
>DATFEO010000209.1:0-5533 GCA_035250985.1 Sphingomicrobium sp. | reverse complement strand
AGGCGTTGAGCCGCGGGCCGCCGGCGCCTGGCTGGCGTACAGCCTGGCGGCCGAAGCGGGCTCGCAAATCCGGCTTTCCGACCCGGCCGACGACGTGCTGATGATGGGCGTAACCCTTCCTGCACAGGGCTAACGGGCCGTTAACACCTTCGCCCCATAAGGCGCTTTGACGACGAAGCGCAGGGCCAATTAAGCCAATGGACGACCTGATTGCCGATTTCGTGGCCGAGTGCCGGGAAATGCTGGAAGCGCTGGGCGGCGAGATCGTCGCCTGGGAAGCCCAGCCGGACGACCGCGCGCGGCTCGATTCCATTTTCCGCTTCGTCCACACCGTCAAAGGCAATTGCGGCTTCTTCGACTTCCCGCGCCTCGAGGCGCTGAGCCATGCCGCCGAGGACGCGCTTGCCGACGTTCGCGCCGGCCGGCGCAACGCGGACCCGGCGCTGGTCAGCGCCGTGCTGGCGATTATCGATCGCATTGGCGAGATGATTGGTTGCATCGAAGCCGGCGAGGAATTTCCGACCGGTGACGACAGCAGTCTCATCGAGGCGCTGGCTCCGGGCGCGGACGGCCCGGCCGCACCGGTCGCTGCAGCCATCGCCGAGGGCAGGGGCAACAGCACCGGTTCCGGTCCGCGCACCATCCGCCTGTCGGTGGAATTGCTCGACCGGGTGATGAGCGGCGTTTCGGACATGGTGCTGGCGCGCAACGAACTTGCCCGCCGGCTGCGCGAGACCTCCAGCGACGTGACCGTCGACGGCGCCTTCGAGCGCCTAAGCGGGATCATCGCCGAGATGCGCGACGCCATTACCCGTACTCGCATGCAGCGCATCGAGAATCTGTTCGTCGCCTTGCCGCGCATGGTCCGCGACTTGTCGGCCGAGCTCGGCAAGCAGGTTCTGGTCGATATCGAGGGCGGCGACGTCGAGCTGGACCGCGAGATGATCGAGATGATCCGCGACCCGCTGACCCACATCATCCGCAATGCCGTCGACCACGGCATCGAGACCCCCGCGGAGCGGATCAAGGCCGGCAAGCGCGAGATCGGGCTGTTGTCCGTCTCGGCGCGCCAATCCGGAAACCAGATCCTGATCGACATCGTCGACGACGGTCGAGGCATTGACGGCAACAAGCTGGTCGACAAGGCCATCGCTGCCGGCACGCTCGACAAGAAGGAGGCGGCGCAGCTCAGTCCGCGGGAGCAACTGGCGCTGATCTTCGAAGCAGGGCTGTCCACGGCCCGTGAAGTGACGGCCATCTCCGGCCGCGGGGTCGGAATGGATGTCGTTCGCTCCAACATCGAGCGCATCGGCGGCATCGTCGAGGTCGACAGCACGCCCGGCCAGGGAGCGCGCATGACATTGCGCGTGCCGCTTACGCTGACCATCATCCCGGCCCTGACCGTCTCCATCGGCGACCAGCATTTCGCCATTCCGCGCCCGGCGATCGAGGAGATCGTGCGGGTCAACGGCAGCTCGGTGACACTCGATCGCGTCGGCGGATCGGGCGTCGCCACCATCCGTGGCCGGCGGGTGCCGGAAATTTCGCTGGCGGAAGTCCTCGGGCTTGAGAGCGATGTCGCCGACGAGGATGGCAGCCTGATCGTGCTGCGCCCGGCCGGCGGCGACGTCTATGCCCTGGCCGTCGATCGAATCCACGACCATGAGGAGCTGGTCGTCAAGCCCGCCGCGCCCGCGGTGATGGCGACCGGGCTCTATGCTGGCACCACCCTTGCCGACGACGGCAGCCCGATCCTGCTGTTCGATCCGGCCGGCGTCGCCCAGGTCGGCGGGGTCAAGCTTGAAGCGCAGGAGCGCACCGCCCGCATCGCCGAAACCGCGACCACGAATGTCGAACGTGACAACAGCGTGATTCTCTTCCGTGGCCTGGACGGCGGCCGCAGGGCGCTGCGCCTCGCCACGGTGGACCGCATCGAGGAAGTTGAGCGCAAGGCGATCCGCAAGGCCGCGGGCCAGCTTCGGGTCCAGCTCGGCGACGCCATCCTGCCGCTCGGCGGTGCCGAGGCGCTGGAGAAGAATGACGAGAAGGTCCGAGTCTTCCGACTGAACGACGGCAGCCATGAAATCGGCTACGCCTTCCGCGAGGTCATCGACCTCATGGCCATGGACGCCGAGCTGATCCCGGCCGAAAACCAGGGCGAGGTGAGCGGCGTGACCCTGATCGGCGGCGAGCCGGCGGAGCTCATCGATACGCACTGGCTGTTCGCAAATCATCTCGGCGGCACAACGCGTACCGCGACGCAGGCGGTTTGCCGGCTGCCGAGCGACGACCCCTGGATGCAAAACATGCTTCGCCCGATCGTCGAGGCGGCCGGCTATCTGGTGATCGGCGAGAGCGATGAACTGATCCCGGACCTGGTGATCGCGTCCGAGGAAAAACCGGCCGAGGCAGTCGGCGGCGCTCGGACGATCGTCCTGCGGGCCGATCCCGAGGGGGAGGCCGACACCATCTACCGCTACGACCGTGCCGGACTGCTCATGGCCTTGAAGGCGGCGAACGCCGTAAGCGCGCCGAAGAAGCGCGCGGGGAGGGGCAAGTGAACGAGCTTCTGTTGATTGTCACCATCGCCGGCAGCCGCGTCGCGCTTCCTGCAGCCGCAGTCGAATCCGTCGTCGAGCTCGATGCCCTGATCCCGGTACCGCGCGCACCCGCGCACCTCGCCGGCCTGTCGGCGCTCCGCAGCCGCGTGCTGACCGTGATCGACACGTTGCGCTCGCTGGAGCTTGGCGAAAGCGATTGCTCGGACGGCATCCGCGAAGCGGCCGTCGTCGAGGTCGAAGGGCATCATTATGCGCTGATTGTCGATGTCGTCGAAGATGTCGTCGAGGCGCTGTCGGATCCCTCGCCCGTGCGGGCGGCCATGGGACCCGGCTGGCAGCGCGTGTCGAAGGGCATGGTCGAGACCGAGGACGGTCCGCTGTTGCTGGTCGACATCGACGCCTTGATCGCCGGCCCCTCGGCGGATGCGCGAGCGGCTTAAGCGAATGGTTACCCTTAAACGCTACTTCGGCGAGGAACCGACGGGAATTTGAGCATGAAGACCTGCCTGATTGTTGATGACAGCAAGGTGATCCGCAAGGTCGCCCGTCACATTCTGGAGACGCTGGATTTCCAGGTCGACGAGGCCGGCGACGGGCGCGAGGCGCTGTCGCGCTGCGAGGCGTCGATGCCGGATGTCGTCCTGCTCGACTGGAACATGCCGGTGATGAGCGGCATGGAGTTCCTGAAGCTGCTTCGCCAGCGTGGCCACGGCGAACAGCCGAAGGTCGTCTTCTGCACCACCGAGAACGACATGGCGCATATCCGCGCGGCGCTTGAAGCCGGCGCGGATGAGTATGTGATGAAGCCTTTCGACCGCGAGACGCTGCACATCAAGCTCCAGCTCGTCGGCGTCGCCTGAGCCACCAAATATGAAGCCCGCGCTCGCCAGGACGGGGCCAGGGTACGGACGGAGCGAGATGCCCCGCATCCGCCTGATGATCGTCGACGACTCCATGGTCGCTCGCGCCGTGCTGACGCGCATGCTGGAGGCCGATGGCGGGTTCGAGATCGTCGCCGTGGCCGGAACTGCCGAAGACGCGATCGACGCCCTCGCACAGGTCCGTGTCGACATCATCCTCCTCGACCTGGAAATGCCCGGCGCCGGCGGCCTCAAGTCGATCCCGCGCATCCTCGAGGCCGCTCACGGCGCGCAGGTGATGATCGTTTCTTCGCTGGCAGAGGAAGGGGCGGAGGAAACCGTCGCTGCCTTGGCGCTCGGCGCCGCCGATACCTTGCCCAAACCGGGCACCGGCCGGTTCAACGGCCGCTTTTCCGAAGTGCTGATGGCGAAGCTTCGTGCGCTTGGCCGCGCCGTGGACCAGGCGGCTTCGCCGGCCCCGGCCAGCCGCGCAGCCAGCGCGGCGCCGATGCGCGCGATGGCAACCGATCCGCTGCGGCTGGTCGCGATCGGTGCTTCGACCGGCGGCATCCATGCGTTGGCAACCTTCTTCCACGAGCTTCCGGCGAAAATCGGCGTGCCGATCCTGGTCACGCAGCATTTGCCGGCCCCGTTCATGGCAGTGTTCGCCCGCCAGCTCAGCAACGCCGCCGGCCGCGAGGCGATCGTCGCCGAGGAGGGCCTCCGCCTGCTTCCCGACCGCATCGTCATCGCTCCGGGGGACGCGCATTTGACCGTCGACATCAGCGGCGGCCACCTGGTCGCGCGGCTGGCTCACCACCGAGTGGCGAGCGGCTGCATGCCGTCGGTCGATCCGATGCTGGCCTCCGCCGGGACCCTGCTTGGCGGCGAAGCGCTCGGCGTGGTGCTGACCGGCATGGGCCGCGACGGCCTGGAAGGCGCCCTGGCGCTGACCGGCGCGGGCGGCTCGATCATTGTCCAGGACGAGGCCAGCTGCGCGGTGTGGGGCATGCCGCGCGCCATCGCCGACGCCGGTCTCGCCTGCGCCGTCCTGCCGCCGGCCAAGATCGCGCGCCGCGTCGCCGGCCGGGCTGGAGCCGATTGATGCAGGTCAGCGACAGCTCCAGCCGGATCCTGGCCGGCCTGTTGGAAGCGCGTACCGGTCAGCAATTGACCATGAACCGCCGCTGGCGGATCGAGACCGCGCTTGCTTCACTGCTCAGGGAGCGCGGCATCGCCACGCTCGACGAGCTGATTACCATCCTCGTCATGGGCCGCGAGCCGGCGCTGGCGACCCACGTCGTCGAGGCACTCTTGAACAACGAGACCTATTTCTTCCGCGACCGCCAGCCGTTCGACCTGCTTGCCGCCCAGGCACTGCCGGCCCTCGCCATTGCCCGCGCCGA
Organism: Sphingomicrobium sp.; assembly: GCA_035250985.1. Taxonomy (GTDB): domain Bacteria; phylum Pseudomonadota; class Alphaproteobacteria; order Sphingomonadales; family Sphingomonadaceae; genus Sphingomicrobium. Next base: position 706 of record DATFEO010000209.1, on the reverse strand, counting down.
CAAGAAGCGCCTGCGCGTCTGGTCGGCCGGCTGCTCGACCGGCCAGGAAGTCTATTCACTGGCCATGCTCTTCGCCGAGGACCCGCTCAAGTGGCAGGGCTGGACGATCGACATCCTCGGCACCGACGTGTCGAGCACGGTCATCGATCGCGCCCGCAGCGGCACCTACAGCCAGTTCGAGGTACAGCGCGGCCTCGGCATCAACCAGATGATCCGCTGGTTCGAAGAGACCGGCGACGGCTGGCGCGCTGCCGAGACCCTGCGCAAGCCGGTCCGCTTCCAGGTCCACAATCTGCTCGAGCCGCCGCCGCACCCCGGCCAGTTCGACGTCGTCCTGTGCCGCAACGTCATGCTGTATTTTTGCAGCGAGAAGCGCGGGCTGGCGTTCGACCGGCTGGCCTCGGCGCTGGCGCCCGATGGCGTCCTGATGCTGGGCGCCGGCGAGACGGTGATCGGCCAGACGAAGAAGCTGGCGGCCGACCGTAACTGCCGCGGCCTCTATCGCCTGGCCGGCGGCGACAAGGCCGATCGCCGTGAAACCCGCGTCGCCTGATTTGGCTTGATTTTCCGCCAAAGGTCGTGCCGCATGGCGCGCCATGCACTTCGTCGACCTGCCTTCGCCCAATTTCGACGAGCGGGCGCTGCCGGTGTCGATGATCGTCCTCCACTACACCGGCATGCCCGACTGCCAGGGCGCGCTCGACCG
>DATFEO010000070.1:0-3332 GCA_035250985.1 Sphingomicrobium sp. | reverse complement strand
GTACCGACATGCGGCGCGATATAGGCTTCGAGGGCGCCAGCGCCAAGCTAACCTTAGGGAATCGCTCCGCTTAGGATTCTCTGTTATTGCCCCAAATTAAGACTCCGTGGGGGCAGTCTGAATGAGGGAAGTGGCCCTTGGCTCGCGGGCAGGCACCGACGGTTCACCCCGCGGCGGGACGGAGGACCGCGCCCCGCGTTATTGGGCCTTCCTCAGCTACAGCCACAAGGACAGCGAAGTTGCCGACTGGCTGCACGGCGCGCTCGAGAAATATCGCGTGCCCCGCGCCCTGGTCGGCCGCGAAACCGCTCGCGGTGTCATTCCGGCCGGCTTCAGCCCGATCTTCCGCGACCGGCACGAGCTCGCCGCATCCGGCGACCTCGGCCACACCATCCGCGAGGCGCTGGCGGCGTCGCGCTGCCTGATCGTTCTCTGCTCCCCCGAGGCCGCGCGCTCACGCTGGACCAACGAGGAAATCATTGCCTTCAAGAAGGCCCACCCCAATTTCAACGTGCTGGCTGCAATCGTCGACGGCGAACCCTTTGCCAGCGAGGTGAAGGGCCACGAGCCTGAGGAATGTTTCCCGCCGGCTTTGAGAGAGAAATTCGACAGCCGGGGCCGCCCGACCGGCAGGCGCGCGGAGCCGATCGCCGCCGACTTTCGGCCGACGGGCGACGGGCGCCAGCTCGGCCTACTGAAGATCGTCGCCGGCATGATCGGCGTCGGCCTCGATGATCTCATCCGACGCGAGCAGCAACGCCGGCACAAGCGCCTCACCTATATCGCCGCCGCTTCGCTGGCCGGAATGACAATCACCAGCGGCCTTGCGGTCTTTGCCTTCGACAAGCGCGACGAGGCCCGCGACCAGCGCCGGGAGGCGGAAGGCCTGGTCGGCTTCATGCTCGGCGACCTCAGGCAAAAGCTGGAGCCGATCGGACGGCTGGACGCATTGGACGCGGTCGGCAGCCGGGCGCTCGCGTACTTCGAGAAGCAGGACAAGAGCGAGCTGTCCGACGATGCTCTCGCCCAGCGTTCCAAGGCCCTGACGCTGATGGGCGAGATCGCCCAAACCACCGGAGACCTCGACGGGGCACTCAAACACTATCGCGAAGCGCTGGCCACCACAGCCGAATCGGTGCGGCGGTATCCGGATAATCCGCAAGGCCTGTTCGATCATGCCCAGAATGTGTTCTGGGTGGGCTACATCGACTGGCAGCGCGGGCGGGCGCAGCGAGCGGCGGATCGCTTCCGCGAATATCAGCGCCTGGCCGACCGAATGGCCAGTCTGGAACCAGATAACAAGGACTATCGCCTCGAGCAGATCTACGCGAACACGAACCTCGGCACGGTGCTGATGGACCAGCGGCGCTACCGGGAGGCTGCCCGTACTTACGATGCCTCGGTGCGCGCCGGAGAGGCTCTTGCTTCTTCCGAGCCGCGCAACCTCGATTACCAGAAGCAGGTCATCAATGCGCTGGGGTGGCTCGCCGATGCGCGAGAGTATAGCGGCCAGCTGGAACAGGCTCTTGCCACCCGCGAGAGGCAGCTGCGGCTAGTCACGCAAATTGCGCATTCCAATCCCGGCGACATGCAGCTCCAGCGGGATACCATGACGGCCTTGCGCTCGATCGGCCGGCTTCTGGGGTCCCGCGGCGACGTCAGGGGCGGTATCCGGGAATCCCTGCGCGGGGTCGCCGTTTCCGAACAGTTGTTCCAGGTCGAACCGGACAACACCGAATGGCTTCAGGCGAATGTCACCGGCAGGTTCGACTTGGTTGATCTTCAGCTTGCCGCCGGCCAGGTGGATCAAGCTGCAGTCACGATCCGGTCAGCCTGCGACATTGTGGACAGGCTTGCCCAGCGCAACACCAGCGTCATCGATTGGAAGACAGTCAAGCGCGTGAGTTGCCTCTCCGCACGCGGGCGTCTTGCACTGCAGGAAAATGCGCCGGCGGAAGCCTTTTCGCTGGCAAGTCAGGCCGTTGCGGCCGCCCAGGGTTCGCCCAAGCCGATTGAGCGAGGGATGCTGAATTTCCGGGCGCTGGCGCTTGGCAGCGATGCCCTTGCTGCCCTGCGACGCCGCAACGAATCGATTGCCTGGGCAAAGCGCGCGCTCCAGGCGATCCCAGCGGAGATCGAGCTCAGGCCCGCCGAAATGGCGATGGCCGCGCCGCTGCAACTGCGGATTGGGAATCGAGCGGCTGCGGAACGCATGATCTCGGCGCTGGCCGCCGCGGGCTATCGCAATCCAAGCTTCCTTCGCGAGCTTCGGAGGGCACGGGGGTGAACGGAAACGAGTCATGCCTGCGAAGATCGCCGGGGACGGATCCCGGCCAACCGGCGACCCGACAATCGACAATGGCGGCACAATGTCCTGACTGACGAAACCAAGGATCACAACAGGGGAGAAAGTCGATGTATGACCTTTCATTGGCGAGCAAGCCGGGAGCCGGCGGGAGAGGACGCATGACGAGGATTGCCGCCATATGCGCCGCCACATTGCTCCTTGCGGGCTGCGAAGCTCAGCAGGCGCCGAGTAACGCAGCCGAGCAGGTGCAGAATAATGCAGCCGAGCAGGCGCAGTTCCCGCTACAGATCGAAAGGGTTCACCTCGTCTGGAACCCAGGGCAGAACAAGTGGATGGTGAAGCTGAATAACGGACCGGAACAGGATCCGGCTGCGGCGCATACCCCGCTCGACCCGGACTCCGGCGCGGCGATGTTCATCGTCGATATCGCCGGCAATCCGCCCGGCGATCCGACGTTCAAGGACCCTGGCGGCCTTACGGTGTGGGAGGGGGCGAAGTCGAACCCGCAAGGCTCGACCCAGATTGTTGGCCCCGTCGTCGCCACCGGCCCCGGCAACAACAAGAAGATGGTCTTCTGGGACTTGAATCAGGGTAACGCAGTCAAGCTCTATTATTCGATTAATCTGAGTGATGGAACGTCGATCGACCCGATCATCGACAACGGCGGCGGCACCTGGTCGCCATGATCGTTTTCGAACTTGAAGGCGGTCTTTCTATCAGCACGTCCAGACGCGCGTGAATGCGGCGCCGGACATCGCGACCGTAACAAGGGGGCGGGTCCGCCAGTCGGGCCCGCCGCGCCTGCCGTTCGCCCTGACCGTCGGGGTCACGGGGCACCGGCTCGAAGCCATTCCTGAGGCACAGCGCGCCGATGTCGAGGGACGTATTGCCGGGGCGCTCGAGCGCATCGAGCTCGAAGCGCTGGCGCTGCACGGGCGCGAGCCGCACCTGTTCGCGCCAGACCCGCCGGTGTTCATGCTGGTGTCACCGCTTGCGGAGGGCGCCGACCAGATGGCGGCCGAGG
>DATFEO010000206.1:0-7002 GCA_035250985.1 Sphingomicrobium sp. | reverse complement strand
GATGTGTTGCCTGCGATCGAGACATCGCCGTCCGAAGAGGCTGACATGAAGATGTCGCCGCCAGTGCCTGTCCCGGACGTCGTTCCGGCTGTAGACGCTTGACCACCGCGCCCCTCGGCGGACGCAGTCAGGTCGCCATCGACGGTCAGCGCGCCCGCGTTCGCCGTGATGTTGACTCCACCACCGTTGGCGACGGCGCCCCCGAATCCGGCACCGCCATTGCCGTCGAACGAGCTTCCGCCGGTTCCGTTGGCCTCGAGGCCGACATTGCCGATGACGTGGAGATTGCCGCCACTGCTCGACTGAAGATTGACTTGGCCACCCGTGCCGGTTCCGCCGGTTTCGCCGGGCGACTCCGTGCTGCCGGCAAGTCCGTTGGCCGTCAGCGAAGCGTTGCCGGTGACGGTGAGGCTGCCACCGGAGTCCGCAGAGAGGGTAGTGACGCCCCCTTGTGCCGAACCGTCGATTTCTGTTGCGAACTGGCTGGTCGACAGGAACAGGTTGCCGCCCACCGTCAGCGTGGAGCCTTCGCCGGACGCGTTCATCAGGACATGGTCATCGGCATGGACCGTCACGTCGCTGTCGAAGACGGTGACCATCTGGCTTGCCTGGGCGTCGGTCGAATAGAGGTCCGCGTACCCCGTCGCCTCGCCGAAGAGGTTGTTGGTGGCATGGGCGCCGGTAAACCAGAAGTTCGCGGCGGCATTCGATCCCGCGGACTCGGCGCCGATATCGCCGTTCGAAATATCGTGCCCGGCCGACAGGATGACTGCCCCATACTGATCGATGGATGCATTGTTGGCGAGCGTGAAGCCAAGGTCCGCGCCATTGCTGATGACCATGGTCAGCGCGTCGTTCTTCGGCACCGCGACCAGATAGACGCGATGCTGGTTGTCCACGGAATTCGGGGTCGTGCCGCCGATGTCGCCGCTGACGACGACGCCGTTGGGATCGTCGGTGCCGACCGTGACGCTGATGTCGAACAGCCCGTCGGGGGAAAAGCTCATGGTTGCCGCTTCGGCAGCGACCAGCGCCGCCGAACCGTTCACTAAAATCGATCCGGTGTGCTGGACCCGCGGCGCGACCAGGGCGACATATGAGGAGTTGGAGGATGACGGGACGCCCGACGTCACCACATTGGCGCTGATCGAGCCGGCGCTGACGATCGCCGCACTGGGATTTGGCGCCTGGCCGAACTGAACCGTATTCTCGGTTCCGAAATTGGTGATGAAGCCGTTGGCGTCATAGGCGATCGGCAAGGCGCTGAGAACCAGTGAGCCGACGCTGAAGGCGCTGCCGCCGCCGAGCACGAAGCCGCCCGGCGCATAGAAATAGACGCTGCCGCGCTGCAAGCCGCCGACGCGGGCCCGGACCGTGCCGTTCATCTCGATGGCGCGGCTGATGCTGGCTGAATCGATGTTGTTGAGGACAGCGAAGTTGCTTTCGCTGCTGAAGGTCGCCGTGGTGCCGGCGTTCTGGAAGACGATGTTCGCGGTGGTGTTCGTCGCGTTGTCGGTCGGCGTCCAGTCGATGACCGCCTGCTGCGACGTGATATCAATTGTGGTTGTGCCCGCTCCGGTGGAAATTGATCCGGTGCCGCTCACGAACTCGCCCATGCCGTTGAAGCTCTGCGCCGTGGCCGGCGTCGCCCCCACGGCCAGCACCGTCGCCAGTGCGATGACGGAGCAGCTCGGGCGGCTGCGGCGGCTGTGCATTGCGATACGCGGCATGGGTCAGCTCCAAGGCAACAGGCGGGAGGTAATGGTCAGTAGGAAGCGGGCATCGCCCTTGCGTTGCAAGATCATCCCGGTTCGCTCGAGCGGCACGGCAATGGCGGCATCGAGGGCGAGCCTGTCGTTCAGCGTGCCACGGATGCCCCCGCCGGCGGATTTCAGATGCTTGGGATCGGTGAAATCGTCGTTCGTCCAGGTCCATGCGACGTCGCCGAAGACATAAGGCTGGACTGTGAGCAAGGTGCGGCGGAATGGGTTCAGGCGAGGTCCGCGCAGCTCGATCGCAACGCCGGCACCGCTGTCGCCGGTCAGGACCGATGGGTCATAGCCGCGGCCAATGGTATAGCTGCCGGCAGTGAATTGCTCGAAGGGAAGCAGCTGGTCGGGGCTGTACTGGGCGCGCGGGCTCAGGGCGATGGCAAGCGAATTTCCAAGACCGATCTCTGCCGTGGCGTTGAAGCGCACCAGCGTCGCCGTCGAGTCTGCGTCGATCCGGGACTGGGGCGTAACGTCTGGGTCAGCGCACCCGCTTTCCGGGCAGGTTTCGCTGGCGTCGAACACATCGATGCCGCGGCGGACTTCCAGCGTGCCGCCCACTCGCCACTTCGGACGCCGCGACCTCAAGTCGACCGCGTCGAAGTCGGCCCGCGCCCATATGAGGCGCAGGCGATCGCGGCTCAGCGGTCCAAAGAAGTCGGTCTTCTGGTTGACGAAGTCGAAGCCGGCACCGATCGACAGGTTCTTTTCCTGCGTGCGAAGCAGCGGGTAGGCGACGCCGAGGGTCGCGAACACGGTCCGCGCCTTGAGCTCGGGATCGTCGGGGTCGATGAGGACGTCGGGCTTGGTCCAAGCGAACGTGACCTGGGTATTGATGCTCAGGCCCTCGTTGCCGGGCCGGAAGCTGTGTCCGCCCTGCAGGATCTGCTGCTCTTTGAAGTCGCTCGTCGAATAGACTGAGATGAACGTTTCGTCACCCAGGCCGGTCAGGCCGAAAACCTGGGCCCGGAGCTGTCCGCCCCAACGCCCCGTCTCTTCGGCTGCCAGGTTTGAAACCATGGCCTCAACCGAATAGGCGCGGCGGATGACGGAGACTTCGCCGACCAGTTCGCCCGGCCCGGTCCCGGCAGGCTTTAGCACGAGCTGGACGTTATAGCCGGGCAGGTCACGCGCCAGCAGCAAGTAGCGCTCGGCCCGGAACCGGTCGAAAATCTCGTCCTCGGTCAGCTTTTGCAGATAGCCGGCCAGCTTGGCTTCGGCGCCGCCGGTTTCGCCGCGGGCGCGGATCGTCGTCACTCGCGCATAGAGCAGCTCCAGGCGCACCTGACCGTTTTCGATGCGCTGGGTCGGCACCTGGACCGCGGCCAGATATCCCTTGTTGCGCAAATAAGTCGCGGCGCGGTCGCGGATCTCGCAGATCACCGACACCGGATGCTCGGTCCCGGCATAATCGGCCCAAGTCACCCGCATTTCTTCAGGCGTCGCGCCCCTCAGGTTGTTGAATTCGACGTTGCTGATCGTCACCCGGACATCGTTGAATTCCGGGTTGGCGAGCGGACATGGCGACCGCTCGACACCGCCGATGACGTTCAGGGTTGATTTCTGGGTCGGCGGCGCGAGCTGCGGGCGGGTCAGCTCCTCGCGGGTGGGTGCCACAGACTGGGCGGCGGCGGGAAACTCCGCGATCAACCCGGCGCCAGCCGCCAGGGTCCCTAAAGCAAGAACGCCGCGATTAAGACCCATGCCGTCCCCCTACATTGGACATGGAAAAGGGCCGACAGTCCCCCAGCGACTCGGCCCAAGTCCCGCTGTTAACTTTCGTGTAACCAAGCTTAACCGGAGTCAATTGAATAGGTTGGAAAAAATGTCCCGCGGCGGGGCATTTCAGGGCAGGCAACCGCGTCCCCCGCTGCGGCGTTCGGCCATCATGCTGCTTGTTAAATCGAACGGGATGGTCGGTAATTGACGGCCATTGCTCCAATGGAGGCGCTGCTGGCCGAGGAGCTGCCGACCGGTCCCGGCTGGCAATACGAGCCCAAGTGGGACGGCTTTCGCTGCATCGCCGCGCGATCGGGAAGCGAAGTCGAGCTTTGGTCCAAGTCAGGCAAGCCGCTGGGACGCTATTTCCCCGAGGTGGCGGCGATGATCCGCCGCCTGAAGGAGCGGGACTTCGTGATCGACGGCGAGCTGTTGATTGTCACTGGCGGCGCAGTGTCCTTCGACGCGCTGCAGCTGCGTCTCCATCCTGCCGACAGCCGCGTCCGGAAGCTTGCCGCGGAAACGCCCGCCATGTTCATGGTGTTCGATTGCCTCGCCTCGCGAAAGAAGTTGATCGGCTCGAAGCCCCTCGCTGTTCGCCGCGCGCTGCTTGAGGAGATAGTTGCCAAGGAGAGCGAGACCTCGCTGCAATTGTCGCCCGCCACGCAGGACCGGAACACTGCCCTGGGGTGGCTCGATCGGACAGGCGGCGCGCTCGACGGGGTGATCGCCAAGCGCCTCGGCATGTCCTACCGGCCGGGCGAGCGGGTCATGGTCAAGGTCAAGCAGCGCCGCACCGCCGATTGCGTCGTCGGCGGCTTTCGCTACGGGTCGAAGACCCGCGAGGTGGGCTCGCTGCTGCTCGGTCTTTATGACCAAAACGGGCTCCTGAACCATGTCGGTTTCACTTCTTCGATTGCGGTCAGGGATCGCGCTGCGTGGACCGACGAGCTGGAAGCGCTGATCGAGCCGCCCGGCTTTACCGGCAACGCCCCCGGCGGGCCGAGCCGCTGGGCGACTGAGCGCACCGACGAATGGCAGCCGCTGACGCCGAAAATCGTCGTCGAAGTGCTTTACGACCAAGTGACGGCCGCCCGCTTTCGGCACGGCACCAAGCTGCTTCGCCGGCGGCCCGACAAATCCCCGAAGCAATGTACGATGGACCAGCTGGCGCCGCCATTGACGCCGGCGCAGCTCAGGCACCTGATGCGGACATGATGCTGTTTCCCGATCCCGTCATCTCGGGCCTGGAGCTGCGCCAGGATTTCGTCAACCCGGACGAGGAGCGAGCATTGATCGACCACATCGTCGAGCTCGGCCTGTCTCCCTTCCGTTTCCAGGGCTGGACCGGCAAGCGCCTGACCCGCAGCTTCGGTTGGCGCTACGACTTCAACGACGCCAGCTTCACCGAGGCCGAGCCGATCCCAGAGTGGCTGCAGCCGCTCCGCGAGCGGGCCGCCGCCTTCGCCGGGTTGAGACCCGACGACTTCGCCCACGCCTTGGTCATCCGCTACGACCCCGGCGCCGGCATCGGCTGGCACCGCGACCGGCCGCAGTTTGACAAGGTGGTCGGCGTGTCTCTCGGCGCTTCGACGACCATGCGTTTCCGCCAGCGTACGGAGACCGGATTCCGCCGGGTCAATGCCGAGCTGAAGCCGCGCTCCGCCTATTTGCTGGCAGGCGACGTCCGTTCCCAGTGGGAGCATAGCATCGCCGGGCATGAAGCCCTGCGCTTCTCGATCACGTTTCGGAGTCTCAGCGAGCGCGGTCTTCGAAGCCGGTCAGCACCTCGGCCAGCCAGCGGGCGGCGGTCAGCGCGCTGAGGTCGCTCGGGTCGAGCGGCGGGTCCCATTCGGTGAGGTCGATGACCCTGACGCGCGGCTCCGCGGCCAGACGGCGCGCGGCCGAGAAAAAATCGGAAGCGTCCAGTCCTCCGGCCCTCGCGCCCGGGGCGCCGGGGAATTGCGAGCGGTCGATGACATCGATGTCACAATCGACGAGGATCGCTTTTGCGTGCGCGACATGCTCTAGGACCCGCTCGACCGCCACCAGGATGCCCTGTTGCCGTACCTCGCCGATGGTGATGACGAGGTTGCCGGCGGCGAGCGCGTCGTCGTGCATCGCCTTGCTGTTGGCGAAGGGCGCGAGGCCGACCTGGGCGATGTTGGCGCCCGGCAGGCCGTCCTCGATCAGCGCCCGCACCGGATTGCCGTTGCTCAGGCCCTGGTCCGTGCCGCGCATGTCGAAATGGGCATCGAGCGTGATCAGCCCCACTTCGCTGAGCGGCAGGCCAAGGCCATGCACGCCGGGCCTCGTCACCGCATTATTGCCGCCGATCAGCAGCGTCAGACCATGCGCTTCGACACTCGCCGCCACCGCGTCGCGGATCGGCTCGAAAATCCGATCGATGGTGAGATCGAACAGGTCGACGTCACCGCGGTCGCAAATGCTGCTCGACAGCTCGTGCCGCGTCTCGACATTGTAGCGCCCCATGCGCCGCATCGCCTTGCGAAGCGTGCCGGGGGCCAGGTCGCAGCCGCCCGGCGTTACCGACCCCGCCGCCAGCGGCGCCCCGACCAGTCCGACCGGCGCCGAGGCGTCGTCCGTCAGCAGGTCGGCGAGGTTGGGCCATCCGCTCATAAGCTAGACGCTAGCACCTGCCCCGCTTAATGCCAGCCGCCATGTGGGACCGGCTGATCGTCGACTGCAACATCGCCACCATGGAAGGCCGTCCCGGCGATCCGCTGGGCGTCATAACCAATGGCGCCATCGCCATCGAGGGGGGCCGCATCCTGCGCGTCGGCAAGCGGACCGAGCTCGCGGGCTTCCGCGCGAAGGAGGTCGTCGCTCTCGGCGGCGCCTGGGTCACGCCCGGGCTGGTCGACTGCCATACTCATCTCGTGTTCGGCGGCACGCGCGCGGCCGAGCATGCCATGCGCCGCGCTGGCGCCAGTTATGAGGAAATCGCCAGGGCCGGTGGCGGCATTGCCTCCACCGTGGCGGCGACCAAGGCCGCTTCGGACGAGGACTTGCTTGAGCAGTCGCGCCGCCGGCTGCAGGCGCTGATGGCCGGCGGATGCACGACGGTCGAGATCAAGTCCGGCTACGGCTTCGACACGGCGAGCGAATTGCGCCTCCTCGAAACCGCGAAGCGGCTTGGCGAGGAAGAGCGCGTCCGGATCGTCTCGACGCTGCTGGCGCTGCACGCATTGCCCAGCGGCTCCGATCGCGAAGCCTTCATCAAGGAGGTGACTGATAAGCTCATCCCAGAGGCGGCGCGCCGCAAGCTGGCGACCAGCGTCGACGCCTTTTGCGAAACCATCGCTTTCACGCCTGCCGAGGTGAGCCAGGCCTTCACCGCCGCACGCGCACACGGCCTCGGAGTTCGCCTCCACGCCGAGCAATTGTCCAACCAGAAAGGCGCGGAGCTCGCCGCCAAATATAAAGCGCTCTCCGCCGATCATCTCGAGCATCTCGACGCGGGCGGCGCCAAGGCCATGGCTCGGGCCGGCAC
>DATFEO010000204.1:0-8404 GCA_035250985.1 Sphingomicrobium sp. | reverse complement strand
GCCATGGTGGCAGGGGCCGCCGCCGCGGAGGCCGAAGCCGAGGCATCGGGCGCCGAGGCCGGTCGCAAGCTGGGCGAGGCGGGCGAAGCTTTCGCCGGCGCGCGCGAAATGCGTGCCGGGGCGGTCGCCCGCGCCGAGGCGCAGGAAGCGCGCCGGGCCGAGCTTGCCCGCGATTGCGGCGAGCAATTCGAATGCCCACCGCCGCTGCTGCCCGAGCACATCGGCTTCGATCCGGCGGCCCTCGACGATGCTGAAACCGAGAAGGCCAATCTCGAGCGCATGGCCGCCGACCGCGAACGGATAGGACCGGTCAACCTCGTTGCCGAGCAGGAACTGGCCGAGATCGAGCAAAGCAGCATGCAGGGCGCTGCCGAGCGTGACGAACTGCAGGAGGCGATCCACCGTCTGCGCGGCTCGATCGGCAGCTTGAACCGCGAAGGCCGGGTTCGCCTGCTCGAAGCCTACGAACAGGTCGATAGTCATTTCCGCAGCCTGTTCACGACCTTGTTCGACGGCGGCCAGGCGCACCTTGAGCTGGTCGAGAGCGACGATCCGCTGGAGGCGGGCCTCGAAATCATGGCACAGCCACCCGGCAAGCGGCTCAGTGCGCTCACCCTCCTCTCCGGCGGCGAGCAGGCGCTTACTGCCATCGCCCTGATCTTCGCCTTGTTCCTGACCAACCCGGCGCCGATCTGCGTGCTCGACGAGGTCGACGCACCGCTGGACGACGCCAATGTCGAGCGCTTCTGCGACTTGCTCGACCGAATGACGGCCGAAACCGACACGCGCTACATGATCGTCACCCACAATGCGGTGACCATGAGCCGCATGCACAGACTCTACGGGGTCACCATGGTCGAGAAGGGGGTCAGCCGGCTGGTTTCGGTCGACCTGGGCAGCGCGGAGACTTTATTAGCGGCAGAGTGAGCGCCCGATTCATCCCGCCATACCCGCCGCGCCAGCCAAGGCCGGTCGCAACCTGGCGCGGCTTCTTCGGCGAACGGGCGCGAACGTCAGTCTATGGCTGGTCCGAGTTCGCCTTCCAGACCGATCACCTCAAGCGCAACATCCTCGGCTTCACCGTTCATGTCGTACTCGATCCGGACCACGTTCAGCGAGTGCTGCTCGACAATGCCGGCAATTACAGCAAGCCCGACATCGTCAAGACGCTGCTCGACCCGATCATCGGCCGCGGCCTGCTGACATCTGATGCCGACCTGTGGCGCGAGCAGAGGCGGATCGTCGCCGCCAGCTTTTCGCCCGCCGCAGTCGAGGCGCAGCGGGCGATGTTCGTCCAGGCGGCGCGAACGGCGATGGAGCGCTGGTCTGGCGGCGAGCGGCGCGACATGGCGGCGGAAGCGACCCGGACCACAATGACCGTGATCGCCCTCGCCTTGTTCGGCGGCGACCCGCGGCTGATTTCCGAGACGTCGATGAACCACATCGCGGCGGCCATCGAAGGTTTTTCCGAGGCACGGATGCTGGCGCTTCTTCGGCTTCCCCAATTTCCGGTGACGAAAAGAGGCAGAGCGGGCAAGCGCGGCCAGGTTTTCCTTCGCCGTACGCTTGAGGAGGTCGTTGACGACCGGTGGACGGGCCGCCTCGGCGGCGATTTCCTGAGTGGGATGATCGATGCGCTCAAGGAACGATTTCCGGAAGCCCAAGCCCGGGCGCTGGCGGTCGACAATGCCGCCACTTTCTACCTCGCAGGGCATGAGACCACCGCCAATGCACTCACTTGGTCCTTGTTCCTGCTCGCGGCCCAACCGGAACTGCAGGACGAACTGGCAGCGGAGGCAAGGGCCGCGCTGGCTGGCGGCGATGACGATGTCGCAGAGCGCGTTCCGCGCCTTCGGCTGTTCCTAAGCGAGTCCCTGCGGCTTTATCCGCCGGTGCCACGGTTCGATCGCCAGGCGGTCTGCCCCGACCGACTGGGTGATTGGGAAGTAAGGCCGGGCGACATCGTCTCGATCTGGCCGTGGATCCTCCACCGGCACCGCAAGCTCTGGGTTGATCCCGATGCCTTCGACATCGAACGGTTCGCCGGGAAGGGCGGCCGTCATCGCTTTCAGTACCTGCCGTTCGGCGCCGGGCCCCGGACCTGCGTTGGCGCCCAGTTCGCCACGGCCGAGGCGCTCACCCTGCTCGTCCACTGGCTTGCCGAATGGCGGTTCAGCGATGCCGGCCATGACGTGCGGCCGGCCGGAATGGTGACGCTGCGGCCGGCGGGCGGGCTGCCGCTCAGCCTTGCGCGGCGCTGATTACTCCGCAGACTGCAGCGAAGCCCCGATACGCTTGTAGTCTTAAGCCTGGCGAGATCGGATCAGCAGTGCAGGCGTCAGGCCGTTCCCTTGCGGGCCAGCTCCGGAATTCTTCGTTCAAGCTATTGCGAATGATTTGCAATAACGCTAACCGGCCGTCCACCAAGAAGTAGGGGCCCACGGAAAATGCGTTCGCCAATTGCGTTTGTTACCACTACGTCGTTGATTGCCTTCGCCGCGCCGGCATTCGCCGCAGAGACAGCTTCCGAAGGGATTGCGGCAACCACCGCTGCGGTTGCGGTCGACGCTGGCGAGAGCCAGGAAACGGTGGTCGTGAAGGGTGAACGGCCTAGCTACGGCATTGAACGCACGTCCACGGCAACGAAGACCCTGACGCCGATCAGGAACATTCCGCAGGCTCTGACGGTGATTACCGAAGCCCAGGTCGAGGACCAGCAGCTGCGCTCGATCGCGGATGTCCTCTATTTCGTGCCCGGTGCGACCCCTGGAACGGGCGAAGGCAACCGGGACCAGATCACGCTGCGCGGCAACAATACGACCGCGGACTTCTTCATCGACGGAATCCGCGACGACACCCAGTATTTCCGCGACTTCTACAATGTCGAACGAATCGAGGTGCTGAAGGGCCCCAATGCCATGATCTTCGGGCGCGGCGGCGGGGGAGGGATCGTCAACCGGGTCACCAAGCGCTCGCACCTCAATACCAATCGACAGGCGGTCACTTCCGGCAACAGCTTCGGCGGCTTCCGGGTGACGGGTGACATAGACCAGCCAATAAGCGACAGCGTCGGGGTGCGAGTGAACGGCCTGTACGAGGATGGCGACAGCTTCCGCCGGCACGTCGATCTGGAACGCTATGGCATCAATCCCACGATCGGCATCCTCGCCGACCCCGACACCCGCGTCGACCTGACGTACGAATATTTTCGCGACTGGCGTACGACCGACCGCGGCGTGCCGTCCTTTTCAGATGGTAACGCGGCGAGTGTGGACGAGCCGCTGGACGGATTCGACCGGACTTTCTTCGGTGACCCTGACAAGAGTTATGCCAGGATTGTCGTCAATTTGGCGACGCTGGCGGTCGAGCATCGCTTCGCCGAGGGTTTGACGCTCAGGAACCGGACCTTGTTCGGCGACTATGACAAATTCTATCAGAACGTTTTCCCGAACAGCGCTGCCAACGGCGGCGGGACCGTGACCCTCTCGGCCTACAATGACACGACCAAGCGAAGGAACCTGTTCAGCCAGACCGACCTCGTCTGGGAAAACCGCCTTGGCGGCATCGACCAGACGCTACTGCTCGGCTTCGAACTGGGCGAGCAAAAGAGCGTCCAGCGGCGCCGCAACGGTTTCTTCCAGCCAAGTGACAGCACCAACCTCATCGTTCCGCTCAGCGGCCCGACGATTGACGCCGACGTCATTTTCCGACCGCTGAACGCTAATGGCACGGCAAGCAATTTCACGCGCGGCAAGGCGCATATTGCGGCCATCTATGTGCAGGACCAAATCCGCCTGTCGCCGATGTTCGAGATCGTCGCCGGCCTTCGCTTCGACCGCTTCGATCTGGACATCACGAACCTCAACAATGGCGCCGAATTCGAGCGCACCGACGAGCTTTGGTCGCCGCGGCTCGGCCTTATCTTCAAGCCGGCCGACAATCTTTCCTTATATGCCAGCTACAGCCGCTCCTACCTGCCGCAATCGGGCGATCAGTTCAGCAGCCTCGACCTCACATCCGAGGCCTTGAAGCCAGAGCGGTTCGACAATTACGAGTTGGGCGCCAAGTGGGAGCCTATCGAAGGCCTGCTCGCCACGGCCGCGATCTATCAGCTCGACCGCACCAACACCCGCTTCCAGGTGAGCCCGGGCGTGTTCGCCTTGACCGGTGAGCAGCGCAGCAAGGGCGTCGAGCTCGGGCTTGAGCGGAATATCAGCGACGATTGGCAGATTTCGGCCGGCTATGCCTGGCAAAAAGCGGAGGTCACCGAGGCGACCACGGCCTGCGCGTCCGGCGACTGCGAAGTCCCGCTGGTCCCACGGCACAGCTTCTCGCTGTGGAGCCGCTACAATGTCTCCAGGGGATTTGCCGTCGGCCTTGGGGCGATCGCCCGGTCGAAGTCCTATGCCTCGATAGGCAATAATGTGAAGCTGCCAGGCTATGCGCGATTCGACGCGGCGCTCTTTTACAAGGTGACCAAGGGGGTCGAGGCGCAGGTCAACGTCGAGAACCTGCTCGGCGCCGACTATTTCGCCACCGCGCACAGCGACAACAACATCGCTCCCGGCGCGCCGAGAACAGCCAAGTTCGCGCTTCGGTTCGGTCTCTAGGCAGCGAGCCGCCTGGCTCGCTTGCGGATCTGAATCAGGTCCTCGACGAACCTGGCGCGTTCTTCCCGCCGGCGATCGTCGTCGGGGATGCGCAGCAGGGCGCTCGGGTGAACGGTGACCCAGCATTCGCTGCCGTCGGGCAGTTGCTGAGGTTCGCCGCGCACCCGGCTGATGGTGATGACCTTGCCGAACAGGGAACGCGCAGCCGTCGCCCCGAGGGCGACGGTCACGGGCGGCCGGACCAACTCCAGCTCGTGCTGGATCCACCAGCGGCAGGCGCTGATCTCACCGGCAACGGGCCGGTTGTGCAGCCTCTTCTTGCCGCGGGGCACGAATTTGAAATGCTTGACGGCGTTGGTGACGTAGGTCTCGGAACGGTCGATTCCGGCCTTTTCCAGCGCCTGGTCGAACAGCTGGCCGGCGGGTCCGACGAACGGCCGGCCGGCGAGATCCTCCTGGTCCCCCGGCTGCTCCCCGACGAACAGAATCTTGGCGTCGAGCGGCCCTTCTCCGAACACCGTCTGGGTGGCATGCCGGTAAAGGTCGCAGCGGGTGCACTTGCGGGCGTCGGCCAGCAGCGCCTCCCATGATTGCCTGAGGTTGCCGCCGGGCTGCAGCTTCCGCTCGACCTCCAGCGCCTGCTCCAGGCCGCGCTCGGCTATGTCTGCCTCGCCCATCGGCGCACCAACGCGGGAGCGCCGCGTTAGTGGCAGCTCAGGCGGTGACCGGCTCCGGCTTGTGCGCCATGCGGTCGGCGACGAGCCACTTGAACAGGACGAAGGCGGCGAGACCGAAGGCGGCGCTGGCGACATGCAGCAGCCAGAAGGTGGTCGTCGGGAGCGAGGAATAAAGCCCGCCGACATAGCCAACGATGGCGTTGGCGGCGAAGAAGGCGAGGTAATAGAGGCCGACCACCGTCGCCGTGATCGACTTGGGCGCGACCTTGGTGAACAAGGCCAGGCTGACCGGCAGGATGTTGGCGAAGCCGATGCTGTTCAAGAGATGGAACATGACAGGCCAGAACAGGCCGATCTTGGTTCCGGGCGCCTGCGTCCAGGCCGCCATGACCAGGCACAGCCCGCCGGCGATGGTGAAGAAGCTGCCGATGATCATCTTGCCGAGCTCGTCCGGCTCGTTGTGCCGTGCGCCCCACCATTTCCAGAACGCGGCGACCGCGACCAGCATCGAGAAGCTGACGGCCGCATCGAGCGTGATCAGCCAGCTGGTCGGCAGCGTCGTGCCGAAGAAATCGAGCGCGAACTGCTCGTCGCCCCAAACGAGGTAGGCGTTGAAGATTTCCTGGTTGGTGAGCAGCGAAATCGCCATCACCGGGATCAGCATCAGCAAAGCGATCGTCCGCGTCCAGTCGTTGCCGGTCATCTTCTGGCGCGGCACGGCGGCATCGCCGGCGGGCCGGACGTCGTCAGCGGGCAGCCAGCGCTTGCCGGACAAATAGATGATGAGGCCGAGCACCATGACAACGCCGGCGGTGCCGAAGCCCCAGTGCCAGCCGATCTTCTCGCCCAACGTGCCCGACACCAAGGGCGCGATGATGACGCTGGCGTTGATGGCGATGTAGAAAATCTGGAAGGCCATCGCCCGCCGGTTGTCGGTGTCGCCATAAAGCGCGCCGACCTGCGTCGCGATATTGCCCTTGAACAGGCCGACGCCGACGACCAGCGAGAAGAGAGCAAGCAGGAAGCTGCCTTCGAAGGCCATCAGGAAATGGCCGATCGCCATGAAGACGCCGCCGGCGACCAACGTGCGGTGACGCCCGAGCCATTTGTCGGCAATGATCCCGCCGAGGATCGGCGTCGCATAGACCAACGATGTGTAGGTGCCGAAAATCGCCGAGGCGAGCGGCTGGCCCTCGAGCCCACCGAAGACATGGGTGCGCAGCCACTCGAGGCCGACGACGTTGTCGACGTTGCCGGGAAGCAGCAGGTAATTGACCATGTACAGGACGAGCAGCGTCTGCATCGAATAATAAGAGAAGCGCTCGCAGGCCTCGGTGAAGCTAAGATAGCCCAGGCCCTTGGGGTGGCCGAGGAAGGCGCGGTCGTGCGGTGGAGCCGGCTTGAAGCTCGGATCGGTATCGGCGACGGTCATGGCGCGCGAGGCTAGCAGCGTGCTCACGGATTGGAAGCTCTATGCCCGCCCTTCGTCGAAAGGCCGCTTGAAAGCGGTCGCGGCGGAGTTAGGGTCAGGCCAAACAAGGGGGAAATCACCATGCGCCGCCTGAAACTCGCGCTTGCCGCCACCTGCCTGTCGCTCGCCGCGCCTGCCGCCGCCGGTCCGACCGAAGATCTGCAGGCGCTGATGGACGAATATTGGGCAACCGTCCTCAAGGACGCACCGGTCTTCGCCACGCAGACGGGGGTCACAACCTACGACCGCGAGCTGGGCGTGGTGACCCTGGCCGAGTTCGACCGGCAGGCGGCGCAGGCGGCCGCCTTCCTTAAGCGCCTCGATGCGATTCCCGTGAGCGCGCTCAGCCTCGCCGACCAGACCAACCATTCGATCCTCAGGCGCGGCTTTTCCGACGCCGTCGAGGCCAACCGCTTCGGCCAGCGCCAGATGCTGTTCTCGACCCTTGGCAGCTTCCACCAGTTCTGGGCGGGTATCGGCGAACAGCAGCCGTTCCGCAGCTACGCCGACTATGACAATTACCTGGCGCGCATCGGCCAGGTCCCAGCGCAGATGGCGAACATGGCGGAGATCAGCCGCAAGGCGGCGCGCGAAGGCTTCGTCCAGCCCTGCGTGACGCTGACGACGTTCGAGGACACGATCACCGGGGTCGTCACCGCCGATCCCGCCAAGTCGCGCTTCTACGCGCCCTTCGCGGCGCCCAAGCCGTCGAGCATCTCGGACGCGCAATGGGCCGACCTGCAGGCGCGCGCCAAGACGCTGATCACGACCAGGATTAATCCGTCCTACCAGGACTGGGCCAAGGTTTACCGCACCGAGCTGTCCGGCAAATGCCGGGAGAGCGTCGGCATTGCGGCGCTGCCGCAGGGCAAGGAATATTATGCCTTCCTCGTCCGCCAGCAGACCACCACCAACCGCACGCCAGAGGACATCCACCAGCTCGGCCTTAGCGAAGTCGCGCGCATCCGCGCCGAGATGGAGGCGGTCGCCAGCAAGGCCGGCTTCGCCAGCCGCGAAGCGATGATCGCCGACATGCGGACCAATCCCAAATATTATGCGAGGACTCCCGAGGAGCTGATGGCCGCCGCGGCGATGATGGCCAAGACCATCGACGGGAAGATGCCGAGCCTGTTCACGCGGCTCGCCCGGCTGCCTTATGGCGTCAAGCCGATCCCGGCCGAAATCGCCGAGGGCAGCACAACGGCCTATTACCAGTCGGGGAGTCCCGATGCGGGTCTGGCCGGATATTATTACGTCAATACCACCCACCTCGACCAACGGCCGCTGTGGGAGCTGCCGGCGCTGACCGTGCATGAGGCGGTGCCCGGACACCACATGCAGATCGCGACGCAGCAGGAGCTCGATATGCCGGCCTGGCGCAAATATGGCGCCTTCTTCACGGCATTCGTCGAGGGCTGGGGGCTCTATTCCGAGCGGCTCGGGATCGAGATGGGCATCTATGACACGCCCCAGAAGGACATGGGACGCCTCAGCTACGAAATGTGGCGCGCGTCCCGCCTGGTGGTCGACACCGGCCTCCACTCCAAGGGCTGGACGAAGGAACAGGCAGTAGCCTTCATGAAGGACAATACCGCGCTCACCGAGAAGAACATCGATTCAGAGGTGAACCGCTACATTTCCAACCC
>DATFEO010000195.1:0-6941 GCA_035250985.1 Sphingomicrobium sp. | reverse complement strand
AAGACGACGAAAACGATGGTGGTGATCCGACGGGCGAGCGGAACCCGAGCCAGGTCTTCGCGGATCGCCCGGATGGTCGGCTTCGCGGTTTCGGTGAGCGGGTCGGCCGCGTGCCGCCAATGGGGTGCCTTGTCCATAGGCCTAGCCGTGACAGCTCCGGCGCGCGCGCGCAGGCAGATTCGCTGGTGCTGGCATCGCCGTCCCCGCCGGACTTCCCCGTGTAATTGACCGAGTCGCCTTGGTTAAGAGGCGCTTAACCCGTGATATGAAAAATTGCGAGTTAACGCGAGGGTGCTGTCCCGCTGGGGGACTCCCTAAAAACGGGCCTTTTCGGCTTGGGCCCAGGCCAATTCGGCTAGGGGTTCGGTCAACGCGGCCGTCGCCTCGGCATGCGCCGAGGAGGCGCTGCCGCGCGCCAGCCGGCCGCGGATGCCGTGGCAGATGGCAGCCAGCCGGAACATGACGAAGGCCATCAGATAGTCGACATGCGGGAGGCTGGAACGGCCGGTACGACGGCAATAAGCCTCGACATATTCGTCCTCCGACGGGATGCCGAGCTCGCTGAAATCGAGTCCGGCCAGGCCGGTGAACATGCCGGCCGGCATGCGGTACATCATCAGGTGGTAGACGAAATCGGCGGCCGGGTCGCCGAGCGTCGACAACTCCCAGTCGAGCACCGCGGCGACTTGCGGTTCGGTGGGCGCGAAGATCATGTTGTCGCAGCGATAGTCGCCATGGACGACGCTCGTGTCGCCGCTGTCCGCGGGGAGGTTGTCGCGGAGCCAGGCGGCCAGCCGGTCCATCGCGGCCACGCGCCCGGCCTCGACGTCGGTCTCATATTGCTTCGACCAGCGCGCCACCTGCCGCTCGATGAAGCCGGTGGCGCGGCCATAGTCGCCGAGGCCGATCGCATCCGGGTCGTAGCCATGAAGCTTGGCGATGGTCGCGTTCATGGCATCGAAATGGGCGGCGCGCTCGGTTGGGGAGAGGCCGGGAAAGCTCGCCTCCCAGATGATCCGGCCCTCGACCAGGTCCATGACAAAGAAGGGCGTCCCGATGACCTGCTCGTCCTCGCACAGGCCGTGGACGCGCGGCACCGGGAAGCCCCCGGCCCCAAGCGCGCTCATCACTCGCGCCTCGCGATCAACCGCATGGGCGCCGGGAAGCAGCTTGCCCGGCGGCTTGCGCCGAAGGACGTAGGCGCCGCCTGGAGTATCGACCCGGTAGGTCGGGTTGGACTGGCCGCCCTTGAACTGGCGGACAGTCAACGACCCTTGAAAGCCCTCGACATGATCGGCCATCCAGTCGGCCAGCGCTGCTTCATCGAACCGCAGCCGTTCGGCGACCTCGCGCGTACCGGTATTCGCCTCGGTGCGGTCCATGACGCTGGGTTTAGGCGGTGAACCGCGGACCGGGCAACGCGTTCCTTTCAGCATGCCCCGCCTGATCCATCTTTCCGATTTGCATTTCGGCGCCCATGATGAAAGGCTGGTTGAGGCCATTGAATCACGCATCGACGAGGAAAAACCTGACCTCGTCGTCATCAGCGGCGACTTCACGCAGCGGGCGCGGACCGACCAGTTCAAGGAGGCCTGCCGCTTCCTGACCAGGCTCAGAGACTCGGGGCACGAGGTGCTCGGCGTCCCCGGCAATCATGACGTGCCGCTCTACGACGTGCTCAGGCGCTTCCTGTCGCCGCTAACCCGATACAAGCGCTACGTCGACGACACGCTCTGCCCCATCCATGAGCTGGATGGGGCCATCGTGCTCGGCATCAACACGGCGCGGTCGCTGACGTTCAAGGACGGCAGGATCAGCCACGAACAGATGGATTTCATCCGGTCGAGCTTCGCGCGTAGCCGGGACGTGCCGCGTATCCTCGTCACGCATCATCCCCTGTTTGCCTTGCCGGTCGGGGACGGTCCGGCAGCCCTCGGCGAGGCGGTGGGCCGCCAGGAACTGGCGCTGGACGCGGTCGCCGATGCTGGAGTCGACCTGCTGCTGGCTGGGCACAACCACCGCGCTTCGAGCCATTCGGCGCGCGAACTTGCAACCCGGGCCGGGCCGGCGCTGGTCATCCAGGCCGGCACGGCGACGTCGATGCGCTTGCGCGACGAGGAGCAGAGCTTCAACCGCATCGACATTGCCGGTCGGCGTGTCACGCTGACCGTGCAGAGCTGGAACGGTCGCGGCTTTGTTTCCGGCGATGAGCAGACTTTCGCCCGCGAGGGCGACCACTGGCGCCTGGCGAAGCACCCCGTCGTCCCCGAACATACCGCCTGACGGCTTGTGCGCCGGCACGCCGCCCGACTAGGGGAGGTCGGACAGGGGAGACGCGGATGCCGGGGAAGCCGAGCGACAAGCGGCTGGAATTGCAGCACTTTGACTTGGCCGACTTCGTTCGCCGGGTCCTGGCCGAAGACCTGGGCACTGGCGGCGACGTTACGTCCAAGGCCACCATCGCCGCCGATGCCCGATTTAGTGCGCAGATGAGCTGCCGCGAGCCGATCACCGTCGCCGGCCTCGACGTCGCCATCGCTTTCTTCCGTGAACTCGAGCGGGACGTCCGCATCCGGAAGGACGTGCGGGACGGCGACAGCGTTCCGGCGGGAACTGTGCTGATGCACCTTGACGGCCATGCCCGGGCGCTGCTTGCGGCCGAGCGCTCGGCGCTCAACACGCTGCAGCATTTGTCGGGGATCGCGACCCTGACCCGCCGCTACGTGGACGCGATCGAAGGCACGGGCGCCGTCCTGCTCGACACACGCAAGACCGTTCCTGGCATGCGGCTGCTCGGCAAGTATGCGGCGCGCATGGGCGGCGCGCAGAACCACCGCATGCGGCTCGATGACGGCATTTTGATCAAGGACAATCATGTCGCTGTAGCCGGCGGGGTCGAGGCAGCAGTCGCCGCGGCCAAGGCGGCGAATATCGGCCTGCAAATCCAGTGCGAGGTCGACCGGCTGGGACAGATCGAGCCAGCGCTGGCGGCGGGCGCGGACCGCCTGCTGCTCGACAATATGAAGCCGGACAAGCTGCGCGAGGCGGTGCGGATCGTAGCTGGCCGGGTGCCGCTGGAGGCATCGGGCGGGGTCAATCTCGACACCATCCGCGCCATTGCCGAGACGGGCGTCGACTTCATCTCGGTCGGGCGCATCACGCAGTCGGCGCCCGCCGTCGACATCGGCCTCGACTACTCGCTGCAGAAGCTTCCGGCCTAGCGATCCTCGGAGCCGGCCGGCCAGTCGCCGGCGACCGACAAGCCCGGAGCCAGCAGGTCAAACAGCCACAGGACTCGCATCGCAAGCGTCCCACTCCGCCTAGGGAGCTTCCAGACTAACCTATGCGTTATTTTCGAGCAAAAACGCGAAAGCCACCCTATATGGGCCGCGAAATTTCGGGAGAGGCAGTTTGTTCAAGGGGCTGAAGCCCATTCTCTATGGCGGCCGCGAGGTCTGGCCGCTGATCGAGGGCGGCAAGGGCGTGTCGGCGACCAACCACGCGAGTTCCGGCGCCTGGGCGGCCGCTGGCGGCATTGGCACCGTCAGCGCGGTCAATGCCGACAGCTATGACGCCGAAGGGCGCATCATCCCGCAGGTGTACAAGGCGCTTACCCGCCGCGAGCGGCACGAAGAGCTGATTCGTTACGCCATCGACGGCGCGGTCGCGCAGGTCCAGAAGGCCTATGAGATCGCCAGCGGCAAGGGCGCGATCAACATCAACGTGCTGTGGGAAATGGGCGGCGCCCAGCGCGTCCTGCACGGCGTTCTCGAGCGGACCAGGGGCCTGGTCAGCGGCGTCACCTGCGGCGCCGGCATGCCCTACAAGCTGTCTGAGATTGCCGCCTCCTACGGCGTCTCCTACCTGCCGATCATCTCGTCGGGCCGCGCCTTCCGGGCGCTGTGGAAACGCGCCTATCACAAGGCTGCGGAATGGCTGAGCGCGGTGGTTTATGAGGATCCGTGGCTCGCCGGCGGCCATAACGGCCTGTCCAATGCCGAGGACCCGCGCGCCCCGCAGGACCCCTATCCGCGCGTCAAGGAATTGCGCGAGGTCATGCGCGAAGGCGGAATTCCGGATTCGACGCCGATCGTCATGGCGGGCGGCGTCTGGCGCCTCGACGAGTGGAACGATTGGATCGACAATCCCGAGCTCGGTCAGATCGTCTTCCAGTTCGGCACGCGCCCGCTGCTGACGCAGGAGAGCCCCATCCCGCCCGGGTGGAAGGCACGGCTGATGACGCTGGAGGAGGGCGATGTCCTTCTGCATCGCTTCTCGCCGACCGGCTTCTATTCCTCGGCGGTGCGCAATCCGTTCCTGCGCGCGCTGGAAGCGCGCTCGGAGCGCCAGATCGCATTCACCAAGGAGCCGATCGGGGACCATCATTTCGAGCTCGACGTCGGCCTCAATGGCCGCAAGAACTATTGGGTGACCAAGGGCGATCTGCAGCACGCGCGCGAATGGTACGGCGCCGGCTTTACCGAGGCGATGAAGTCGCCTGACGAAACCCTGATCTTCGTCACGCCCGAAGACAAGGCGATGATCCGCAAGGACCAGTCCGACTGCATGGGCTGCCTCAGCCAGTGCGCCTTCTCGTCCTGGGCGGACAATGAGAAGAATTCGACCGGCCGCCTGGCCGATCCGCGCAGCTTCTGCATCCAGAAGACTCTGCAGGAAATCGCCCACGGCGGCGACGTCGAGCGGAATTTGATGTTCGCCGGCCATTCGGCCTTCCGCTTCAAGTCCGACCCCTTCTACTCGAACGGGTTCGTGCCGACCGTGAAGCAGCTGGTCGACCGTATCCTGACGGGGGCCTGATGCCGAAACGGTGGCTTGCCATCGCCGCCCTGCTGTTGCTGGCGGTGCCGGCGGCCGCCCAGGACCGGCAACCGCCCTATTGGGCGTCGATCGCCAGCGGCGAAGCGATGATGCGCGCCGGCCCAGGCAGGAATTATCCGGGCATCTGGCTGTACAAGCGCCGCGACCTGCCGATCAGGGTCATCAAGACCTACCCTAACTGGCGGCTGATCGAGGACCCGGACGGAACCCGTGGCTGGATGCTCGTCAGCCTGCTGAGCGACCGCCGCACGGCGATAGTCAAGCCGGGCAAGCCAAGGCCGATCCATGAGCGGCCCGATCCGTCGAGCCGCGTCGCCTACCTGGCCGAGCACGGCGTCGTCGGCCGCATCGAGCAGTGCGCAAACGATTGGTGCCGGATCAAGATCGGCAGCCGCGAGGGCCATATCCGGATGTCCGACATTTGGGGCATCAGCGGCGGGGAAACCATCGATTAGCCTAAGTAACTGGCAACTAACGAAAGTATGGTGCCGTAATCATCATGCGGCCGTGACGGTCCCTAGTAACTTCTACCGATTTGGCGTGTTATTCGCGCAACAGTATAAAAAAAATCCCGGATTGCCGCGGAACCGTAACCGGGCGTATGCAGTTCCGGCTCGGTTGTAATAGCGCGCACCACCCTTGGTGCGACGAGCGGAAAAAAAGGGGAAGGCAAACATGAAATCTACGATATCCCGTGGCCGCCTGCTGGCGGGTGCAGCGCTGGGCTTCGGCCTGGCATTCGCGCCGCAGCAAGCACAGGCCGCCTGCACGGTCAGCCCGGCGGCAACGCCGGTCACCGGCACAGTCACGTGCGCTGACACGACCACCACCGACACGACCTACGCGGGCGTCAGCCCGTCGGTTCATCGCGAGTATGAGGTCGACACCTCCGGCGGCGATGTCACCGGCACGGTCAGCGCCGGCGCGACGGTCGACGGCTTTGGCCTCGCCTTCACCAACACGGTGGGCGGCGCCAACGACCTGATCATCGTCAATGACGGCACGATCCAGGCTGACGGCGATCCCCTGGCAGGCGGCAATGACGCTCTCACCGTCACCCTGATCGGCGCGACCAACTTCGATTACAGCGGCACGGGCGACATTACGCACCTCGGGACCACCGGCACCGCCTTCCAGGTCAACATGGACGGAACCGGTGACGCCGTGATCGACATCGGCGGTAATCTGACGTCCGCCGTCGGCGCCGGCAACGACGTTGGCAACGGCCTGTACGTCAATGGCGCCGAGGGCAATGTGACGGTTACGACCGCCGTCGGCACGACCATTCAGGCCGACTGGGTCGGCATACTCATCGACGGCGACGTTGCTGGCACGGGCGATATTTCGGTCACCAACAATGCGGCGGTTGGCAGCCTGACAGGTGCTCCGGGCACGCTCTTCCTTGGCGTCGGCATCGAGAATTCGGGCACCGGCGACTCAACCATCGTCAACAACGGCGATATCGGCAGCGATACGGACCGGACCGAGAATATCGGCGTCTATATTCAGCAATTCAACGCTGCAGGAGGCGCAGTCAACATCTCTGGTACGGGCGATATCTTCTCTGCCTCGGAGGGAATCTTCGCCCAGAATGACGGCTCGGGAACGACAACGATCAACTACACAGGTGCGATCGACACCACAGGAGCGGACGCAGTTCTGGTCCAATCAAGTGCTGGTGGGGTAGTCGATGTCACAGTGGCCGACGTCACGGCGACTGGCGGCACGGCAGTCAACATCGACCAGACCGACGCCGCGGGCGCTGGAGACGTCACGCTGACGACGACCGGCGACCTCGCCGCTTCGACGACGGCGGTCGACATCGACAATGCCGGCACGGGCGCGGTCACCGTCAACGTCGACGGCAGCATCGCGGCTGACGCCGGCGATGCGGTCAACGTTTCGTCGACCAACGTCGCGGCTGGCGCGATCGACATCACGACCCTGGCTGGCGAGACCCTGGCGGTCTCGGGCGGCGACGGTATCGAAGTCGACACGGCCGGCAGCGGTGACACCACCGTCACCAATGCTGCGGACATCACCAGCGGTGCTGGCGGCGTGGGCACGCTCGTGGACGGTATCAACGTCGAATCGACCGGCAC
>DATFEO010000187.1:0-11956 GCA_035250985.1 Sphingomicrobium sp. | reverse complement strand
CAGGCCGCGAGTTCGCGCGCCAGTCACTGGGCGGCGTGCGCGACGAAGCCGAGATCCGCGGACACCGCCGGACCTATATCGGCTCGCTGCCGGGCAAGATCATTGCCAACCTGAAGAAGGCGGGGACGTCGAACCCCCTGTTCCTGCTCGACGAGATCGACAAGCTCGGGACGGACTTTCGCGGCGACCCCGCGTCAGCGCTGCTGGAAGTGCTCGACCCCGAGCAGAACAGCCGCTTCCAGGACCATTACTTGGAGCTGGACTATGATTTGTCGGACGTGATGTTCGTCACGACCGCGAACTCATTGGACATGCCGCAGCCGCTGCTCGACCGCATGGAGATCATCCGGCTCGAGGGCTACACCGAGGATGAGAAGGTCGAGATCGCGCGGCGGCACCTGATCCCGAAGCAGTTGGAAGCCCACGGGGTGAAGGACGGCGAGCTTGTCTTCACCGACGAGGGCCTGCGCGGCATGATCCGCCATTATACGCGGGAGGCGGGCGTACGCACGCTGGAGCGTGAACTGGCCAAGGTCGCGCGCAAGTCGCTGCGCCTGATCTTGGAAGGCAAGACCGACAAGGTAGAGCTTAAGCTCGAGAACCTGTCCGATTTCCTCGGCGTTCGGAAGTTCCGTTACGGCGTCGGCGAGGAAGAAGACCAGATCGGTGCCGTGACCGGCCTCGCCTGGACCGAGGTCGGCGGGGAGCTGCTGACCATCGAGGCCGTGACCGTTCCCGGCAAGGGCCAGATCAAGACCACCGGCAAGCTTGGCGAGGTCATGCAGGAGTCGATCCAGGCGGCGATGAGCTTCGTCAAGGCGCGCTCGCCGTCCTACGGCGTCAAGCCGACGGTCTTCACGCGCAAGGACATCCACGTCCATTTGCCCGAAGGGGCGGTGCCCAAGGACGGGCCGTCGGCTGGCGTCGGCATGGTGACGGCGATGATCTCGACCCTGACCGGCATTCCCGTGCGCCGCAACGTCGCCATGACCGGCGAGGTGACGCTGCGCGGTCGCGTGCTGCCGATCGGCGGACTCAAGGAGAAGCTGCTGGCAGCGCTGCGCGGCGGCATCACAACCGTGCTGATCCCGTCGGAGAATGAAAAGGATCTGGCCGAGATCCCGGCGACGGTGAAGGACCATCTGGAGATCGTGCCGGTCTCCCATGTCGATGAGGTCCTCGCGCGCGCCTTGGCCGAGCCGGTCGAGGCGATCGAATGGACTGAGACGGACGAGCATGCGACCGAACCCGTGGTTCCTCCCCACGCTTCGTCGGAAAGTGCGTCCGTTCGTCATTAAGAACTTTGACTTAGGCCCCGAAAATGGCCTTAAGTCCCGGTTTCTGTGCGTCCGCGAGTCCCGCGGCCAAAGCTCGGGAGTGGGGAATGAACAAGCAGGATTTGATCGGCCACGTCGCAGACCGTGCGGGGCTCAGCCGCTCGGACTCGGCGCGAGCGGTGGAGACGATGCTGGAAGTCATCACCTCCGCACTCAAGCGCGGCGATGAGGTTCGGCTGGTGGGGTTCGGCAATTTCTCCGTGACTCGCCGCAAGGCCTCGACCGGCCGCAACCCGCGCACCGGCGAGCCGATGCAGATCAAGGCCAGCTCCCAGCCCAAGTTCCGGCCAGGCAAGATCCTCAAGGACGCGGTTCAGTAGGCTAGACAGTCCCGGCCGCCATCATTATCGGCACGCATCCGCCAAGGCATGGGCGCGTAGCTCAGCGGTAGAGCACACCCTTCACACGGGTGGGGTCACAGGTTCAATCCCTGTCGCGCCCACCATGCCTCCTCGCAGCCAATGCCGGGCATGGCGTAGAGCGCATCGCCCGCACAAACCCGCTTGCAGCAGGCGCTGTACTGCGCCTAATCTTCCCTGCAAATCATCGGCTTAGCGGGTGCGTATGCTTTCCCGGGCGATCCTTGCCGGCGCGTTGCTGCTGTCAGCAAGCCCGCTTTGCGCCCAACCCTCAGCGCCGTTCGAGCAACGGCTAGTCGCCATCCTCAACGCCGGCGGCACTGTCGACGCGATGCACAGCCGTCTCAGCCGGATCGGGTCCGACCGGTCGCTGACCCATGACCAGCGCGTTGCGGTCGATGCCGTGCGCACGCTGCTCAGCAGCAAGAGCAAGCCCGGGGGACTGTCGCTCGCGGAGGCGGAAGCCTTTGCGGCCCGCAACCCGGCGTCGCCGGCGTCGGCGGTACTGATTGCGGAAGCGGCCCTGGCCAATGACCAGCCCGAGCGGAGCGCCGACAGCTTGATCGCCGTCGCCGCCGGGGCGGGTCCGATCGTGCAGCTGGTTTCGCCGGCCACGGTTTCGAAGCTTACCGGCGAGCTCGACAGCAAGTCCGACAAAAGACGCACCGTCGCACTTGCCAAGGCGCTGCTCCACGCGGGATGGACGCGTGGGTCGGCGAGCCTGCGCTCCTACCTCGCCATCGCCGCCATCCGGGATGAACTAGCCTCGGAGCGGATCGAGCCGGCGCGGCGCCTGCTGCGCGCGGTGCGCAGTCCCGCATCGCTTCACCTGATCCTGATCGACGATCGCCTGGCGCCGCTACGAGATGACGTGGTCGCCATTGCCGGCCCAAGGCTCGAGCGCGCATGGCGGGAATACCTGACCGGCGCGCGGGACGAGTGGCTGCAACGCGGCGACCCGCTCTCGGCCGTCGCTTATGCCGAGGCCCTGCAGCAGGCTCATCAATATGAAGCCTTGAACAGCGCCTTCCTGGTCCGTTTCATGCGCGCCTACAATTGCCCTAGCGACCTGGTGGCGCGTTCGATTGCATCCGATCTCGCCCAAAGCCTGACCAAGGTCGATCGATGGACCAAGGCGGAGGATGTCATGCGCCGCTCCGGTGGAGTCTCGCGCCCCGTCTATGCCGCCATGCTGCTCGAACGGGGCGAGTTCGGGCGGGCGGCGGCCCTCTTCGATCGATCGCTCAAGGCCGCGGGTACGCCCGAGGACAATGAGGGCGAGAAGGGGATCGCCTGGCTGCGGGCGGCGGGAAGCTGCGCCTCATTCCAAAATGGAAGCGGCGCGGTGTTGCCGGCGGGCAACCTCAAGTCGCTGGATGTCTCGGCGAGGCTCTTCGTCCTGCTCTGCCTGGACAGGGCGGCGGATGCGCGCGCAGCGTTGCTCGATGCACTTGCCGACGAAGACGAACGGGAAGACGCGCTGCGCTGGATGCAGCCCTTCGCCGACCCAAAAGTCCAAAGCGAGTTCCGCAAGGACATGAACCGGCGCATTCGCGCACTCCAGCGCGAGCCTGGCGTCATAGCCGCCGTGTCGCGCTACGGCCGTATCCTCGATTGGCCGCTGACGGCCGCCGCGCCGCAGCCGGCCGAACTCGCGACAGCCAGTACGCCGGCACCGTGGCAATGCGGCGACCAATCAAATTGGGACACCGAAGCGACGGGTCCGGATTCCATCCGTCTGCCGGACAGCAATCCCTAGGGCCGGCTATTCCAGGTAGCTTGGCTGGAAGCTGGCGACCCGTCGTATCTCTGGCCAGTCCTGGAAGAAGATCTGCCGGCCCTCGCGCCGGATCAGGCCCTGCCGCTCGAGATCGGCGAAAACGCGGTTGACGTTGACCGACGTCTGGCCGGTGATGTCGGCGATCTGTTGCTGGGTGAACGGGTTGACCATCGCTTGATGGTCGACGTCGATACCGCTGCGGGTAGCCGTTTCGCACAGGAGATGGGCGACGCGCGCGGTCGAATCCCGGCGCCCGCAGTTGACCAGCCATTCGTATCCGATCGCCTCGTTGCGCTGGACCAGGCGCCAGAAGAAGCGGGCAAGCTCCGGGTTCTCCTCGACAATCGGATCGAAATCCTCGGCCTTGCCGATCATTACCTCGGTGCGGATGATCGCCTGGATGCCATATCCGGCCATTCCCTCGCGAGGCAGGATGCCCTCGCCGGGAAAGCGCAGGGCAACGATCTGGCGGCGGCCGGCGCCGTCGGGCTTGTATTTGGACAGGATGCCCGACTTGACGAACATGACCTCGTTGCGGGCGACCCCGGGCTCGCGGAAGGGTCTGCGCGGGTCGACCTGGGCCGTACGGTGCGGCATTTCCTCGAGGAGCGCGGCAAGTTCGGGCGCAAGTCCGGCGTTAATCAGCGTCTCCTTGAGCGAGACGCTGGCAAAGCCATGAATGCTGTCGGCGCGACTCGCCATCAGCGCGCACCCTCCCGGGGCCGCCTTGCTCCTCTGCAGGTCGTTGCGCAAGTCATATGATATTGTGCGTTAATTTGAATTAGTCTTAGCTGAACACCATTCCGACGCCAGGACGTCGCGGCCGGCGGCGATCGAGTCCTGGTCGAGGGCAATCGCCGACTTGAGGTCCGGTGGTCCCGGCCAGCCATGATCCTTGATCTCGATGTCGGCGAAATCGCGACTGCCTGCGTAGCGCGGAATGACATGGAAGTGGACGTGCGGGTCGACCATCATCAGCATGAGGTAGTTGATGCGTTCATAGGCAATGGTTTTGCGCAGCGTCGCCTCGATTTCCGCGATCGCAGTGCCCTGTTCGACAAATGCCGCCGATGGAAGCTCGCCATAGGCCCTGGCATCGCTCTTGGCGGCTAGGACCAGCGAGCCGGCGGTGACCTGGCTCGGCCTCAACAGCACGAGCCAATGCTCATATTCGCGCAGCAGGGTGGCGGGATAGCCGAACTTGCGGATGGTATCGTTGATCATGGGCGCTTCGCTTGCCAACCAAGGGCTTCCGCCCTTAAGGAGCCCGCGCGCCTTATCCAAGGCGTTATGGCGATCGTAGCTCAGCTGGTTAGAGCACTGGTTTGTGGTACCAGGGGTCGCGGGTTCAAGTCCCGTCGATCGCCCCATTTGACCGTAGCGACCTGGAACCAAGCACCATCATGACCACCCCCTGGGGCTGCCCCGATTTTGACGCGCATGAGGAAATCCACTTCGTCACGGACGAGAAGTGCGGCCTCAAGGCGATCATCGCCGTTCATTCGAGTCACCTTGGCCCGGCCGCGGGCGGCGCCCGTTTTTGGCACTATGCCAAGGACGAGGAAGCCCTTGTCGACGCGCTACGCCTGTCGCGCGGGATGAGCTACAAGAATGCGATGGCAGGCCTGCCCCTGGGCGGCGGCAAGTCGGTGATCCTGGCGAACGAATCCCGCCAGAAATCGCCCGACCTGCTGCATGCCTTCGGCAAGGCGGTCGATCGCCTTGGAGGGCGGTATGTGACCGCCGAGGACGTCGGCATCAACGTCGACGACATGATCGAGGTCCGGCGCACGACCCAATATGTCGCCGGCTTGCCCAATTCGGCCGGCGACGTCGGCGGCGACCCGGGTCCGCATACTTCGCTCGGAGTGTTCCTGGGCGTTAAGGCGGCCGTGAAGCGCGCGCTCGGCAAGGACAGCCTGGAGGGGCTGCATATCGCAATGCAGGGCGCCGGCAGCGTCGCTACCGGCGTTGCCATGCACGCCTGCGCCGAAGGTGCGAGGCTGTCGATCACCGACGTCGACCAGGCCAAGGCGAAAAAGCTTGCCGACGCCACCGGCGGTTCGGTCGTTCCGACGGACGAGATCCTGACGCTCGAAGCGGACGTGCTGAGCCCCAATGCGCTTGGTGCGATCCTTACCGAGCAGAGCATTGCCGCGCTGCGCGTCCCGGTGGTGGCCGGCGGAGCCAACAACCAGCTGGCGACTCCGCAGGACGGCGCACGACTGCACGCGCGCGGCATCCTCTACGCTCCCGATTACGTCATCAATGCCGGCGGTATCATCAACGTCTGCACCGAATACCTCGGCGACGGCGACGCGAATCTCGTCCGGGAGCGGATCCATGGCATTCCGGTGCGGCTTGAGCAGATCTGGTCGGAGAGCGCCGCCAGCGGCCGCGATCCGGCGGCGGTGGCCGACGCCATGGCCCAGAAGCTGATCGGCCGCGGCTGATTGGCGGCACGGAGACCGAGGGACTAGAAGCGCCGCAATGCATGGCTATGCCAATCCCGCCCGCTTCCTGAGATTCGCCAGGCCGGCCACCGGCTGGTTCCTGGCCGTTGGCCTGCTGCTGCTGGTCGCGGGCGCGATCGGCGGCCTGTTCGTCACGCCGCCCGATTATCTGCAGGGCGAGAGCGTCCGCATCCTATATGTGCATGTCCCGGCCGCCTGGCTGGGGATGGCCGGCTGGGCCGGAATCGCCGTCGCCAGCCTGATGCAGCTGGTCTGGCGTCATCCGCTGTCGGCGGTAGCCGGGCGGGCGCTGGCGCCGGCGGGAGCGACCTTTGCCGCCATCTGCCTGGCAACCGGATCGATCTGGGGCCGTCCCGCGTGGGGCACCTGGTGGGAGTGGGACGGGCGCCTGACATCGATGCTGATCCTGTTCTTCCTCTACCTCGGCTACATTGCGCTCGCCGCTGCGGAACGGGAGCGGGGTGGCGACGGCAGGATGGCCGCCCTGTTCGGGCTGGTCGGCGCCATCAACTTGCCGATCATCCATTATTCGGTGCTGTGGTGGCGCACGCTGCACCAGGGCCAGTCGATCAGCGTCACCGGCGGGTCGTCGATCGCGCCGGAGCTTCTCTGGCCGCTGCCTTTGACCTTGATCGGCTTCAGCTTCCTGTTTGGCGCGGCGGTGCTGATGCGAATGCGCGCCGAGCTGGCGCGGGCAAAGGCCGAGGCGCGGCTGAGGCGGGCGACCGCGGAATGAATGCCTGGCCATTCGTCATCGCCGCTTATGCGATCACCGGGCTGGCGACGCTGGGCCTGCTCGCCTGGGCCTGGCGGAGCATGCGCGCGGCCGAGCGCCAAGCGGATTCGCTGAAGCGGGATCGATGAAACCCAAGCACCAGAGGTTGCTGCTCGCCGGATTGGCGATCGCCGCCGTGCTGGCAGCCGTGCTGCTCGCCATGTGGGGCCTCAGGGACCGGGCCGCTTATTTCTTCACGCCGGTGGAAATCGCCATCGGCAAGGCCGAGCAGGGCCGCGCCATACGCGTCGGCGGCATGGTCGAGAAAGGGTCCATCCGCCAGGAAAGCGACGGCGTGACAATCCGTTTTCTCGTTACCGATGGCGAGGCGCGCATCCCGGTACGCTACACCGGCATCACGCCCGACCTGTTCCGTGAAGGAAGCGGAGTCGTCGCCGAAGGGCGGATGCAGGGCGACACGTTTGTCGCCGATGAGATTCTCGCCAAGCATGACGAGCGCTATATGCCGCCGCAGCTTGGCAACCAGGCCGCCGAGCATGCCGTCGAAAAGACGCTTGCCAAATGATCGCCGAGCTCGGCCTCGCCGCTTTATGGCTGGCCGCCGCCTTGGCCCTCCTGCAGCTGCTTCTGGCCCTCGGCATCGGCAAGGAAGCGGGGCTGAAGGCGGCCCGGCCGATTGCAGTCGCGCAAGGCGCCCTGACCTTGGTCGCCTTCATCGCGCTGATCATCCTCTTCCTGCGCACCGACCTCAGCGTCGAGCTGGTCGCAGCCAACAGCCACAGCGCCAAGCCCTGGCTCTACAAATTCGCCGGCGCCTGGGGGAACCACGAAGGATCGATGCTGCTCTGGGTCGCGGTGTTGTCGCTGGCCGGTGCGGCCCTGGCCCTGCTCGAGCGGCGCGTCGGCGAGAAGATGCTGGTCGCAACCCTTGGCGCGCAGGCGGCGCTGGGACTTGGCTTTTACGCGTTCCTGCTGTTCGCTTCGAACCCGTTCTCGCGGCTCGATCCGGCGCCCGCGGAGGGCAGGGGACTCAATCCCTTGCTTCAGGACCCGGGTCTCGCCTTCCATCCGCCGACCCTCTACGTCGGCTATGTCGGCCTGTCGGTTGCCTTCAGCCTTGCCGTTGGGGCCATGCTGACGCGCAATGTCGATGCGGCGCTGGCACGGGCGATGCGGCCCTGGGTGCTGGCGAGCTGGGTTTTCCTGACGCTTGGCATCACGGCCGGCAGCTATTGGGCTTATTATGAGCTGGGCTGGGGCGGCTGGTGGTTCTGGGACCCCGTCGAAAATGCCTCGCTGATGCCGTGGCTGGCAGCCACCGCGCTCCTGCATTCGGTCAATGTGCTGGCGGCGCGCGGCGGCCTCAAGAGCTGGACGATGATGCTCGCCGTCGTCGCTTTCTCCATGTCGATGGTCGGCACGTTCCTGGTCCGCTCAGGCATATTGACCTCGGTCCATGCCTTCGCCGTCGACCCGCAGCGCGGCACCTTCATCCTCGTTTTGCTGGCGATCTACGTCGGCGCCGCTTTGGCCTTGTTCGCGGCGAGGGCCGCCACGATCCGCGAAGGCGCGCCGTTCGATCCGGTCAGCCGCGAGGGCGCGCTGGTGGTCAACAACCTGCTCTTCAGCGTCATCCTCGGGGTCGTCTTTGTCGGCACGCTCTATCCGATCATTGCCGAGGCGCTGAGCGGCGAGAAATTGTCGGTCGGCCCGCCCTATTTCAACGCCGTCGCCGGGCCGCTGGCGCTGCTGCTCGCCGCCTTGCTGTTCATCGGGCCGGTACTGCGCTGGCGCCGTGACAAGAGGCCGCTGGCGAAGTGGGTGCTGCCGTCGGCACTGACCGCGGCCGCGGTGCTTGCGGTGACCTTCGCCTTCGTTCCCGGGATGAGCATCCTCGCGCGCCTGGGGCTGGCGCTCGGCATCGCCCTGCTTCCGGCCAGCATCATGCCCTTGTTCGGCCGCAGCCTGAACCGAACGCCGCTTGCGGTATGGGGCATGGTGGTCGCGCATCTGGGTGTCGGCGTCGCATTGATCGGCATGGCCAGCGAGAGCGCTTTCACGCGGGAGAAGCTGGCGGTGGCGAGTCCGGGCGACAAGCTCCATGTCGGTCCGTGGCTGGTCGAGCTGGCTGGTGTAGCGCCGGTCGCCGGACCGAACTGGACGGCGATCGAAGGGCACTTGCGGGCCTCGCGCGGCAGCGGGGCGGAGACCTTGCGGCCGCAGGCACGGGTCTTCACCTCGCCCTACACCGAGACCAGCGAGGCGGCCATCCTGACCAACTGGAACGGTCAGCTCTACGCGGTCATCGGCAAGCAGCGTGCTGACGGCTGGCAGCTGCGTTTGTGGTGGAAGCCGTTCGTGACTCTGATCTGGCTGGGCGGCGGGCTGATCGGGCTCGGGGGACTGATTGCGCTCGTCGGGCGGCTGTGGCGCGAGCGGCGCTGGGGCAGGGAGGCGCTGTGATGAGCCGCGGGTTGCGCTTCGTTCCGCTGGCCTTACTGCTCGCCTTCGTCGGCTTCGTCGCCTGGCGGCTGATGCAGCCGGCCGACATGACCATACGCTCACAGCTCGAGGGCAAGCCCGTGCCGGCATTCGCGCTGCCGCCGGCGCTGGCGGGCCACGCGAGCCTATCCTCCGCCGACCTTGCGACCGGCAAGCCGCGGCTGGTCAACTTCTTCGCCAGCTGGTGCGTGCCATGCATCGCCGAGGCGCCGGTGCTCGCCGAGCTGGAGGCTTGGGGCGTCGCCATCGACGGCATCGCCGTCCGCGACAAGCCCGAGGATGTCGCGGCGTTCCTGCAGCGCAACGGCGACCCCTATGAGCGGATCGGCGCCGACCTGCAGAGCAATGTGCAGTTGGCCCTTGGCTCCTCCGGCGTTCCCGAAAGTTTCGTCGTCGATGGCCGCGGCGTCATCCGATACCAGCATGTCGGCCCGATCATGCCTCAGGATGTGGGAACGGTTCTCGCCGAGCTGGAGCAGGCGCGATGAAGATGGTGCTTGCAGTGATGCTTCTCTTCGCCTCGCCCGCGCTTGCAGATTCGAACCTGCCGCCCGCCGAATGGGCTGACCGGCAATTGCCCGACCCCAGACAGGAGGCACAGGCCAAGGCGCTGATGGAGCAACTGCGCTGCCTCGTCTGCCAGGGCCAGTCGATCGCTGACAGCGACGCCGAGCTAGCCGGTGACATGCGGCACATGGTCCGCAGCCGGATCGCCGCGGGCGAACCGCCGAGTGACATCCGCCGCTGGCTGGTCGAGCGCTACGGCAATTGGGTCAGCTACCAGCCATCGGTCGAGCCGGTGACCTGGCCCCTGTGGGCGGCCCCGCTGGTCCTGCTCGGGCTTGGCGCCTGGCTGGCCCGCTCCCGTTTGCGGAGGCGATCGCGATGAACGGCCTTCTCCTCCTGCTCTTGCTGACCGGTCTGACGCTAGGTGCGTTGCGGCTGCTGGGTGTTACCGGCGCGGTACTGACCATGGTCGCTGCGGCGCTGATGTTCGGCGGCGCGGGCTATGCGCTTCAAGGCCGTCCCGGCATGCCTGGATCGCCAAGTCAAGGCACGGCCAACGCCAGCTACATACCTTTGGCAAAGGCTCGCCATATGCTGCTTGGCCAGTTCACCAGCTCAGAGCGCTGGCTGATCCTCGCCGACAGCTACGCAGCGCGCGGCAGGACTGAGGAGGCGGTGGGGCTGGTGCAATCGGGCCTCCGCGCTCATCCGGACGATTTTGCTCTCTGGGTCGGGCTCGGCAATGCGCTGGTGGACCACGCCGGCGCGATGACGCCGGCGGCGGAGCTGGCCTTCTCGCGAGCAGAAAAGCTGGCGCCATGGAGCGCAGCGCCGAAATTCTTCCACGGCCTGGCCATGCTGCGCTCAGGTCAAAGGGACGCCGCGCTGGCCGAATGGCGGGCGCTGCTCGCCTCCGCCCCCGCCGAGGCCGACTGGCGGCCCCTGGTCGAGGACGGAGTGGCGATGCTCGAGAGTCAGGCCGCTTCGTAGGGGAGGTCGAGCGCCTCCGCGACGGCCTCGTGACGGATCTTCCCGCCCGAGACGTTGAGGCCGTTGGCGAGGTGCGGATCCTGCCGCATCGCTTCCTCGGCGCCCAGATTGGCAATCTTCAGCGCGAATGGCAGGGTCGCATTGTTGAGCGCGAACGCGCTGGTCCGCGCAACCGCGCCCGGCATGTTGGCGACGCAATAATGGATGATGCCGTCAACGACGAAGACCGGATCGGAATGCGTCGTCGGATGGCTGGTTTCAAAGCAACCGCCCTGGTCGATGGCGATGTCGACCAGCACGCTGCCGCGCTTCATCGTCTTCAACATTTCCCTGGTGACGAGCTTGGGAGCGGCGGCGCCGGGCACGAGCACCGCGCCGATCACCAACTCAGCCTTTTGCACCGCGTTGGCGATGGCATCCTTCGAGGCATAAGCAGTTTTGATCTGGCTGCCGAAGTGCATGTCGAGCTCGGCCAGTCGATCATTGCTGATGTCATAGATGGTGACATCGGCGCGCAGGCCGGTCGCCATTTGCGCGGCGTTGATGCCGGCGACGCCGCCGCCAAGGATTGCCACCCGGGCCGGAGCGACGCCGGGCACGCCACCGAGGAGCACGCCGCGGCCGCCGGGCTCTTTCTCGAGATAGTGGGCGCCGACCTGGACCGACATGCGGCCGGCCACCTCGCTCATCGGCTTCAAAAGAGGCAGCGCGCCGCTGCGCGACGTCACCGTTTCATAGGCAATGCAGGTCGCGCCCGACTCCATCAGCCCTTCTGCCTGCGGCTTGTCGGCGGCGAGGTGCAAGTAGGTGAAGAGGATGTGGCGCGGTTCGAGCAAGGCAATTTCCTGGGCCTGCGGCTCCTTCACCTTGACGATCATGTCCGCGGCCTTGAACACCGCTGCCGCGTCGGGGAGGATCTCAGCCCCAGCCTTGACGAAGGCCTTGTCCGGGCAGTCGATCCCGTTGCCGGCGCCGGTTTCGACGACGACCTGGTGCCCGGCGGCCGTCAGCTCCGCCACCGAAGCCGGCGTCATGCCGACCCGGTATTCATGCACCTTGATTTCCTTCGGCACTCCGACGCGCATTGTTCGTTCGCTCCAATGATGGGAATTTCGCGGGCCTATAGACAGGAGCGCGAACGATTGCAGCGCATTTTTACCGGTGCTAGTGCCCCGCGCCGCAGCAAGTTGGGCGGCGCAGGGCACGAATGAACGATAAAGCCAAGGGCGCCGCCGTTACCGAGCCGGCGTCCGAATCCCATCCGGGGCATC